>NZ_QRGQ01000024.1:0-207792 GCF_003367205.1 Arthrobacter sp. RT-1
CCGGTGCTGGCCCTGTACGTCATTGTGGCCAGGGGCGCCGGCGGCTCCTTCGCGCTGTCCGGAGCGGTGAGGGGCTAGTCGATGTCCTCGACCACCACGCCGAAGGGAATGCTGTCGTCGAGGTGTGCCTGGTGGCCGGTGGAGCCGGGGGTGTAAACAACCCGGACTCCGTGAAGCCGGTCTGCCGCGGACTGCTGCAGGACAGGCTTGACGGTGCTGATGAACATCTCGCTTTTGTCGGCGAGAAACTCCTTGTAGCTGGCTGGAAGCTCACTCATGGCAAAAGGATAGACCTGCATTCCCCGGATGGGGAGGGGTCCCCATTGCCGGACCCGGGGGCGGGGACTTGGATAGGATGGCGGGCGGAGTGCAGCCGTCCGGCCGGCACAGCCATCAACAGTTCACCAGGGGGAATGACAGTGCTCCAGACCAGCGCGTCCGCGAGAATCGAACCGGCGGAGCTGGCCCGGGCACAACAGGTGGTGGCCAGCATCTCCAGGAGTTTCGAGGCCAAAGTGGTGGGCCAGGCCCGGCTTCGGGAATCGCTGCTGGTGGGACTGCTGACCGGGGGTCACATCCTGCTGGAAAGCGTTCCGGGCCTGGCCAAAACCACGGCGGCGCAGACCGTGGCTGAAGCGGTCAGCGCGGAGTTCCGCCGGATCCAGTGCACCCCGGACCTGTTGCCGAGCGACATCGTGGGCACCCAAATCTATGACGCTGCCAAGGGAACCTTCGTCACGCAGCTGGGCCCGGTCCACGCCAACATCGTGCTGCTGGACGAGATCAACCGCTCCAGCGCCAAGACCCAGAGCGCCATGCTGGAGGCGATGCAGGAGCGGCAGACGTCCATCGGCGGCCAGGACTACCGGCTCCCCTCACCGTTCCTGGTGCTGGCCACCCAGAACCCCATCGAGCAGGAGGGCACCTACCAGCTCCCGGAAGCCCAGATGGACCGCTTTATGCTCAAGGACGTGCTGGACTACCCGTCGCCGGCCGAGGAAGCAGAAATCATCCGCCGCATCGACGCGGGGGTCTTCACCGCTGAACAGACGCCCCCGGCAGCGGCCTCGCTGGATGCCGTCACCGGGGTCCAGGAACTGGTCCGCCGCATCTACATTGACCCGTCCATCATCAACTACATCGTGGGACTGGTCTTCGTCACCCGCAACGCCCACCAATACATCGATCAACGGCTGGCCGGCTTCATCGAATTCGGTGCCAGCCCGCGCGCCAGCATCGCCTTCAGCCAGGCCGCCCGCGCGGTGGCTCTGCTGAACGGCCGGGACCATGTCCTCCCCGAGGACGTCAAGGCACTGGCCCACCGGGTCCTGCGCCACCGGCTGATCCTCAACTTTGATGCGGTGGCCGAACAGGTGCCGGTGGAATCGGTGATTGACGCCGTCGTCGCCGCCGTCCAGACCCCCTGAGGCCGGCGTGCCCAGCCTCCTCCTGCGTGTGAAGTCGAAGATGACCATCTTCGCGCACCGCAAAGCCCGCGGCATGCTCGACGGTGAGTACGGTTCCGTCTTCCGCGGCCGCAGCCTGGACTTCGACGACCTCCGCGCGTACGTCCCCGGAGATGAAGTGCGGGACATTGACTGGAAGGCCTCGGCACGTCACGGATCCCCGCTGATCAGGCGGTATGTGGCGGTCCGCCGGCAGACGCTGTTCCTCCTCACGGACACCGGGCGGAACATGTCGGCCCTGTCCAGGGCGGGGGAGACCAAGAAGGACATCGCCGTCATGGCACTGGGGGTGATGGGGTACCTGGCCCACCGGCACGGCGACGTTGTGGGACTGGTCAGCGGCGACTCCGCCGGCACCAGGACAATCCCCGCCAAGGCGGGGGAAGCGCATCTGGAACGGCTCCTGCGGCATGTCAGTGAGCATGCCACGCTGAACGCAGCCGCCAGCAGGATCGAGGACCAGCTGGACCATGTGGCACGGACGGTCAAGGGACGCAATCTCCTCTTTGTCGTCGCTGACGAGGTGCAGGCGAGCCCGGCACTGGGCCAGCTGCTTCGCCGGCTCCGGGCGCAGCACGAAATCCTGTGGCTCACCGTCCGCGACGCCGAGCTGGTACCAGGTCCTGGCAGTGCGGGCGGCCACTCCGCTGACTTCTACAGCGTGACCGATTCCGCGGTCCTTCCAGGACACCTGGCACAGTCCGTCCCGATAGCGGCCGCCTACGCGAAGGCTGCTGCTGAACGGGATAACGCGCGCACCTCAATGCTCCGCCAGGCAGGCATCACCCACGGCGAGGTGGACGGCAGCCAGGACGTGGTCACCGCCCTGTTCGCCCTCCTGGAAAGGCACCGCCGTGCCGGCTGATCCAGGTTTTTACGGTCCGCTCCAGTACAGCCCGGTATGGATGTGGGCAGGCGTTGCACTCGTCGCCCTGGTGGCCGGCTGGTACGTCGTCGTCTTTGCTTCCACCCGCCGCCCGCGGATGGCGGAAGGGGTCCGGCGTTCCGCTGCCCTGACTGATCTGTCAGTGCTCAAGGCGGCCTACCTGCAGCGCATTGACGACGTCGAACGGGATGCCGCTGCCGGGAACCTCAGTCTCCGTGCCGCACACCACGAGATCAGCCACCTGCTCCGCAGCTTTGTCCGTGACGCCACGGGTGTGGACGCGCTCCGGATGACCCGCCAGGACCTGGAACGCCACCCGCTTCCTGCACCCGCCGCCGTCGTGAGGATTCTGTACCCGGCACAGTTCGGCATGGAGCCGCTGCCGTCTGTCGCCGTGTCCGCCGCCAGCGCCCGGAACGCGGTGAGCACATGGAGCTGATGTTCTGGTGGGTTGTTCCGCTGGCTCTCCTGGCCGCGGCGGCCTTCGGGTGGGCCGTTGTCCGGTCCGGTCGAAAGGACAAAGCACGACGACGGCCGGCGGCGCACGTTGACCGGCTCACCACCCTGCCGGAATACCAGGCGGCACTGCGGCGGCACCGCCGGTGGCTGGCAGTTGCCGCGCTCGCCTGCGCGTCGCTGCTGGTGTCTACCGCGGTGGCGGCGGCGCGGCCGGTGGAGCTCACCACCACCCGCCCCGAGCAGCATAACCGGGACATCATGCTGTGCCTGGACGCCTCGGGGTCCATGAGCAGTGCCGACGCGTCGGTCGTGGACGTTTTTGCGGGCCTCGCCAAGGGGTTTGATGGCGAACGGATCGGCCTGACCATTTTTGACAGCACGGCCATCCAGGTCTTTCCACTCACGGACGACTACGGCTATGCCCAGGAGCAGCTGAACTTGGCACGGGACGCCTTCGACGGGAAACCCGGCAGTTCCGGATTCCTGGACGGGACCTGGAGCGGCCGCGGCTCATCCCTGATCGGTGACGGCCTGGCCTCCTGCCTGAACAGCTTCGCGCGGGTGCGCACTGAAGCAGGCAGCGCCCCGGACGCGGATGCGGCACAGCGCTCGCGGTCCGTGGTGCTGGCCACCGACAATTTCCTTTCGGGTGAACCCATCATGACCCTTGCCGAGGCGGCGGCCTTGGCGAAGGACAGGGCAGTCCGCGTTTACGCCCTCAACCCGGGCGACTTTGACTACGGCTCCGGTGCCGACCAGCCAGGGGCGCAGCTGAAGGCTGCTGCAGAATTGTCCGGCGGCGCTTACTACGCGCTGGACAACCCGGACGCCATCCCGGGCATCGTTGCGGCGGTGGAGGAAACCGAAACAGCAGCGCTGAAGGGTGCGCCGCGCGCCGTCGTCTCGGACGAACCCCGGCTTCCGTTGACCGCTGCCCTCCTGTCCGGCCTTGCCCTCTGCACGGCGTTGTGGCGGTTGCGGCTATGACCGGGCGCAGGTCTGTACTCCGAATCGCCAAAAGCCCCTGGCTACGCCGTGGCCTGCTGGTGACGCTGCTGTGCGGTGCCATCCTGCGCCCGGGACTGCCGGGAGGCTCGGCGGAGGCGGCCACCGCGGACCTCAACGTCTTCTTCGTCGTGGATACAACCACCAGCATGGTGGCGGAGGACCATGGAAACGGGGCGCCCCGGATGGACGGCGTGCGGCAGGACATCATGGCCATCGCCGAAGGGTTGCCGGGAGCACGGTTTTCCGTGATCACCTTCGACACCAAGGGGCATGTCCGGATGCCGCTGACCACCGACACCCTGGCCCTGGAAACCATCACGTCCGTCCTTGAGCCGCAGGTGACCTCCTACGCCAGAGGAAGCAGCATCACAGCCGCCCGCCAGGTGCTGGGCGAGCGATTGGCAGCAGCGCGGGACAGCCATCCCGAACGTCCGCTCCTTGTTTTCTACCTTGGCGACGGCGAGCAGACCAGCGGCGACGAACCGGAACCGCTGGTGCCGGACAACGGGCCGGTGGCCGGGGGAGCCGTGCTGGGCTACGGCACTGAGGCCGGCGGGCGGATGAAGGAGAACACCGGGAGGGATTACGACGGCGCGGCGCAGGGCGTCCCGTACGTCCAGGACCGCAGCGGCGGGACTACCAGGGACGCCGTGTCCCGCATCGACGAGGGAAGGCTGCGGGAGATCGCAGGGCAGCTGGATGTGCCGTACGTCCACCGGGCGGCCGGTGACCCGCCTGCCGCCATGCTGCAGCAGGCCCGGCCCGGCGCGCTGGAGCACACTCAGGACGCCGAATCCCTTCCGGGCCGAACAGAGCTTTACTGGGTCTTCGCGGCCGGCGCCTTTGTCCTGGGCCTGTTGGAGGCGGGCACCCTCTTTCGGCGGGTCCGTGAACTGCGGCCCCTTCCTGACGCGGTAGTCACCGAACCTCGGATGGCCACTCGTTCTCCGCACCGCTCTCATATGGCGGGGGAGAAAGTTCAATGATGGCCAGACCCGGGTCAACCGAAGACAACGCGAACCGCGATTTAATGGTGCAGCGGCGGCGGCATCTCCTGCTGTGGTCGGCATTACCGGTGCTGCTCCTGCTCTGCGTGGCGGGGAAGCTGCTCAGCCTCAACCTCCTTGCGGGGCAGGCTGCCGGCGCCTTTGCTGCCCGGGACGCAGCGGCGGTTGGAACGGCAGCCCAAGCACTGGGCCTGGCGAACGTCATCGAACCCCACAAGGCGCCGTTCGCGGCAGGCGGTGGCCATGCTTTGGCCGGGGACTTCGCTGCGGCCCGGCGCATGTTTGAGGACGCTTTGGCCAGGGTGCCCCGGGGATCTTCTGACGAGTGCATTGTCCGCGTCAACCTCAGCCTGGCCATTGAACAGATCGGTGACGCCCAACTCCGGGAGGAGGGCCCGGCGTCGGCCGCTGTTTTGTACGGGGAAGCCCTGGCGGTGGCGGAGGCCGCACCTGCGGGATGCTTCGCCGCAGGCGCGGCGGGGGAGCCCGGGGAGCAGCTGGCCGAGGCGGAAGGGCGCCTGAAGGAAAAGCTCGCGGCCGGGCAGGCAGCGGAGTCACCCGAAGGAGCACAGCAGGACGGCCCGGAGGAACAGGAATCCCCCGAGGAAAGCCAGCTGGAGCAACTCGGGGACAGCGCACGGCAGGCCGAGCGCGAACGCAACAGTGCACGCGAACGGGATGAGTACCTGCGCGACAATGACTACGCCCCAGGGCCGGACCGCCCCTGGTAGTGCACGATGTGAGGTGACTACCCGGTTTTCCACATAGGAACTTGGGCTCCCGGCGATTGTCACACCCTGCTGGAAGACTTTGTCTATGGAAGCGGCTGGGGGTTTGGCAGGGTTGAGCGGGGCGGGCATTCTCGGTGTGCGGCCTGTTCCTGCGGCGCCCTCGGTGGCCACCGCCCGGAAAGCTATGGCGGATATCCCGATGGATGTCCACGCCCCGGCGGCCCATGCTGCTGTGCCCCGCGTTGCCGCCGTCCGGGGTGCCCTTGCGGGTGTCCCGTCTGTCGCCGGAGCCTTGGAGGACCATTCGGGTATCCCGTCGATCGCTGATGTCCGGGTTGCCCTGGATGCCGTTCCTTTGTGTGCTGATGGTGCGGGCATGATTGATCAGCTGCGGGAGCTTGAGGATTTGAAATCGGCTGCGGCTGCGAAGCAGGCCGATATTGCTGTTGCTTTCGACCTGTTCCAGCGCCGGGTCCAAGTCGCCGCCGGGGTCCCTGCCGTTGAACTCGGTGCCGGCGTGGGTGCCCAAATTGCGCTGGCGCGGCGGGAATCACCAGCCCGGGGCGGACGGTTGTTGGGCCTGGCCAAGGCCATGCGGGACATGCCCCGCACGTTTGAGGCGTTTCGGTCCGGTCGGCTGAATGAGTGGCGGACCACGCTGCTGGTGAAGGAAACCGTGTGCTTGTCCGTGGACGACCGGTGCGCGGTGGACGAGGAGCTCGCCGCGGACACCGGCACCCTTGACGGGTTCGGGGACCGTGCCATCGTTTCCGCGGTCCGTGCCGCGGCGTACCGGCGGGACCCGAAGTCCGTGGCGCGGCGGGCCAGCCGTGCCGTGACCGAACGCACTGTGAGCCTTCGTCCGGCGCCGGACACCATGACCTACCTGACAGCCCTGCTGCCCGTTGCCGAGGGTGTGGCCGCGTACGCGTCCTTGGCCCGGCACGCTGATGTCGCTCGATCCCGCGGTGATGAACGGTCCCGCGGCCAGGTTATGGCCGATTTCCTGGTCGAACGCGTCACCGGCACCCCGGGCGGGATCACCGGGATCGACATCCAGCTGGTCGTGACCGACCGCACCCTCTTCCAGGGCGACAGCGAACCCGCCCGGCTCACCGGCTACGGCATCGTCCCCGCACAATGGGCACGCGAAACCATCCTGAACAGGACAACCGGCACCGGTTCAGCGGGGATGGCCGCCCCGGACGTTGGTTCTGGCACTGCTGTTGGTTCTGGTTCCGGTTCTCCCGATCAGCATGAATTGTCCGTCTGGGTCCGCCGGCTCTACACAGCCCCCGGCAGCGGCGAGCTGGTCGCGATGGACTCAAAAGCCAGGTTCTTCCCGCCCGGGCTCCGCCGCTTCCTGCAAGTCCGGGACGATACCTGCCGGACTCCCTACTGCGACGCGCCCATTAGGCATGACGACCACGTCATCCCCTGGCACAACGACGGACCAACCAGCAGCACCAACGGCCAGGGGCTCTGCGAAACCTGCAACCACACCAAGGAAAACCCCGGCTGGACCGCCAAACCCATCCCCGGAACCCGCCACACCGTCGAAACCCGGACACCAACAGGCCACACCTACCACTCCACAGCACCCCCACTGCCTGGGACTTCACGGGATATGGCCCCTCTGCCCGAGGCTCGTCAACATCAGGCGCCGCTGCCCCCAGCGTCGCCCGATCGAAAAGCGGTGCCCGGCACACAGGCGAGAGTTGGAACTGAGCCGGCCATCCGCCGTCGTACCGTTCATGACCCAGGCCGGGAACCGGTTCGGCGCCAGGAAGCGATGAAGCCCGCCGTCCAGATACTGGGTCGTGCGGGGCCCGCCGGCTAATGGTCTCGACATCAGCCGGCGGGCTGGACTTCGCGCCGGCGCAGGGCAGGTAGAAAAGAGGTTGAGCCGGCGAAGATAATTCTGTCCCGTTGCGAAATAAGGCGTAAAGCTGCGTCTTAATTCGAAGGCCGACTTGAATGCTCTCCCGGCCGCTCCTAGAGTCGTATACAAGTTACCGCGGTAACGTGTCAGCGATCCTCCTTGTGGAGGGTGTGGGTGCCCCCATGTGGGCCTGACATTTGCTCACGGATAACTCCATATCAGGCGTAACAGTCGCGGCTGCGTTCCTGTGGAGTTTTTTCGTGTTCCCCAAACTCAATTCATTGCCGACCCGCCGTCACATCTGCTGACGGCTGGCCCTCAATGGCCCAAAGCCAAGGACGCAAATGTCACCACCAAGCCTTATTGACGCACACCCGAATCTTACCGACGCCGCTCCCGTGGCGCTTTCCTACGAGCTGTTCCCGCCGCGTTCAGCGGCTGCCGCTGAAACGCTCTGGACCACTATCCGGGAACTGGAGACCACCGCACCGGACTACGTCTCCGTCACGTATGGGGCCAGCGGCTCCAATCGGGACACCGCCGTGGAACTGATCCACCGGCTCCTGCTGGAAACAACCCTCCGCCCGATCGCCCACCTGACCTGCGTGGGCAACACGCCGCAGGAACTGGCGGGGATCATCGGCGAACTGCTGGACATCGGTGCGCGTGGCATCCTTGCCCTTCGCGGTGACCAGCCCAAGGACGGCGGCCAGCCGGCAGAAGGGTCACTCCGTTACGCCCAGGACCTGATCGAGCTTATTCGCCGGGTTGAACAGCGGAGGTCGGCCCTGCTGTGCGCCGGAAAAATCGCCGTGGGCGTAGCAGCCTACCCAACACGGCACCCGGAGTCGCCGAGCGAGGAACACGACATCGAAGTGCTGCTTGCCAAGCAGCGTTCCGGTGCTGACTTCGCCATCACCCAGGTCTTCTTCGACGCTGAGCAGTACGTAAGCCTTCTGACCCGGGCCCGCCGGGCCGGGGTCACCATCCCCATCATCCCGGGCGTTATGCCGTTGACCAGCCTCCGCCGGGTCACCCGGCTGGGCGAACTGGCGGGCGTGGAGCCGTCTCCGGATCTGCTGGAGCGGCTTGCTGCTGCCGATAACGACATCGAACGTCTCCGGATCGGCGTCCGCGCCACTGTCGACCTTGCTAATGCGGCACTGGATGCGGGAGCCCCCGGCATCCACCTCTACACCTTCAATGAGCACCAGAGCGCGCTCGAGGTGCTGGACAAGCTCGCCCTTCCGCGGCACCAGCGGGCAGCCAGCCGCCATAGCGTTGCGGCGCGCCCGCAGCTCGCCAGCTGATCATCCCTCAGCACAGCACAGCCTTCAGACATTACAGCTCCCACCTTTAGGAATCTGCCATGACTTCACAGAACACTCCCTTCCCCTCCGCCTCACTCCTGGGCTACCCCCGGATCGGCCGCCGCCGCGAACTCAAGAAGGCCGTCGAGGCCTACTGGGCCGGCAAGATCGACGCAGCCGCACTGGACGCAGCCGCGAAGGACATCCAGCTGACCATCGCCAAGCGCCTGCAGGAACTCGGCCTGACCGAAGCCGCAGCCGTCCCGGGCACCTTCTCCTACTATGACCAGGTTCTGGACACCACCGCCCACCTCGGCGCCGTGCCGGCCCGCTTCGGCAAGCTCCTCAACGAAGAGGGACAGCTGGACATCGACGGCTACTTCACGCTGGCCCGCGGCAACAAGGAACAGCAGCCGCTGGAGATGACCAAGTGGTTTGACACCAACTACCACTACCTGGTGCCCGAGATCGGCCCGGAAACCAGCTTCACCCTCGCCTCCACTGCCAAGGTTGACGAGTTCGCCTTCGCCCTGGCCAACGGCATCGAAACCCGCCCGTACATCGTGGGCCCGGTCACCTACCTGCTGCTCTCCAAGGCCTCCGACGACGCGCCGGCCGGTTTCGCTCCGCTGTCCCGCCTCGAGGACATCCTGCCCGTCTACGTCCAGCTGCTCGAAAAGCTGGCCGCTGCCGGTGCCAGCTGGGTCCAGCTCGACGAGCCCGCCCTCGTGGTTGACCAGGACACCCCCGCCGCCGAAATCGAAGCAGCCGTCGCCCGTGCCTACGAGGTCCTCACCGCCGCTGCCAACCGCCCGCAGATCCTCGTCTCCACCCCGTACGGCGCCCTCGACGGCCAGCTCGGCACCCTCGCCGCCACCAACATCGACGCCCTGCACATCGATGTCTTCAAGGGCGCGGTTCCGTCCGCGGCCGCCCTGGCTGGCCTGGGCAACAAGACCCTCGTTGCCGGCGTCGTTGACGGCCACAATATCTGGCGGAACGACCTCGCCCTATCAGCTGCGAAGCTGGACGCCCTGAAGGCTGCTGCCGGCAAGCTCACCGTCAGCACCTCCACGTCCACGCAGCACGTCCCGCACGATGCAGCCGAGGAAACCCAGCTCTCAGAGCAGCTCCGCAGCTGGCTGGCCTTCTCCGATCAGAAGGCCGTCGAGGTCAAAACCCTCGCGTCCTACCTGGCTGACCCCGCATCCGCCAAGGCAGCCATCGACGAAGCCTCCGCTGTGATCGCTTCCCGCGCCACCGCCGAGGGTGTCCGCCGCGAGGACGTCCGCGCCCGCACCGAAGCCCTCACCGCCGCCGACTTCAGCCGCTCCGAGTACTCGGTCCGTGAAGCCGCCCAGGAAGAAGCGCTGCACCTGCCGCCGCTGCCCACCACCACCATCGGCTCCTTCCCGCAGACCTCCGAAATCCGTTCTGCCCGTGCCCGCAACAACAAGGGTGACCTGACCGACGAGCAGTACGAAAAGCTCATGAAGGACGAGATCAAGCGCGTCGTCGACCTGCAGGAGGAGCTCGGCTACGACGTCCTGGTCCACGGCGAGCCCGAGCGCAACGACATGGTCCAGTACTTCGCCGAGAACCTGGAAGGCTTCGACGTCACGGTCCACGGCTGGGTCCAGTCCTACGGCTCCCGCTGCACCCGCCCCTCCATCCTGTGGGGCGACGTCACCCGCAGCGCCCCCATCACTGTTGCCTGGGCCGAGTACGCACAGTCGCTGACCAGCAAGCCGATGAAGGGCATGCTCACCGGTCCGGTCACCATCCTGGCCTGGTCCTTTGTCCGCGACGACCAGCCGCTGGGCGAGACCGCCAACCAGGTTGGCCTTGCGCTGCGCGACGAGATTGCCGACCTCGAGGCCGCCGGCATCAAGGTCATCCAGGTGGACGAGCCCGCCCTGCGCGAACTCCTCCCGCTGCGCAAGGCAGACCACGCGGACTACCTGAAGTGGTCCGTGGACTCCTTCCGCCTGGCAACCGCCGGTGCCGCCGACGCCACCCAGATCCACACCCATCTCTGCTACTCCGAGTTCGGCGTGATCATCGACGCCATCGACGGCCTGGACGCCGACGTGACCTCCATCGAAGCTGCACGCTCGCGCATGGAGGTTGTCCACGACCTCGAGTCCCACGGCTTCGGCCGCGGTGTTGGTCCCGGCGTTTACGACATCCACTCGCCGCGTGTTCCGGGCGAAGCCGAGGTCACTGAACTCCTGGCCACCGCCGTCAAGCACGTCCCGTCCCGCCAGCTCTGGGTCAACCCGGACTGTGGCCTGAAGACCCGCGGCTACGTCGAGACCGAAGAGTCCCTGCGAAACCTGGTCAAGGCAACCCAGGCGGTCCGCGCGGAGCTGCTGGAAGCAGCAGCGCAGTAAGACAACAGTAGGGGTTTTGACAAGCTCAACCACCAACGACGGGCGGCCGGTCACTAAGGTGACCGGCCGCCGTCGCCTTGTGCTCGGTGGTTGAGCCTGTCGAAACCCCGTCAGGTTTCGACAGGCTCAACCACCGTTTGCAAATTCAGGATTCCCAGACGATCTCGTCGTCCACCACGCCGTCTTCGTCCGCGGAGGCCACCAGGACTTCATCGGTGAAGTGCTGGCCGAGCGTAAAGTCCATCACGAAGTAACGTTCCGGCTGGCCCGGGTAGATCCCCACGTGTCCCAGCTTTAGTGCCTTGAGGAACACATCCTTGGTGAGCTGGCTGCGGTTCTCCACGCCGAAGACCTTGTGCAGGTGCTCATCCTTGAGGGCGTTGCAATGGAACTGCAGGTATTCCTGTGGGCTGGTGCCTTCCTGGTCCAGCTCCTCGGCGATCATGTCCCGGACCTCGTCCACCAGTTCGGGCAGGAACCGCAGGCGGTAGTCCACCTTGCGCAGTGCGGCTTCGTCAAAGTGGTCGTGGGCCGTGATGTTCAGGTCGAGTTCCAGTGGATGGCCGCGCAGCTCATGTTTGGCGGCGATCAGGTGATCCCTGCCGTGATTGAGCTCAATCTCGCCAAAGTGCTGGCTCGCTACCTTGTTCATATTCTCAACATAGACCCGAACAGCGGTGCATTCCAGCGTTCAGGCCTAATTTACTGAGGTGCGCATTCCCGCGAGCGTCTCTGCCAGCAGGTCGACAAACAGCTGCACCCGTGCGGTTTTCCGGTCATTGATCAGCAGCGCGAAAACGTTCCGGGCCAGCCGGATTTCGGGGACGTCCAGCACCACCACACCCGCCGGCTTGTTCCGCAGTGCCAGTTCGGGAACCAGTGCCGCGCCCAGTCCTGCGGCTGCCATCTCCAGGCTGGCGTGGAAGTCGTCGCTGTGCGCCACCACTCGTGGATGAAGGTTGCAGCCGGCGAAGAGCCGTTCAATGACCATGGCGTCGCTTGTGCCGGGGTGGTGCATGATCCAGGGCATCTCGGAGAGATGGTCTGCCGCCACCTTCGCGTCCGGACGGAAGCCCCAGCCGGCGGGCAGCACCACCCGGAAGTCGTCGTCGCCGATCCATTGCCTGTTGATGGTGGCGGGCCAGGCCACACCGGTCTGGCCCACCTGGAAGACCACGGCGAGGTCCAGTTCACCGCCGGCGCGCAGCCCCTGGATGGTCTGGCCCGGCTCGGCCACGGACACCTTGAGGTCGATGCCCAGGTTCTTCCACGCGGGTTTCTTCAGGATCCGGGGCAGGACGTACGTCGCCAGGCTGGGAAAGATTCCCAGCCGGAGTTCCTGGCTGGCGCTGTCCTGGGTTTTGGCGGCGGCAGCCATCAGCGCCTCGATGTCCGTCAGCACCTTGGCCGCGTGCCGGGTCATTACGACGGCGGCCTCCGTGGGGACCACGCTCCGCGCCGAGCGCTGGAACAGGACGACGCCGGTGTCGCGTTCCAGGGCGGACATCTGTTGGGAGACGGCAGAGGCCGTATAGCCCAACGTTGACGCGGCGGCCGCGAAGGAGCCCAGCCGCGTGACCTCCATCAGGGTCTTCAGGTGTACCGGATTTACCACCAGCCCACAGTACTGCACCCATCCGCGCCATCACCGGCTTCGAATTGCCCTCTGTATATCCAACCATTGGCAAATGTTCAGCAGAGGAGCATGAATTGTCACCAGACCCAGCAGCAGGTGGAGGCGGAAGGCGGCGCGTGGCCGTCATCGGCAGCGGCGTGGCCGGACTGACCGCCGCCTACGTCCTTAACAGGCAGGACGACGTTACGCTCTTCGAAGCGGATTCCCGGCTGGGCGGCCATGCCCACACCCATGACATGCCACAACCTGACGGCACGATCCTCGGCGTGGACACCGGGTTCATCGTGCACAACGAGCGGACCTACCCCACGCTGCTGCGGCTGTTCGCCGAGCTGGGCGTCGAAACCCAGGACTCGGAGATGAGCATGTCCATCCGGTGCGACGGCTGCGGGCTGGAATATGCCGGCGCCCGCGACGGTGCCCGCGGAATTTTCGCCCGCCCGTCGTCCCTGCTGCGGGGCCGGTACCTGCTGATGCTGCTGGAGATCACCCGCTTCTACCGCAAGGCACGCGCGCTGCTGAACACCGCGCCTGCCGCCGCCGTCAGCGGCGAAGCCAACATTCCGGAGCTGACCCTCGGCGAGTTCCTGGCCCGCGAAAACTTCAGCCCGTACTTCATCTCCCACTTCATGACCCCGGTGGTCAGCGCGGTATGGTCCTGCGACCCCACTACGGCGCTGGCCTACCCGGCACGGTATCTCTTCACGTTCCTCCGCCACCACGGAATGCTTGGCGTCAAGGGCTCTCCGCAATGGCGTACCGTCACCGGCGGTTCCGGCCGGTACGTGGAAAAACTGGCCGCCACCCTGACTGACGTCCGGCTCAACACCCCTGTCACCGCCATCCGGCGCCTGCCCGACGGCGTGGAACTCGCAACGGACCGTGGGCTGGAAGACTTCGACGCCGTCGTGGTTGCCACGCACCCGGCCCAGGCACTTGGCTTCCTGGCCGACCCCACGCCTGACGAAAAAGAGGCATTGGGCGGGATGCCCTACTCCGTCAACCACACCGTGTTCCACCAGGATCCTGCTGTGTTGCCCTCCGCCGAAAACGCGAGGGCGTCCTGGAACTACCGGCTCCCGTCCTGCGGGGCCAGGCCGGACAAGGTCCTGGTCACCTACGACCTCACCCGCCTGCAGCGGCTTGAACAGGGGGACGGCCGCCCCTACCTGGTGAGCCTGGGGGAGTCGGAACTGATTGCCGGGGACGCCGTGCTGGAACGCATGGTCTACGAGCACCCGCAGTACACCCCGGAATCACTGCAGGCGCAGCAGGCAATTACGGCGCTCAGTGACAGCCGCATTGCCTATGCCGGCGCATACCTGGGCTGGGGCTTCCACGAGGACGGTGCGCTCTCCGGCGTCCGGGCCGCCGAAAAGCTGGGCCGGCACTGGGTTCCCGTGCTGCCCGCTTCCGTTACGGCCGCCGGGCCTGCAGCGTCGGATGACGGCGGGCGGAAACTTGCTGCAGCGGGCGAACCTGCATGACCACCGGCTCAGCCATCTACCGCACCTCCATCTCCCACGTGCGGCACAGCCCGCTGAAGAATGCGTTCACCTACCGCAGCTACAGCTGGCTGGTTGACGTTGACCTGCTTCCCCGGTTGCCGTTCCTGCTCCGGCCGCTGGCCGTGTTCCGCGCGGGAGACCATCTGGGGGATCCGGACGCCACCATCCGCTCGAACGTGGAGCGGTACCTGCGGACGCAGGGGGTAGAGCCCGACGGCGGCGCCATCCACATGCTGGCCAGCGCCAGGGTGTTCGGCCACGTCTTCAACCCGCTGACCCTGTTCTGGTGCTACCGGTCCAGCGGCGAGCTGGAATGCGTGGTGGCGGAAGTCCACAACACCTACGGCGAACGCCACTGCTACCTGCTGCGGACTGATCCTGCGGGCCGGGCCTCCGTCCCCAAGGTCTTCTACGTCTCACCCTTCAATGACGTGGACGGCCAGTACCGCATGAAGCTGCCCGCTCCGGATGACCGCCTGGCTGTGTCGATTGTGCTTGAGCGGGAAGGCCACCGGCCATTCGTCGCCACCATGGACGGCCGCCGGCACCCGGCCAGCGTTCGCAACATTCTCGCCGCGGCGGTCGCCGTACCGGCCGCGCCGCTTCTCGTATCCGCACTCATCCGGGTGCAGGGCATCAAACTATGGGCACGCCGGCTGCCCGTCGTCGCCCGACCACTTCACCCCTCACAGGAGGCAGTTCAATGACACTGATAGACGATAACGGGACTGCAGCTGCGCTCGGGGACAAACCCGTGCGGCACACTCCCGCAGCGTGGACCGCTGCAGGTGTGCCGGCGTCGCCCGCCACCATCGACGGCGAGGTGTGGCCCGGTGTGGCCCAGCCGCCGTCGGGCGCCAAAGCGGCCGTGGCCGGAAAGGCCGCCGGACTCCTCTTCAAAGGCGCCGTTAAGCGCCTGTCCCTGCGCGTCGCATATCCGGATGGATCCGTCCTGGGCATCGGCGGAGAGGACGCGCCGGTGATGACCATGCGCCGTCCGGAGGCGTTCGAAGCCCGGATCGGCGCCCACGGCCTGATCGGCCTGGGTGAGTCCTTTATGGCAGGGGACTGGGAAGCCGATGACCTGGCGGGTGTCCTGGAGGTGTTCGCCGCTTCCGTTGGCACCCTGATTCCGGCGCCGCTGCAGACGCTGCGGTCCCTCTACCTGCCGCGCACGCCCCGGCAGGAGCGCAACGCGGAGCAGAACACGCGGAGCAACATCTCGCGGCACTACGACCTGTCCAACGATCTGTTCTCCAGCTTCCTGGATGAAACCATGAGCTATTCATCAGCGCTGTTCCCGCTCCAGGCGGGTCCGCTGTCCTCGGTGGGATGGGACGCGCTGGCGGGAGCACAGGCGGCCAAGATTGACAGGCTGCTGGATAAAGCGGGGGTGGGCGCCGGAACGCGGCTGCTGGAAATCGGCACCGGATGGGGTGAGCTGGCCCTGCGGGCAGCGGCCCGCGGGGCCACCGTTTACAGCGTCACCCTGTCCAGCGAGCAACAGGCGCTGGCCCAGGACCGGATTGCGGCCGCCGGTTACTCGGACCGGGTCACGGTTGCGCTGCAGGACTACCGGGCTGTGGAAGGGGAGTTCGACGCTGTCGTCTCGGTGGAAATGATCGAGGCGGTGGGCTACGAATACTGGCCCATCTACTTCCAGACCATCGACCGCGTCCTCGCGCCAGGCGGCAGGGTGGCCATCCAGGCGATCACCATGCCGCACGGCCGGATGCTCGCCACGCGCAACGCCTACACCTGGGTGCACAAATACATCTTCCCGGGCGGATTCCTGCCGTCCGTCCGCGCCATCGAAGGCGTGACGCAGCAGCACACCACGCTGAGGGTCCGGGAGCGGATGGGCATGGGGGACCACTATGCCGCCACCCTCCGGCTGTGGGAGGAACGGTTCCTGGAGGCTTCCCGCGACGTGGGCGAACTGGGCTTCGACGCCGTCTTCCAGCGGATGTGGCTGTTCTATCTCTGCTACTCCAGGGCAGGATTCCAGTCCGGTTACCTGGACGTGCAGCAGATCGTGCTGGACCGCCGGGAGGCGCAGCTCTAACTTCCGTGCGTTTGGTCACCAGGAGGGGTTCCGAAGGTCACTTCGGGGCCCCTTTGTGGTGTGTTTACGCAGGTCACCACCAGGACCGACACGCCGTCTTTTCCACGACACGCTGGGCGTTAAATGTGGCTAAGTACTCCACAGCATGTGGATTCCGTCCGCGAAATCGCCGGGATTCCGGACATTTTGGCGGCCCCTGCCTGTGGATTAAAGGTGCATTAAATGACATACTTGTAATACATCATCTTGGGGTTCCTAAGAGGCGTCTGCACTAGATGTAGTATCTAGATACAGCTTGGGCGGGAACACCGGACGAGCAAGTTTTCCAGAAAAGGGGACAGGAACCATGACCGTAACGGTTTACACGAAGCCTGCTTGTGTTCAGTGCAACGCCACCTATCGCGCGCTCGACAAGAAGGGCATCACCTACCAGAGCGTTGACATCTCCCAGGACGCCGAGGCCCTCGAGCGCCTGAAGTCGCTGGGCTACATGCAGGCGCCCGTTGTGGTCACGGACCAGGACCACTGGTCAGGCTTCCGTCCGGACAAGATCGAAGAACTGGCGCTTTCCGCCGTTTCCTCCGTGGCCTAAGGGGCACGTTTTTCCTGCCGGCAACCAGCAACCAGCTGAGGTGACTCCCATGGCAGCACCAACAGCACAGCAGAACCACACGGCTCGACAAATTCACGCGGCTCAGCGCGTGGAGGTGTCCCCGCCGGCACCGCAGCAAGATGCCGCAGGACAAGTCACCACCGGCAGCCAGCTCATCTACTTTTCCTCGGCATCCGAGAATACCAGCCGCTTCGTGTCGAAGCTTGGCCGCGATTCTGCCCGGATTCCGTTGTACTCCAAGGATGCACCCCTCCTCGCCACCCGGCCTTTTGTGCTGGTGGTGCCCACCTACGGCGGCACCGGGGGAGAGGGCTCCGTTCCCAAGCAGGTCATCCGGTTCCTGAACAACCCGCAGAACAGGCAACTGCTCCGCGGGGTCATCGGCGCCGGCAACACAAACTTCGGGGACAACTACTGCCTGGCGGGGGACATCATTGCCGCCAAGTGCGGAGTGCCGCACCTCTACCGCTTCGAATTAATGGGCACGCCAGACGACGTGTCCCGTGTAAACAATGGATTGGACACGTTTTGGACACGACTGTCGCAGACACGGAAGTAACCAGGGCCCAAAAGCCTGAGATGCCGGCCGCCTACAAGGGCCTGGGCTATCACGAGCTGAACGCAATGCTGAACCTGTACGGCCCCAACGGCGAGATCCAGTTTGAGGCTGACCGCGAGGCTGCGCACCAGTACTTCCTGCAGCACGTTAACAACAACACCGTGTTCTTCCATGACCTGGAAGAGAAGCTCGAGTACCTGGTCAAGAACGACTACTACGAGCGCGAAACGCTGGACCAGTACACGATGAACTTCATCCGTGACCTGTTCAACCGTGCGTACAAGAAGAAGTTCCGCTTCGAGACCTTCCTGGGCGCGTTCAAGTTCTACACCTCCTACACGCTGAAGACCTTCGACGGCAAGCGTTTCCTGGAGCGCTACGAGGACCGCGTCTGCATGGTTGCCCTGCACCTGGCCCGCGGCAACGAGCAGCTCGCCCTGCAGATGGTGGACGAGATCATCGAGGGCCGTTTCCAGCCGGCCACCCCCACCTTCCTGAACGCGGGCAAGAAGCAGCGCGGTGAGCTGGTCTCCTGCTTCCTGCTGCGCATCGAAGACAACATGGAGTCGATCGGCCGGTCCATCAACTCGGCGCTGCAGCTGTCCAAGCGCGGCGGCGGCGTGGCTTTCGCCCTGACCAACATCCGTGAGGTGGGCGCGCCCATCAAGCAGATCGAGAACCAGTCCTCCGGCGTCATCCCCGTGATGAAGCTCCTCGAAGACAGCTTCTCCTACGCCAACCAGCTCGGTGCCCGCCAGGGTGCCGGCGCGGTGTACCTGCACGCGCACCACCCGGACATCTACCGCTTCCTGGACACCAAGCGCGAGAACGCTGACGAGAAGATCCGCATCAAGACCCTCTCGCTGGGTGTTGTCATCCCGGACATCACGTTCGAGCTGGCCAAGAAGGACGAGGACATGTACCTGTTCTCGCCGTACGACGTTGAACGCGTCTACGGCATGCCCTTCTCGGATGTCTCGGTCACCGAGAAGTACTACGAGATGGTGGACGATTCCCGGATCAAGAAGACCAAGATCAAGGCGCGCGAGTTCTTCCAGACCCTCGCCGAGATCCAGTTCGAATCCGGCTACCCGTACATCATGTTCGAGGACACGGTGAACCGGGCCAACCCGATCGACGGCAAGATCATCATGTCCAACCTGTGCTCCGAGATCCTCCAGGTCTCCCAGCCCACCACGTACAACGATGACCTGTCCTACGACGAGACCGGCAAGGACATCTCCTGCAACCTGGGCTCGCTGAACATTGCGAAGACCATGGATTCGCCGGACTTCGGCCTGACCATCGAGACGGCCATCCGTTCCCTCTCGGCGGTGTCGGACATGTCCAACATCACCTCGGTGCCGTCCATCGCCAAGGGCAACGACCAGAGCCACGCCATCGGCCTGGGCCAGATGAACCTGCACGGCTACCTTGCCCGCGAGCGGGTCCACTACGGCTCCGAAGAGGGCCTGGACTTCACCAACATCTACTTCTACTCGGTGGTGTACCACGCCATCCGGGCCTCCAACCTGCTGTCCATCGAGACGGGCCAGACGTTCGGCGGCTTCGAGAAGTCCAAGTACGCCTCGGGTGAGTTCTTCGACAAGTACACGGAGCAGGAGTGGGTGCCGCAGACCGAGAAGGTCCGCGAGCTGTTCAAGAACGTGCACATCCCCACGCAGGAGGACTGGCGCGCGCTGAAGGCTTCCGTCATGGAGCACGGCATCTACAACCAGAACCTGCAGGCCGTACCGCCGACGGGCTCGATCTCCTACATCAACAACTCCACCTCCTCGATCCACCCGGTGGCGTCCAAGATTGAAATCCGCAAGGAAGGCAAGATCGGCCGCGTCTACTACCCGGCGCCCTATCTGACGAACGACAACCTGGAGTACTACCAGGACGCGTACGAGATCGGCTACGAGAAGGTTATCGACACCTACGCGGCTGCCACGCAGCACGTGGACCAGGGCCTGTCCCTGACGCTGTTCTTCAAGGACACCGCCACCACGCGCGACATCAACAAGGCCCAGATCTACGCCTGGAAGAAGGGCATCAAGACCATCTACTACATCCGTCTCCGCCAGCTCGCGCTGGAAGGGACCGAGGTTGAGGGCTGCGTCAGCTGCATGCTTTAGTTGCACCTTCAACTAACTTGTGAAGTACGACGGCGGGCGCCCGCCCGCCGTCGTACGCTTTAACTTAGAGAAACCCACCCAACGTTTAGGGGATGACATGACCGAGAAGGTCAAGCTGCTGAGCCACGTCGAGGCCATTAACTGGAACCGCATCCAGGACGACAAGGACGTAGAGGTCTGGAACCGGCTCGTCAACAACTTCTGGCTGCCGGAGAAGGTGCCGCTGTCCAACGACGTCCAGTCATGGAACACCCTGACGCCCGCTGAGCAGCAGCTCACCATGCGCGTATTCACCGGCCTGACCCTGCTGGACACCATCCAGGGTACCGTCGGCGCAGTTTCGCTCATCCCGGATGCGCTGACCCCGCACGAAGAGGCCGTGTACACGAACATCGCGTTTATGGAGTCGGTGCACGCAAAGAGCTACTCCTCCATCTTCTCCACGCTGGCCTCCACCAAGGAGATCGACGAGGCGTTCCGCTGGTCCACAGAGAACTCGAACCTTCAAAAGAAGGCCCAGATCGTCATGGACTACTACCAGGGCGACGACCCCCTGAAGCGGAAGGTGGCTTCCACGCTGCTGGAAAGCTTCCTGTTCTACTCGGGCTTCTACCTGCCCATGTACTGGTCTTCACGCGCCAAGCTGACGAACACCGCTGACCTGATCCGCCTGATCATCCGCGATGAGGCTGTGCACGGCTACTACATCGGCTACAAGTTCCAGAAGGGCCTGGAAGGGCTCTCCGAGGAACGCAAGCAGGAAATCAAGGACTACACGTTCGAACTGCTCTTCGAGCTGTACGAAAACGAAGTCCAGTACACGCACGATCTTTACGACGGCGTCGGCCTGGCCGAGGACGTCAAGAAGTTCCTGCATTACAACGCCAACAAGGCGCTGATGAACCTCGGCTACGAGGCAATGTTCCCGTCCTCCGTTACTGACGTGAACCCGGCGATCCTGTCGGCGCTTTCCCCGAACGCTGACGAGAACCACGACTTCTTCTCGGGCTCGGGTTCGTCCTACGTCATCGGCAAGGCAGTCAACACCGAGGACGAGGACTGGGACTTCTAAGTCACTGCTCGTCCAGAAATGTCCCGACGGGGTTCCGTCGGGACATTTCCTTTTAACGTCCGCCTGACGGCCTGCGTGTGAGATCGGAAGCTAGTTGGCGATTTGGCGACTAGCTGGCGATTCGGGACCGGAAGACTTGCGAAAACCGGTCTAGTTGGCGATAAGTCATTGGCCAACTTCTGCAGATCCTGACGCAACTGGGCCCGTCGTGTCCGGCCGATCTTCGTATGGAGCGGGCATGCAGAGAGCACTGAGTACCGGCTGATACATGTGGACGGCTTTGCTGCCTCTACCCGTAGCCGTCGTAGGCGAGCCATGGACGGACGATACTCCGACTGCCCGGCGCGCGCCTTGATCGAGCCCATGTTGGGCTGCTAGGCGAGTCGTGCGTTGACCGCACTCGAGGAGAACACTTGATTCACCAACAGCGAGGACATTCCACGGATGCCGGCATCCTCGCCCAAGCTCGCCAGGCGGACGTCCAGGTGCCGGGTGGCTCGAGGGAGAGACATGGGATAGAGCGTTTCCCGGATTCCGCCGATCAGTGATGACGACGCCAGATCGCCGGCGATGAGAAGGACGGCTGGATTAAGCAGGCAAACCACTGTGGCCATTACTTCGCCCAGGCGCCGGCCGGCCTCGTGCGTGAGCCGCATAGTGTCCATGTTTCCGGCGACGAGCTGCTCGCGGACGTCGCGGCCGGAGGAGCTGCTGATGCCTAGCTCGGTGAGTTTCCGGGCGATGGCACCGCCGCTGGCACCGGCAGCGAGGCATCCGAAGGAGCCGCACTGGCATTGTAGGTCAGCGAAGGCGGGGTGGCGGACGTGACCGATGTCGCCGGCTCCGCCGTCCACACCTTGGTAGACCTTCCCGTCAATCACCAGGCCGGTGCCGATGCCAGTAGATACCTTAACCAGGCACAGCGAGCCGATGCCCGCAAACCCCGCACTGTACTCGCCCACGGCCATGGCGTCGGCGTCGTTCTCCACCAGGACGGGCACGGGGAATACTTCCTGGATGAATTCGACGACCGGGTAGGCGTCCCAGCCGGGCATGATGGGCGGCTGGGAGGGCCGGAGCGTCTGTGGGTCGACGGGGCCGGGGATGGAAATGCCGACTCCTGAGACTCTCGCGATGGGGGTCTTCGAGAGCTTCAGTAGCCGTTGCGCCGCTTCGGTGATGGCGCGCAGCACCTTCTCGGGACCATCAGCCACAGCCATATCCAAGTGCTCGTCCACCAGGATTGTGCCCCCAAGGTCCGTGAGGGCCACGCGACTGGAAGTGGTTTCCACCGAGGCGGAGATGGTGCAGGAGTGCTGGAGATTAAAAGCCAAGTCCGTGGGCCGGCGGCCGCCCGAAGGCCTGGCAGTTCCCGCTTCCCGGATGAGATCGGCCTTGAGCAGGCTGTCCACACGCTGGGCAACGGTCATCCGGGACATGCCCGTTTCTTCCTGGATGTCACCGCGCGTCCGGGCCTGCCCGGCCCGGATCAGTTGAAGGACATCCCCGGGTCCCACATACATAAAAGGCTCCTACCGCTCAAAAGGCACTCTTGCAATCCTAGGTGCTCCAGCAGGGCATATGCCAAAGGCTGTTCCGCTCATGTCGATTGGCCCTGCAGCTAATGCTAGACAACTAGGCAACATTTGGATAGCCTTTAGGCACAAGTTCCGGCCTGTGACTGCGCTCACAGGCCGGGCGACGTTTCAGCACCTGCTCCGACGGCGCGGCCGAAGTGGTCCGCCCGGAAGAAAAGGAGCGAGCGCGCGAATCGCGGCACCACATCCGGGGCCGTCATAGACAGGAGCATCTAAGTGATGAAAACCAGAGGCCGGTCCACGATGACCGTACTGACTGCGGCGTCATTGACCATGGCAATGCTGGCAGGCTGCACGCAGAACGAAGGCACGACTGACGGTGAAAGCGCCAACGGTGAGGCCCAGGCCATCACTGTGTGGACGGCCGACACGCTCCCTGACCGGGTAGCCAAAACCGAGGCCATCATCGAAAAGTTCACTGCTGCCACAGGAGTGAAGGTTGACCTGGTAGGTGTCCCTGAAGACCAGTTCAACCAGGTCCTGACCTCCTCGGCCGCGGCCGGGGACCTTCCGGATGTCATTGGCTCCATTTCCCTGGCACAGGTCCGCACACTCGCGGCAAACGACCTTGTGGACGCCGACACCAACAAGGCGATCGTCGAGAGCTTGAACGAAAGCACGTTCTCGCCCCGGGCCCTTGAGCTGACCCGTGATGGCGATCAGCAGCTTTCAGTCCCCGATTCTTCATGGCAGCAGCTGCTCTACTACCGCAAGGACCTCTTCGAGAAGGCCGGCATCGCAGCGCCGAAAACCTACGACGACATCAAGGCAGCGGCGGAGAAGCTGGACACCCCTCAGCTGGCCGGCATCGCGGCGGCGAACAAGCCAGGCGAGGCATTCACCCAGCAGACCTTCGAGCATATTGCCCAGGGAAATGGCTGTGAAATGGTCAATGATCAGGGCGATATCACCTTCGACAGCCCGGAGTGCGTGGGAGCACTGGAGTTCTACCGTGACATGCTCCGCGATTACTCCGTTCCTGGCGCCCAAGACGTAGATACCGTCCGGGCTTCATACTTCGCGGGCCAGGCAGCAATGTCCATCTGGTCCACCTTCCTGTTGGATGAGATGGCCGGCCTGCGCAACGACGCTGCCCCCACGTGCCCTGAGTGCGCGGCAGACCCAGCCTTCCTTGCCAAGAACACCGGCGTTGTCACGGGCATCCAGGGCCCCGACGGTGACCAGCCTGCCCAGTTCGGCGAGGTCGTCTCCTGGACGGTCACCAAAGATTCCGCCTCCGATTCTGCCCGCAAGTTCGTGGAGTACTTTATGACCGAGGGCTACGTTGACTGGCTCTCCATCGCCCCTGAGGGCCGGCTCCCGGTCCGTGCCGGTACCGCAGAGAATCCCACCGAGTACGCAGACAAGTGGAAGACGATGCCTGCAGGCGTGGACAAGAAGGAGCCCTTGGGCAATTTCTACTCGCAGGACGTACTCTCCGCTTTGGAGCAGGGTCCCGATGAGCTGCGGCGCTGGGGCATCACCCAGGGCCAGGGTGACCTGGTAGGGGCAGCGCTGGGCGAATTGCCCATCGCCAAGGCCGTCAGCGATGTCACCTCCGGCGGCGTCGACCCCCAGACCGCTGCCAAACAGGCCGCGGAATCCCTTAAGTCCATCAAGGATTCATTGCAGTGAGTTCCACCAAGAAGGGCGCTTCTGCAGGTCCGGCGGCATCGGCCGCCGGCCTGCGGGGGCTCCGCAAGCTTTCACCGATGGCCCGGGAAGAACAGCGCGCCGGCATCACCCTGCTTTCCCCTACGCTGATCCTGGTTTTGGTCATGGTGGTCCTGCCGATCCTCTGGACCCTGGTCCTCGCCTTCCAGCGGGTCCGGATCCTGAATATCCGGACGGCGGGCATTTTTGGTCCCTACACCTTGGCCAATTTCGACAACGTGTTCTCAAGCAGTTTTTTCACTTCGCTCGGCACCACGCTCGCTTACTCCATTTTTGGCACCGCCGGAGCCATCATCCTCGGCCTCGTCGCGGCACTCGCCCTTCGAAAGCCCTTTAAGGGCAGGACCTTGATCCGCGCCTCCATGCTGATCCCCTATGTTTCGCCCATCGTTGCTGTGACTTTCACCTGGACCACCATGCTTGACCCCCAGTTCGGCCTCATCAACTACTGGGGCAAGCGCCTGTTCGGCTGGGAGGAATCAATTCCGTTCCTCAGCGAACGTGCCAGGGAAGTGTCAATCCTGGGCCTGAACGTAGAGGTCCCCACCGCGCTGATCGCCGTCATTGTGTTCGAGATGTGGCGGTCTTTCCCGTTTGCCTTCCTGTTTCTTACCGCCAGGCTCAACGCCGTACCGGAGAGCCTGGAAGAGGCCGCCCGGGTTGACGGTGCCACTCCCATCCAGCGGTTCTTCCACATCATCCTTCCGCAACTCCTGCCCACGATCGCCATGCTCTCCGTCCTACGCTTCATCTGGACGTTCAACAGCTTCGATGACATCTACCTGCTGACCGGCGGTGGCGCTGGAACCGAAGTAGTGGCAGTGACCGTGTTCAACTTCCTGACAGCCCGCGGCGACATCGGTGCAGCATCCGCCCAGGCCCTCATCCTGGCCCTCATCCTGGGCCTCTTCGTGGGAATCTACATCAAGTTCTTTGCCAAGAAAGAGGAGGTTTCCTGATGGCTGTTCCTGTCGAAACGCGGCGCCCGGCCTCCCCATCAAGGCCGCCCGAGGGCTCCCGATGGACCCGGGACGTCATCGAAACAAGAATCTTCGCTGTGCTCCGCTGGGTTGTGATTATCGGCCTGGTGCTGGTGACCCTGTTCCCGTTCTACTACATGTTCATCCTCTCCATCCGGCCCCTGGACTCGCTGCTCAGGGACCCGGGCTCGCTGGTCATCCCGTTCGGCGAACTCAACTGGAGCTCCTACCAAAATATCCTCACGCCTCAGGAAGACGGCGGGCAGGGCTTCCTGAAGTTCATGGGCAACAGTGCAATGGTGGCGCTGGGCACCGTGCTGATTTCGCTGATAGTCGCCATCCCGGGCTCCTACGCCATCAGCCGGCTCAACTTCTTCGGCCGCCGCCAGGTCAGTGCCCTGTTCCTCGCCGTCTACCTGTTCCCCAGCATCCTGCTGGCCATCCCGCTGTTCACCTTCTTCACCCGGCTCGGACTGCGCGGACAACTGGTAGCGCTTCTGATCGTGTACGTTGCCCAAGTCATCCCTGTGACCATTTACATGCTGCGCAACTACTTCGACACCATTCCCACCAGCCTTGAGGAAGCCGCCGCTCTGGACGGGTGCAGCAGGCTCGGCGTGCTGCGGCGGATCAGCCTGCCGCTGGCCATGCCCGCGATCATCTCCAACGGCCTGTTCGTTTTCATGATCGCCTGGAACGAATTCCTCTTCGCCTTGCTGTTCCTGGTCAACACCAGGCCCAGCTGGACCGTCTCGCTGGGCCTGTCCCAACTCGCGGGAAGCATTGAAGTTCCCACCACCGTGCTGATGGCCGGCTCAGTGATCCTCACCCTGCCCATCATCATCATCTTCTTCGCAGCCGAACGCCTCCTCACCGAGGGCCTCACCGCCGGGGCTGAGAAGGGGTGATGGGCCAGCAGGACAGCAGCGCTGGGCAACACGACGGGACCACGGCGGGACTCGCCGACGACGTGCGCCACCTGATGGAGGCGCACTGGCGCCCGGACCACGGCTACAGCGTGCCCAATCCCGGCACCTACCCGCACCTGTGGCTGTGGGACTCATGCTTCCACGCCATCATTTGGGCGAGGCTGGGCGACAGCCGGGCCTCCCTTGAGCTCGAAGCCGTCCTGGCCGGACAGCTGGCGAACGGGATGGTGCCGCACATGCGCTACGGCGGCGAGGGCCCGGATACCTGGCTTGGTCCGCTGACCGGAACGTCCTCGCTGACCCAGCCGCCGATGTTCGGGCACACACTCAGGGTCTTGGCCGGGACGGGCATCGAACTGCCCCAGGCCCTCCTGATGCAGGCCCGGGAAGGACTGGACTGGCTGTGGCATAACCGGCGCAGCCCGGAGGGGCTCATTTATGTGGTGCACCCTTGGGAGGCAGGCAACGACCATTCGCCGCGCTGGGATGACTGGGGCGCTCCGGGCCGGACCAAGGAGGGCTACAGCCGCCCCGCCCGGACGGCCTGGAACAAGGAGCGCATGCAGGACGTCTCCTTCTCCGACGACGGCGCAGCCACCTGGTCCACCAGCTTCGTGGCGTGCCCGGCAGCGTTCAACGCCTACACCGCCTTCAACTTCCGCGAACTCGCCACAGTCACGGGCGACGCGGAGCTTGAGGACAGGGCGGCGGAACTGGCTGCTGCCATGGATGAACACCTTTGGGACGGGGAGGAACGGCTCTGGTCCGACCTTTCCGTGGTGGGCGGCGGACCGTCAGCCAGGATCCCCATCAGCGACGGCGTCATGGGCGCCCTGGTCACGGCGGACGAAACCAAAGCACGGGCCGCCCTGGACCAACTGTCGGACCCGGCCAGGTTCGGCGCGGCGTTCGGCCCGGCCAACGTGGCCAGGAACCACCCTGCCTATGATCCGGACATGTACTGGCGCGGCCCGGCATGGCCGCCGCTGAACTATCTCTTCCAGCAGGCCTTCAAGCGGTTCGGCATGGAGCAGGAGGCCGCCGCGCTCACGGAGCTCACCGCGAAGGGTGCCACCGCCAGCGGCTGGGCCGAGTACTGGAATCCCGAGAACGGGCGCGGCCTCGGCGCGGTGCCCCAGACCTGGGCCGGCCTCGTCATTGCCATGCAGCAGTAACAGCCACGACGGCGGCGCGGGCCAGACACGCGTGGCCCGCGTCGTTCGGGTGGACCGTGTCCGCATCCAGCATGGAGGCAGCGTCCCAGCCGTCCGGCTCCACGACCACAACGCCCCGATGTGCGGCAGCGATGCGCCTGAGCTCCAGGTTGTAGGTGTCCACCAGTGCGTTGGAGCCGCGGTTGTGGGGCGCGTGCAGGCTGAAGTCCACCAAGTGCGGTTGGGCGAGGGCCACCACCTGGGCCTCGGGGGAGGCCTGCCGGAAAGCGCCCAAAATGGTCCGCAGCGCGTCCGCATACTGCTCGAGGGACGACGGCGAATCCCCGCCCAGACGCAAATCGTTCAAGCCCGTCATCAGCAAGTAGAGAACGGCGGGCGGGGGAGGGGCGGCCAGCGTGAGCGCCGCTGTTCCGGTGCTGCTGCTCCCACCCACGCCCCGGTTGTCCAAGTCCAGCCCGAGCCGGGCTGCCACCAGGGCTGCGAGGCACGAGGTCTTGGTGGAGGCACCGTCCCCGTCCACCCATGAATGACCGTATGAAACCATCTGCCGCACGCGGCACCTGCCCTTCACTGCCAGCGAGTCCAAGGTGGAGCAGCGCCTGCTGGTAACGTTATCAACAACAACCGCCTGATTGGAAGCCGATGAGCCACACTCCTCCCCGCAGCTACGACAAATTCCCCACCGTCACCGTTCCCGGCAACCACCGGGCCTGGTCGGGCAAGGAGGTGTGGAGCGAATTGGCCCAATCCGGCAGCAGTCCTCTCGTGGTGGACACCTACCCCGGTGTGGACCTGGACGAACTCGCGGCGACCCTCACCAAGGCACTTCCGGAACACCGGATCCTCAACGTGGAGGAGCTTGCCGCCCACCCCATCAGCCGCATCGATGAGCTGATCGCCGCCAACCTCACCGATGACAGGGTCTTTGGCGTCATGAGCCACCACACCCTGGTGGACTTTTACGACGCCGGAAGGCTGGCGGATCTCGGACGCCAGGCATCGGCGTCGGACGGTCCCGTTGTACTGGTGGGCTGGGGTGCAGCACTGGTGCCACTGGAGGACCGCACGCTGGTCCTGGCGGACATGGCCCGGTGGGAACTGCAGCAGCGGCAGCGCGCCGGTGCCCCCAATTGGCGCTGCGACAACGTCGGCGAAGACAACCTGCGCAAGTACAAGCGGAGCTTCTTTGTGGAGTGGCGCGTGGCGGACCGGCACAAACGGCAGCTGTTTTCGGCCGTCGACTACGTCCTGGACACCAACCGCGGCGTCGCAGAGGCCAAGCTGATCACCGGTAGTGCCTTCCACCAGGGGATGGCGGCCGCCGCTGCCGCCCCGTTCCGCGTCGTGCCGTTCTTCGACCCCGGGGTGTGGGGCGGGCAATGGATGAAGCAGGTGATCGGCCTGGATAGCGACGCCGAGAACTACGCCTGGTGCTTCGACTGTGTCCCGGAGGAGAACAGCATCCTCCTGGAGGTGGGCGGGGAGATCGTGGAGTTGCCGTCGGTGGACGTGGTGTTTACCCAGCCGGCCGCCCTCCTGGGACCGCAGACGTACGCCCGGTTTGGCGCCGAATTCCCCATCCGCTTCGACTTCCTGGACACTATGGAGGGCGGCAACCTTTCCCTGCAGGTGCACCCGCTTACGGACTACATCCAGGACCGCTTCGGCATGCACTACACGCAGGACGAGAGCTACTACATGCTGGACGCCGGGCCGGACGCCGTGGTGTACCTCGGACTGAAATCGGGCACCGATCCCCAGCAGATGCTCGAGGCTCTAAAGCAGGCGTCCGACGGCGGCACGCAGTTCCCGGCGGAGGATTACGTTAACGCCTTCCCGGCGAAGAAGCACGACCACTTCTCCATCCCGGCCGGCACCGTGCACTGTTCCGGTGCAAACTCGATGGTGCTGGAAATTTCCGCCACCCCATACATTTTCACGTTCAAAATGTGGGACTGGGGCCGGGTCGGCCTGGACGGTCGCCCACGACCCATCCACGTGGACCACGCGAGCCGCAACATCCAGTGGGACCGCGACACCGGGTGGGCGCGCGAACAGCTGCTGAACCAGGTGCAGGAGCTGGGCTCTGGGCCGGGGTGGACGGAGGAGCGCACGGGCCTGCACGAACTGGAGTTCATTGAGGTGCGCCGGCACTGGTTCGCGGACGTCGTGGAGCATGACACGAACGGCACGGTTAACGTGCTGAACCTGGTGGAGGGCCCGGAAGCGGTGGTGGAAAGCCCTTCCGGCAGTTTTGCTCCTTTTGTGGTGAGCTACGCCGAAACGTTCATCATTCCGGCCTCTGTTGGCGCTTACACCATCCGGCCGCATGGCGCTGGCGTCGGGCAGAAGCTCGGAACCGTGAAAGCCTACGTCCGCGGCACGGAGACCGCGCTGCCGGTGAAGGTCTCGGCCCAGTAGGCGGCGCCAATGAGGCCGGCTTCCTCGGAACGCTGCGCCCGGGTGATGGGAAACGTTGCCAGAGCCGGGACCGCCAGTGCCAGGCCTTTGCGGATGGCAGGTTCCACGATGTCCCAGGAACCTGCCATCGAACCGCCGATGATCAGGACTTCGGCGCCGAAGCTCGAAAGGTACGGGCCCACCGCTTCGCCCACAGCCGAGAAGGCCTGCTCCAGCACGGCGGCGGCCACAACGTCTCCTTCGCGGGCGGCAGCTGCGATCTCGTGAACGTCCGGAGTGCCGGCGTCAGGACTTGCTGAGGAGTACGCACGGCGGATCGCCCGGCGGGAAATTGTGTCCTCAAGCGGACGTCCCCGGTACTGCAGCAGGTAGCAGCTACCATCCGGCGGAACGTCGTTTCCGGTCTTGACCGGCACGCCGCCCTGCATGAAGCATGATCCCACGCCCGTTCCCAGCGTGATGCAGGCGGCCCGGTGACTGTTGCCCGCGGCGCCCAGCACGAACTCACCAATACCGAAGGCGTCTGCATCATTGAGGAAGGCCATGCTCTGCTGGGCCGGACCCAGCCGGCGCGCAAGTCCCGCCCCGACATCAACGCCGCGCAGCTGGTCAAACTTTCCCACGTCGGCGTAGCGGGCTATGCCATGGTGGTAGTCGAACGGCCCTGGCAGTGCCACTCCCCAAGCACCACTGTGCTCGTCACCCAGATCCCTGGCCGCCTGGGCGAGCTCGGCCAGCAGAACGTCGGCGGAGGCGCGGGCGTCCAGGTGTCGGCGAACCAGGCTGCCGGGCTGGACCTGCCAGCCACCCTCAGGCCCCCGGACCTTGGCGGCCGTCACATGGGTGCCGCCGATTTCCAGGACCGGCCTGAGCAAACTGTCATCCTTCATGCGCCCTCCCGGCACTTGGTAACGTTGACAGCGCCGGGCAGGAACCTGCCTTGTGGCACCGCCGAAAGAATCTTCTGGGTATGAACATGTCCCGCAGCAAAGCGTCCCCTGCAAAGGTCGGTGCCCCCGTCCGGGGTGCGGTCAAAGGTGCCCCCACCGTCCGGGACGTCGCCGCGCTGGCCGGAGTCAGCCCCATGACGGTCTCCAGGACCATGGCCGGTGGCCTGAACGTCCGGCCCGAGGTCCAGGACCGGGTACGTGACGCGGTGGAAAAGCTTGGCTACCGGCCCAACCAGAGTGCCCGGAATACGCGGCTCAGGAAACCCACAGGCCTGATCGGTATCGCCGTCACCAACCTGGACAACCCCTACTACGGACGCTTCGCCCTGGGTGTCCAAAAGGTCGCGTCCGCCCACGGGCGTCAGATCGTCGTGGGCAGCAGCGGGGAGGATCCGGCGCTGGAAGAGCAGCTGCTCAGGGAGTTCGCCGGCCGCCAGCTGGAAGGCCTCATCCTGGTACCCGCAGGCAACGGGCTGAACCAGGGCGCCGTGCAGCAGTTGGGCAATATTCCACTGGTTTTGGCCACCCGGACAGTGGAAGGCCTGGAGTGTGATGCAGTTTTGGTGGAGGACGTTGCCGGGGCTGCGGCCGGGACCGCGGCCCTTCTCGAGGACGGCCACCGCCGCATCGGCTTCCTGGGGGACGTGGACGGGATCTCCACCGCGCGGCGCCGCTTTGAAGGCTTTCGGCAGGCGCTCGAAAGGGCAGGAGCCGGTTTCGATCCCGCGCACCTGGCCAAGGCCCGCGACTCGGAGACCGCGGCTGAGGCCGTGGGCAGGCTCCTCGCCGGCCCGCATCCGCCCACCGCTTTCTTCTCCGCCAACAACCGCACCACAGTGGGGGCATTGCGGGCTATCTGCGAACGGCGTGACCGTGCTGCGCCGGGCTCCAGGCTGCCCGCGCCGGTTCCCGCACTGGCGAGCTTTGACGACGTCGAACTGGCCGACCTGCTGGGTGTCCCGCTGAGCGTGATGTCCCACGATCCGTGCGAACTGGGTGCCGCCGCTGCGGACCTGCTGTTCGAACGGCTGGCGGGAACGGCCGACGGCGGCCCGCGGCTGGTTCAGCTGCCGGTCACCGTGCGGCGCGTCTAGCGGGGCTGTCGCGGCACGCACCCTAGGCGGTCGTCAGGATCTCGGCCACCCGGACCAGCCGCTGCTCACGGACGGACTGAGCCGCTGCTTCCACCAGAGCCTGGACCCTGAGGGCCCGCTCCGCATCTGCGGTTACGGGCGTGCCCAGCCGGACGGCGTCGGCGAATTCCCGGCGCAGCACTGGCCAGCATTCGGCGTGATCCATGCCCGCGGTGGTGTAATCCAATGTCCCTGCGGCCGAGTAAACGCTGAGCGTGGTCCTCACCTGGGCAAGCTGCACGGACCCCGAGATGGCCGCTTGCCCCGTAGCGCCGCCGTCGTGGTGCGTGGTCAGTGCCATGTAGTCCTTGGTGCCGTCAGCACTGACGGCCTCAACAGTACCGGCGGCCAGGTCCATCAGGTCCAGCAGGTGTGGCCCCAAATCATGCAGCGGGCCGTACTCATCCCGCCAGCCCTGCCGGCCTTGCGCACTCAGGAAGCCCGAATCGAGGAACCCGCCGTGAAGGTAGCTTGCAGACACGCCCAGGATGGAGGCTTTGCTCCGAAGTTCGGCGGCGGCTGCAAGGAAGTCGCGGGTCCGCGGGTGGTAGCGCTTGGTGAGGACGACGGCAGTTGCCACGCCGTTGCGCCGCGCAGCTTCGGCGACAGCGGAGGCTTCGGCCATTGACGCCCCCAGCGGCTTTTCCAGCAGAAGGGCCAGCCCCGCATCGGCCGCCTGTGGTGCGAGTTCGGCCTGAACGGGTGGCGGGACAGCGAAGTCAACGGCTTCGCATGAGGCAAGGAGCTCCTCGAAGGAGGCGAAGGCCGGGACTTCATGCTGTCGTGCCAGCCGCGCGGCGTTGTCGGCGTGGGCAGACCAGACGCCGGTCAGTTCTGTTTCGGCGCCAGCGCTGTGCAGGGGTGCGTGCATGGTGGCCGCCCACTGTCCAGCTCCCACGAGCCCGACTTTGACAGGGGCGTAGTTGGGAGCGGAACGCCCGGAAGCGGAGTCGGAAAGCATGTGATGAAGATACTGCACATTCTGCCTAACGTCTATACACAAGTGGGCTAGCGCTTATGCTAATGTCGGTTACGTCACATCCTTTCAGGACCTCTCCGACCACCTAAGGACCGCTACAAAAGTGTCCCGCTTCCTTCGCATTGCTGCACCGCGCAGCGTCGCTGTCATTGACCAGCCGTCGGCCCCGCTGGAACCCGGCCAGGCACGTATCAGGACCATCTACTCCGGCATCTCGGCAGGCACTGAGCTGACGGCCTACCGGGGCACCAACCCCTACCTCACCTCTGTCTGGGATCCTCAGTCCCGACTGTTCCAGCCCGGGCACGAAGCGCTTGGATACCCGCTGGATGGCTGGGGCTACTCGGAAGTTGGCGAAGTCGTTGAGATTGCCCCGCCCGCACGCCAGGATGCCGGAGCCGCCGAAGCAGAACCTGCAGTGCGGGTGGGCGACGTCGTCTGGGGTATCTGGGGTCACCGCGACGAAGGGATCCTCGCTGCGGAGTCACTGCGCGGCCACGTGCTGCCGGAGGGGATAAGCCCGCTGGCCGGCGCCTTCGTCCGGGTGGGGGCCATCGCATTGAACGCCGTCCTTGCCGCAGACCTTGGCCCCGGTTCCACGGTGGCCATCTTTGGCCAGGGCGTTATCGGGTTGCTGGCAACCCGCTTCGCAGTGCTGAACGGTGCAAGCGTCATTGCAGTGGATGGCATCGAGAACCGCCGCGACCGCGCCCTGGCCTGGGGTGCCGAGGATGCCCTTAGCCCGTCGCCGGAACTGGCTGGCGAGATCCGCCGGATCACGAGCGGCGCCGGTGTGGACGTGGCCATCGAACTTAGCGGCAACTACCGGGCACTCCATGAGGCCACCCGGGCCGTGGGAGCGGACGGCACCGTCATCGCTGCCGGTTTCTACCAGGGCGAGGCTGCCGGTGTCCGCTTCGGTGAGGAGTTCCATCACAACCGCGTCCAGCTTCTGGCTTCCCAGATCGGCTCCGTTCCCAACCGCCTTCGTTCACGCTGGACGGTTCCGCGGCTGCAGCAGACGGTGGCGGACTATCTCGCCAAGGGGTTGCTGGATGCCCCGTCGCTAGTCACCCATACCTTCCCTCTCGCGGATGCCGCGAAGGCCTATGAACTGCTGGACACGGATCCCCAATCCGCGCTTCAGGTTGTATTGGAGTTCTCATGACGTTGATTACCGTGCAGGAACAGCACCTTTCCGGCAGCAGCCTGGAGGAAAAATTCGACCAGGCGTTAGCGTGGGGCTTCGGGGGGATTGAACTGCGGTCTGCAGGGAACCTGCAGTTCCAAGACCGGTTGCCCGAACTGCGGCGCGCCCGTGATGCAGGGGTGGTGATGCCCACCGCCTGTGTTGAGATGTCCCACTTTGTTGGGGCGTTCGATGACGCGCTCCGGAAGGACGCCGTCGCGCAACTGAAATCGCAGCTCAGCGTCATGGCGGAAATCGGCGGACGAGGGGTCATGACGCCGGCGTCCTACGGCATGTTCTCCAAGCGGTTGCCCCCGTTCGTGCCGCCACGGACTGACGAGGAGGATACGGCGGTCCTGGTGGAAGCCTTTACTGCTCTCGGTGAGCACGCGGCGTCAGAAGGAGTGGAGATCTACCTGGAACCACTCAACCGTTACGAGGACCATATGATCAACCGCCTCGCCGATGGCGTGCGGCTGCTAAAGCTCGTTGGCCAGGACGCGGTCCGGCTGGCACCTGACACGTATCACATGAACATCGAGGAAAGTGATCCTGCTGCAGCGCTGCAGGAGGCTGCCGCGTTCATCGGGCACATCCAGGCAAGTGACTCCAACCGATTGGAACCCGGCGCCGGCAACGTGGACTGGGCGCTGTTCGGCGCCACCCTTAAATCCATTGGGTACCAGGGGACCGTGGCCTTGGAATCCCGCCTCTCCGGCCCCGCAGAGGAAGTCCTGCCGCGCGTACCCTCCCTGCTGGGGCGCTACCTGTGAGCGCCGCAGCAGGCCCGGGTAACGGGGGCACCCCGGTGTCCGCCGGGCAAATCGCAGCCCGCTCCACTGCCGTCCTTGAATCCAACTGGCGCAAGACCCACACCGTCCCAGCCGCCGGCCTCTACCCGCACCAGTGGAGCTGGGATTCCTCCTTCATCGCCGTAGGCCTCAGCCGGGTGTCACCCCGCCGCGCCGGCCAGGAGATGGACGCCCTCTTCGCCGGGCAATGGGACGACGGCCGGCTGCCGCAGATCGTCTTCGACCCGCACCGGGACCAGGACTACTCACCCGGTGCATCCTTCTGGCAGTCCCGGCAAATCCCGGGTGCTCCGGAGTGGGTAGAAACGGCGGGTCTGGTCCAGCCGCCCAACCACGCCTGGGCGGTGTGGAAGATCCACCAGGCCGACCCCGCCGAATCCCGCCGCCGGTCCTTCCTGGAACGGAACTACCCGAAGCTGGTCCGGTGGCACGCATACCTTTCCGGCCGCCGCAACAGGGGCGGGTCCGGGCTGGCGTCCATTGTGCACCCCTGGGAATCAGGCACGGACAACTCCCCGCTCTGGGACACCGTGATGACCCGCATCCCGGCGGACTGCAAAACCGAACTCAACCGCCCCGACCTGCAGCACGCGGACCCGGGCGAGCGTCCCAGCCAGAAGGAGTACGGCAAGTACTTCTGGATGGCCGAACGCTACCGGGACCATCACTGTGACGACGCCGATGCGCACTACCCGTTTTTGATGGAGGATCCGCTCTTCAACACCCTCCTGGCCGTTTCCGAACTCGCCCTGGCGGACATCGCGGCGGAACTCGGCCTGCCAGGCACCGCCCACCGGACGCGGGCCAAGCTCATCACCGCCGCCCTGGAGGAGCTCTACGTTCCGGAACTTGGCTGCTACTCAGCCCGCGATATCACCGATGGAAGCGTTGTCCACAAAGCCACCATCAACGGCCTGATCCCTTTGCTGCTGAGCGGCCACACCCACACCGATGACCTGCTCGCCACACTGAACGGGCCACGCTTTATGGCCGGTAAAGCGCTGCTCGTACCCAGCTATGACGCCACCGCCGATGACCACAACCCAGCCCTCTACTGGCGAGGACCAGCCTGGTTCAATATGTCCTGGATGGTGGCCGAGGCGCTGGAACGGGTGGGCCGCAGGGAGCAGTCGAACTACCTCCGCGGCAACATCGGCAGGCTTGCCGCCGAGCACGACTTCCCGGAATACGTCGACCCGTGGACCGGAGCCGCCCACGGCACCCGCAGCTTCAGCTGGACTGCCGCACTGGCATTAGAAACTACATACCCCAGGAGCGCTTCATGACCGCCCTCGCCCCTCCTTCCGCAGTCTCGGTTCTGGTGGCACACGGCGCCATGATGCGCGGCGCCGCTGACGGCAGCGTCGGCAATGCCGCCGCCCCTGCGGTGGGGACCGAAGGCCTTTATGTGGCGGACACCCGCCTTTTGTCCCGCTGGATTCTGGAAATCGACGACTCCACCTTCTGGGAGGTGGGAAGCGTTCGCGAACCGGGCCGTCGCCACACTGCCCTAAGCCCAGCGGCTCGGCGGAACCAGACCCACGACCTCGTCGCCTTCCGTACACAGGAACTGAACGCCGGTGGTCTCACGGAGACCCTGTCCATCCGCAACCTCGGCCGGGAGCCCATCACAGCGCGGCTGCAGCTGCGGGCAGGAACGGATTTCGCTGACCAGTTCACTGTGCGCACCGACGGCCGAACCTTCGATCTCAGCGGCGCCACCAGCAGCCTGAAATTGCTCGACGACGGCTCCCTCACATTCGACTACACCCATACATTCGGCGGCCGGACCTTTGAAGCAGGACTGCATCTCACGGCCAGCACGAGACCTTCCGTCTCGCCTGAACCGGAAGCCGGCCGATTCGTGGGCGCCGTCTTGTCGTGGGACCTGCCACTGGCTGGCGGGGAGACGAAGACCCTGACGATAGCCGCCCTGTCCGTTGGGGATTCCCGTCCACCGGCTCCCACCCCGGCAGGAAGTGCTGCCGACGGAAGTGCTGGTGCTGTGGACCCGCTGGCACGGCAAAGCCTGAAGGACCTCGATTCGCTGCTGATGCCCTGCCCGGTGCAGCCCGCCCTGACCATTCCCGCGGCCGGGTTGCCCTGGTTCCTCACCCTGTTCGGCCGGGACTCCCTCCTGACGTCCATGCTCACCCGGGCTGAACGCCCGCAGCTGCTCGGCGATGTCGTGCGTGCCCTCGCCGCCACCCAAGGCACCGTCTACGATCCGCTGCGTGTGGAGCAGCCGGGCAAGATGGTCCACGAGGTGAGGGTCAGCGAGCTGGCACAGCTCGGCGCCGTGCCCTATGGCCGGTACTACGGCACAGTAGATTCCACGCCCCTGTTCCTGATGGCCCTAGGCTGCCTGGACGATCCCGTGCTGCTCCGTGAGCTTGAGCGCCCTGCCCGCGCCGCCGTGGAGTGGATTCTGGGTGACGGCGGCCTGTGGGACACCGGCTTCCTCCGCTACACTCCTGACCCCAACGGGCTGCTGCACCAGGGCTGGAAGGACTCCTTCGACGCTGTTGCCGACGCCGACGGCCGGGAACCGGCCGGCGCCATCGCGCTGGCTGAAGTTCAGGGCTACACCTGGCGCGGCCTGCAGGAATGTGCCCGCCTAGCGGCAGAGCAGTGGGGGGACCAGGCCTGGGCGGACACCCTGCAGCAGGTCGCGAATGAGCTCAAGGCTCGCTTCCGCCAAGAGTTCTGGATGGAACAGCACAACTTCCCCGCTTTGGCAGTGGACGGCGATGGCTGGCAGGTGAACGCACTGGCCTCCAACGCCGGGCACCTTCTCTGGACGGGAATTCTCGACCCGGAGGACGCCCGTGCGGTGACCTCACGGCTACTTCGGGAGGATTTCTTCACCGGCTGGGGTATCCGCACCCTCGCCACCGGACAGCGCTACTATCACCCGATGTCCTACCACAACGGCTCTGTCTGGCCGCACGACACGATGCTGGCAGCCGAAGGAATGGCCGCGTACGGCTTCTTGGCTGACGCAGAAAGAGTCGCGGACGGCATGCGGGAAGCAGCCATGCACTTTGGTAACAGCCTGCCGGAGTTATTCGGAGGGTTCTCCCGCGCCGATTTCCCCGTGCCCGTGCAGTACCACCATGCAGGCTCACCCCAGGCCTGGGCCGCCGCCGCCGGACTGGCTGCCGTCCGCCTGACAGGAGGGGCGAACGCGGCAGTGGGTGGATACAGCGGCGCTCCAGGCACCACAGTCCCCGCGGCCACCCCCGCAAACACCGGACCGGCAGAAACTGTCGGCTCCGCGGGTTGGTGAACGATTTGGAGAAGCAGACCGAGGGGCGCAGTGCCGGAATGGTGGAGGTCAGAGTGCAGGAAGCAGGCCAGGTCCGCGAGGCACTCGCAGGTGCCGTACTCGAGGTGCGGGAGGCAGCCGACAGGTACTCCACAGGCATCATGATCACCGATGTCGGCGAGGGCTGCTACGTGGTGCGGGCGCATCCGGCCGTGCCCCACGGATTGATACGGGAAACAACCTAGGCTTGCGACACGCTCTCAGGACGAGGCAAAGGAACTCACTAACTTATGCCTCTGCCGAACCTCTCCACGTCGGTTTAGGCACGGATACATCAGTCGGGCGGCCTAGGCGGTTTCCAACGATCTCCGCGGCCTCGCCGATTTCCCTCGCATCCGAGTGATTAGAACCCCGAGAGATCCATAACAAAGGGAAGAAGAAGCACATGACCGGTACTTGGTTCGCCGTCGAGAATAACAATGAACAGCTATTCTCGGTCGACGAAGTAAAAGTCTCCTTCAGAAAGGATCCACACATCGCGAGAGTATGGACTATGTCGTATACCCAACTGTCCGATCTCCAGAGCGCCATCGAAGCCCACCGGCCGACGGCCTGAGAACTCATCCTTGGGCGGGCGGAAAGGACTTCTCGTTCCAACGTAAATCAAATCCGGTGTTCCGATGGAGCCTTCGCTGGCCAATGGGGCATCTGCGGGTGCGGGGCCGGCGACGGCTGGGGGAGGCGTTCGTGGTCTCAGGCGAACACCCTCGTCGCCGGCTCCGATCATCACCATATGGCCGCTAACTTCGCGGGGGCTCGAGTGATTGGTAGCGTTTCGTAAGGCCCAAGTACCTGCTTAAGGTTCGGGGGGTGGGACGTGCCGCTCCCAATCAGTCGGCTGGCCCCCATGAGGGGAAATTGACTCTTTGGGGTCCGTCCACGACGACGTTGACTCGCCCGCCGCGGGAGACGGTACAGATCCGGTCGATGCTTGCCTCGACGTCGAAGCAGCCGCTGAGCATCTGGCGACCGTCTGGTGACCACACTCCCTTGAAAAATTTCAGCCGGGTTGTTGCATTCTGAAGGATACGCAGGTCGCTTCCGTCCGGACGGACGGCGAGAATTGAACCAGAACCTGGTGCTGTAGGGCTCTCTGGTGCGATGTTGAAGGTGATCAGTCGGCCGTCGGGGGACCAGTCGGGATGCTCCAAACCGGCCCGTGGCGCTAGCACTTCTCGAAGGCCCGTACCGTCGGAGTTGATCACGTAGATCGCTTCGAGTTGCCCGTCAGGGCTGTCCCCGAAGATGCGGCCGAATGCGATTCTGGTCCCATCGGGAGAGAACACCGGCTCGACATCCAAGGCACCGTCTGTGAGCTGTCGAGGATCAGATCCGTCTGCACCCATGACCCAGATGGATATGGCGAAATTCGCTTCATCAACCGGGAACGGAAATCCGTTATAAGCAATCGATTGACCGTCGGGAGACCACTTGGGACTTTCCTGCACTCCCGCTGCTGACGTAACTGCTGTCCGGTGCTGCCCATCAGGATCGATGGTCGCGATGTGCACGCCGGTGTCGTCGATGAAGTCAAAAGCAATCCGGTTGCCGTCCGGCGCCCAATCTGAGAAATTAGCCTGGTCTTCGGTCAAGCGCCGCTGTCGAGAGCCGTCGGATTCAGCCACCCACAGGCTCAGACCGGCCAACGCCGGATCGAACCGGCCAAAAGCGATGTCTCCATTTTCCGGGCCCCGACGGTCATCGCCCCTGGAGGCTGTGGCAGGAATGGGACCCGTCAAACATAGAGCCGACGCCAGTAAGGCGATGAGGGCTGGCCTGATGCTCATGCACTTCTCCTTCAATCGTCCCGGCACCGCTGTCGGGGCTTGACTACGTTGAAGGAGACCTCTTCGTGTGGGTCACACTCCTCTCAGGAAACGGCGCTGTCAAGACTTCGACGTTTCGGGGAAGTTTGCTATCTCCGCTGCATTCTCGGTCGCCCAAGCCATCCTGGACATAGTGGCCGCCGTAGCTCGTATTAGAGATGTAAAGGACTCAGCGGGCGCTGGCGCCAGTGGAGCGGGCAAGCGCGGCGGCCACGTACGCGGCGTCGCGGCCCACCCCGTAGATGGTCATGGAGCTCAACGCGAACTGAAAGGGGAGGCCCATGAAGCTGAGCCCGGCCCAGTCCTCTGACATTCCGCGTGTGTGCCGTGGCAGCCCATCCTCGTCCACCGGGAGGTCCTGGATCCAGGTGAAGTCGTGCCGGAAGCCCGTGGCCCACAGCACCGAGGAGACCGTGAGGACCCGACCGTCCTCAAGGTCGGGCTGCCCGTCCCTGGTGCCGGCAAGCCGGGCGCCGCGCGCAGCGCCGGCGGCCATGAGGTCCTCCGGGCTGATGCCGATGAGAGGTCCGCCGCCGCCGCGGATGACATCTCGCACGGACCCGCGTCCGATGGGCGTGGCCCGGGTGAAGACGTGGTGGAAGATCGCCAGCAGCAGCCCGAAGGCGTGGTCGGACACGACGCGCGGAACCCTTGGGGTGGGCTTGCCGGCCACTGTGACGTCCCGACCGGAGCGGGCAAGCTCGACGCCGAGCTGGACTCCGGAGGTGCCGCAGCCGACGACGAGGACCGGCCCCTCGGGCAGGTCGGTGGGCCGGTGGTAGGCGGAGCTGTGCAGCTGGGCTATCGACGGATCCAGATCCTGGCCGATTGTCGGGATGCGGGGGTGCGTGGCGAAGCCGGTGGCGACGACGACGCGCCGGGCAAGCCATGCGCCCTCATCCGTCTCGGCCGTGAAGCCGGCGCCTGTCGCAGTGCGTTTGAGGCCGCGAACATGCGTGTGCGGATGCAGCGGGACATTGAATCTCTCGGCATATTCGTCGAGATAGCCGCCGAACTCTGAGCCTCTCGGGAGATAGCGCCGGGGCGCCGGGAAGGGCATCCCGGGGAGCGAGGACAAATGCGCTGGTGTGAAGAGCCTCAGCGTGTCCCAGCGGTCCCGCCACACGTCTCCCGGGGCTGCGCGGCCGTCGACGACGGCATGCTCGACCCCGTGCAGCGCGAGCTCCCGGCTCACCGCTAGGCCGCATTGACCCGCGCCGATCACGAGCGTGTCTGTCTGCCTGTCACCCAGTGCCCATCACCCCTTCAGAAACCCGACCGGCCCGCACGCTCGCCCCTGAACTGACGCAATCGCGCTGCTAAAGGGGAACCTGCTCCTCTACCGTTACTCGTATATTGCGCATTACCCGCCTCGTTAGCTTCCGACCGCTGCCCAAAGTCACGGCGCTCCATGATGAACTTACTACCCATGTCCATGGCACCGGGCGTGACGCAGCGTATGGCCACAACCTCCTTTTCCCACAACGGCTGAGTCTCAAGAATTCTCGTTCCCACAACGTCGAAGACTCCAGAAGGAGGTCGGTTGACATAGATTGAATCCGTATACCGCAGCATGGTGCGCCTTCCTGAGACCGCGATCGAAACAGGGTATATGCCAAGTCAGGCGGATGTCCCGCCACCTGGCTTTCCCAGCTGTTCTCAGTCTCTGCCGCCTGACGGTCTTCCGCCAGTGCCGGATGCGGATGCCCTGAGAGGTGCGTTTTGTAGCGGAAGATATCGCCGCAGCCATGCCGTGCCAACGATCAAGAAAGAGTCGAATTCGAGGCGGCTGTCGCTGAGGCGCTTGCCTCAGTCCAGTTGGTGCTCACTCGGAAGCGAAGCCTGCATTATTTGTCTCCTCGCCGGGAGCAAGGCAAGTTAGGCCTCGGCGCTTAGCGGTCTTTGCAGCGCGAGGTGGAGCATCGGCAGAATATGACAGTAACGCAAGTGGGGAGCAGCAGTGGGTAACCGAAGCAAAGGAATGGCGCAGGACCGGGACTACGCGTCAATGATGGAAGATTCGCTTTATGCTGTCCATGCCGGGAAACATCCACCGGCGGACTTGTGGCCAAGCCGCTGGACTGTAAGGAAGCGATGATGACTCGACCAAAGGGACGTCGGGCCAGGACGGCACCTGCGCCGGTTGACCGGAGCAAATTCGTCCACATCGACCGGCCAAGTAACGCATCGCTCCGCGGTGCGGTCATTGTGGGATGGATCCTATGGATGGGCGCCGGAGCCACCATCGCCTCCTGCTCATTGCTCCCCTTCAGCCCGGATGCGGAGATCTTTATCTAATCGCGGCCATCATCGGTGCTGCCTTGGGCGGAGTCATCTACGTACGGACAAACTTGCGCGACGGCAGGCGCCGGCGGGACGACTTTGTCAGGTCGGGCGGCGACCCGACCGGCATGAGCGACATGATGTTCGGCGTTATGCGCGGAAAACGAACCGAGGAAGGCAAGTGGATAGTCCCCGAGCAAGGTTCCGGGGACTACCAAGGCATCTGACTTCTCAGGTGATGCGTCCGGTCAGTCCCCGGTCAGGCCGGGCTGACGAGCACAATGATGACGTGAAGGGGTCACACTTGACGACTCTCGCCAACCGGGCGACGGCATCCCATCAACTGCTCGTCCACAGGTGTCCCGACGGGGTCTCGTCGGGACACTTCCTTTTAATGTCCGCCTGACGGCCTGCGAAGCCGGCAGCCCTGGTGTCCTTAAAACAGCGGCCAGGGCACCGCGGGCATGTCACCGCTCGGAGCCGGAAACCGCCCCGTCAACCGTAACCGGGTGCAGCGCGCGCCGAGTGAGGCAATTTCTTCGGCGCTGAGCAACTTCGCGAGGTTTCGGCCCAGCTCACCGTGCAGTCCTTCGATGACGCGATCGACGCCGTCGCATTCCTGGTCGGTCAGAGTCTCTCCCAGCCACCCCCACAGCACCGTGCGCAGCTTGTGGTCACGGTGAAAGGTGAGTCCATGGTCCACGCCGTGCCGGTGTCGGTCTGGCATGGCAAGGATGTGATCGCCTTTGCGGTCAGCGTTGTTGACAACCACGTCGAATACCGCCATGCGCCTGAGCTCCGGTGTGTCCTCGTGGACGAGGGCGACCATCCGTCCCGTCTCATCCTGGCCCTTGAGGACATGCTTCCACCCGGTCTCCGGTACGTCGCCGGCAGCAACGAGATCCACCGCGTTCTGGTCGGGGTCGGCGTCCTGCCACAGCTGCACCATTCCCTCGCCCAAAGGACCATCGCGGAGCCAGGTGCGTGGCACGACGTTCCAGCCGAGGACCTCAGAGACCAGGTAGGCGGCGACCTCCCGGTGGGCAAGGAAGCCGTCGGGAAAATCCCACAGCGGTTTCTCCCCGGCTATCGGCTTATAGACAACCGTGGTGTCGCCGATGGTGCCCACAAAGGTGGCATTCGACGCCGTCCTGATCCGCCCCGTGAGCGTCAGCTCGGCAGTCAGCAGGTCGGGCGCGGGCATCAGACCTCGGGCAGGGTGCAGACGTGCCCGTCGGCGTCCACGGGATAACCGCAGAGCGGGCATGCGGGACGCCCGGCGCCCACCACCTCACGGGTCCGCTTAGCGAATGCGCGGGCGGCGCCAACCGGCATCCGCACCAGCAACATTTCGGGCACCTCAGCATCAAGCGGTTCGTCGTCGTCATCTACATCGATGATCGGGTATGCCTCTATGACCACCTGGGCCGTCGTGGGGTCCCAACCCAAGGTCATGGCACCGGTTCGGAACTGCTCCTCGACCGCCTCGAGCTGGTCATTGTCGACGAGTTCGATGGGAGTACCGGTGGGAACGCTGAAGGGGTTGCCCTCGAGGGTGAGGAGCTGATCGAGGATTTCGTCAATCTTCTCTGCAAGCTGGGCCGACTGCTGCTTCTCCAGCGCAATGCTCACAATTTGCTTGCCCGTGCGTACCTGCAGGTAGAACGTGCGTGACCCTGGAACGCCGACGGTACCGATGACGACGCGGTCAGGCCAGGCAAACTCGTGAACAAGTGTGGGCATGTCAGTATTTTAGGCACATAAGGTTACTGGGCCGTCTGTCCGGCACCGCCACCCACCGGCGCATCGCCGGAGTTGACGCCTTTCGACAGCCATGACAGATCCCCCGCGTCGGTGTTTGTCGCATAGACGCTCGGCCGAACAGCACCATAGTGCACGATCGATACGGAGGCCGGGCCCACGTTGATGCGCTGGAACAGGTCGAGGTGCATACCCAACGCGTCGGCAAGGATTGATTTGATGATGTCACCGTGACTCACTGCCACCCACACGGCTCCTGGCCCGTACTCTGACTCGAAGGCTGCATCGTGCCGTCGGATTGCTGCTACCGACCGGGCCTGCATCGCCGCCATGGATTCACCGCCGGGAAACACGACGGCGGACGGCTGCGACTGCACGGCCGCCCACAGGTCTTCGGTGGCGAGATCGGTGAGCATGCGGCCCTGCCACTGGCCATAATCGCACTCGGTGAGATCGGGATCGGTGGGCGCAGAAGGACTACCAGCCTGGCGATCGAGGATGAGCTGGGCGGTTTGCCGGCAACGCTCGAGGGGGCTCGATACCACCCCGGCCAAGGGCACGGCTGCGAGTCTGTCCCCGGTCAAGGCCGCCTGCTCGCGCCCGAACGGGTCCAAACTGACGCCGGCCGCCCTGCCCGCCAGCAGTCCAGCGGCGTTGGCTGTGGTGCGGCCATGCCGCACGAGAATAACTGTCGCCATCCCTACAGCCTAACCAGCGTTCTTCGCTGAAAGTGGCAGAGCACCGCAGAACTCAGTAGCGTCGTTCCCGCAAAGCATTCTCCGGCAGTTAGGTACTCCTTGGGCAAGAACAGTAAAAACCGTCGCTCCGGCAAGGGTTCGGCGGGACAACGCCGCCCGGGGCCGGTCTCCCTCAGTTCCTTCCGTGCCGCCCGCGCCCTGGACGCATTGGCGCCGGCCTATGTCCAATGGTTCGACGACGGCACGCCCGGAGCGGGCGCCGCTGCCCTGCAATACCTGAAGCTGATGGAACCCACCATCAGCCGCTATCTGGAGACCACTGCTGCGCCCGACGTGACAAGCTTCGACCCGGCTGCCCTGGCCAACGCCGTCGCGGAGGAAGTCACCACCGCCGGCCGTGCGCAGGATCCCGAAACCGCTGACCCGGAACAGGCTGCCCTGATCGTTGATTCTGTCCGCAGTTACCTCGAGTTCCTGTCTGAAACCGGCCGGTGGACCGGGCCGGCGGAGCGGTTGGCCGAAGCCCTGGACTTCTTCGACAGCCTCGCCGACGGCGACGACGGACAGGAGTCCATCGAGGTTCCGGACATTCCCCAGGAGCAGGCACTGGCAGCCTTCACCGCCCTGCCTCTGATCCAGAAAGCAACAGCCCTGCTTCGATGGATTGGCGACGGGAAGCCCGTGACCGGAACGGGCGCCCTTCGCCTGAAGGACATCGAGGAGGCCGCCGCCTGCGTCGGCGTGTCGGCCAGGGGCGGCACCAAGCGGGCAGATGAGCCCGGCGATGTCCCCACCGTGCGCAGCATGTACGAGGTGCCCCTGCTTGCCGAAATCTGGGCCACGCTTCAGACCGCCGAGCTAATAAGGGTCAAGCCGACGAAAGTGGTGCCCTTCGAGGATCCCGCGCACTTCCTGGACGGCAGCGCCGCGGAGCAGCTGGACGACTTCACCATGTTCACGTCATGTTTCCTGGAGCAGGCCGTGCTGCGGCTTGATCCCGAGGAGCCCTGGGAGCATCCACTCTCCGCAGTGCAGGTGTCCATCCTGCTGGCGGCAGCCACGGCGGAACCACCGTCAGTGGAACGCATGAAGGCAGCCCCAGATCGTGCGCAGGAAGCCGAGAAGGCTGCCGTCACCGACTTGACCAGGGTGGCCATGGCCCGGTTGGAGGAACTTTCAGAACTCGGGCTGCTGACCATTGACACCCATTTCCGGGTGCCCCCGGTGCTTATCGGCTGCGTCGCAGACACTTTCGACCATCCATCGCTACTGGCAGAGCTTGGTCTGGGAGCGGCTCCGGACGATGAAGCGGAAGCGGGCTGACAGCCGGGTTCAGCCGCCGACGACGTCGAGCGCCAGGAGTTGCGCGCCCTCACCCTCAGCGATGATCGCCAAAGCCGTGCCCGCCTCAGCAGGGAACACGAGGTCCGTGATGGTGGCCAGCCCGTCCTGGGCGAAGACCTCCACTGAGCAACGGTCAAGGTAGGCGCGAAGGCGGAGGCGGCCGTCCTGCAACGGGACGGCCACCGTCTCAATGGAGGCGAAGGTTGCGTGGAAATCCACGTGCCCTGACGCGCTCCGGTCCAGGCGCAGCATTCCTTCCGCCACGTCGTAGGTGAGCAGCGTGGCCTGGGCGCCGCCCGCGCGGAGCATCAGTCCCACCCGCGTCGCGGTGCCCGGCTCGAACTCAACATCGATGCGCGCCACTGTCCCGGTGACCGGAAGTTCCAGCGTCCCCGGCACCAAGCGCTGCGGTCCCAGGTGGAAGGTTCCAGACTCCGATCCCTCGAAGGGATCGACAGCCTCCTGCCGGAGCACCACCTTGCCGTCCACCCGGGTCAGCGTAACTTCCCGCGGCAACGACATTGCACTCCGCCAGCCGCCGGTGGGGATGGAGCCCGCGTAGTCCCAGTTGTTCATCCATCCGATCATGATGCGCCGGCCGTCGGGCACATTGCTGAAGGAGACGGCGGCGTAGTAGTCACGTCCCCAATCCAGCCAGCCGTACTCGCGCATCCGGCTGCCGTCCTTCTGGAGGCCCTCGGTGACGGTCGATTCGGACCTGAACGTCACGCCGTCGAACCCGCCCTGGAAGTACTGCCCGGCTGAGCCGCCGGCAATTCCTCCCGGGTTGATGTTCACGATGAGGACCCACTTCCTGTCCTCCGGGTTCCCGTCCACGGGCAGCTCGAACAGGTCCGGGCATTCCCACACACCGCCGGTGGCGTTCGCAGGCCCGAACGTGCTCAGGTACTCCCAGGCCTTCAGGTCCGCGGACTTGTAGAGCACCACCTGCCGCTCCACCGCCTCGACGGCGGCCATGACCCAGTAACCTCCGGCGGCGCCGTCGTACCAGAAAACCTTGGGGTCCCGGAAATCGGCCGAGGCGCGGTCCAGGACCGGGTTGCCCTGGTGCTTGGTCCAGGTCCTGCCCTCGTCCACGCTGTAGGCGAGGGACTGGGCCTGCCGGCCGGCCAACCGCGAGTCACCACCGTAGGCGCTGGTATAGACAGCCACGAGCGGCGGGTTCCAGGCAGTGCCGAATCCGCTGCTGTTGTTCCGGTCGAATACCACTGAGCCGGAGAAGATGGCCTCCTGCGCGTCGCAGGGAATGGCCACCGGCTGCTCCTCCCAGTGCAGCAGATCCCGGGAGGTGGCGTGGCCCCAGGACATGTTGCCCCAGTCCGTGCCGAAGGGGTTGTGCTGGTAGAAGAGGTGGTAGGTCTCGTTGAGGTAGACCAGCCCGTTGGGATCGTTGAGCCAGTTGCGTTCGGCGGTGTAGTGCCATGCGGGGCGGAACCGGTCCCTCGACGGAACTGTCGGGGCGGCGGCGGACGCGGGAGCCGCCGTCGTCGTCAATGGATTCATTGTGGCCTAGCCCTTCACGCCGCTGGAGGCGATGCTGTTGACGAAGGAACGCTGGAAGGCGATGAACAGCACCACCACGGGAACGGTGATGAGGGATGCGTACGCCATGACCTCGCCCCAGGAGACGTTCAGCTGGAAGAAGTACTGGATGCCGATCATCACCGGGCGCAGTTCCTCGGACTGGACCACCATGAGCGGCCAGAGGTAGGAGTTCCAGGCCGGCAGGAAGGTCAGGATCGCCACGGTGGCGGTGGCTGGGCCGGACAGCGGCATGACCACCTGGCGGTAGATCTTGAACCAGCCGGCGCCGTCGATCCGCGCGGCCTCGTCCAGTTCCTTGGGAATGGACTCGAAGTACTGGTGGAACAGGTAGATCGAGAAGGCGTTGGCGATGAAGGGGATAATCTGGACCTGGTACGTGTCCAGCCAGCCCTTGGAGAATTCGAGGCTGAAGCCGTTCAGCTCGAAGTAGGGGAGCTGGTTGACCCACCACACCAACGGCAGGGCAAGGGTCTGGAAGGGCACGATCAGCGTGGCGAGGATGGCGGTGAACACGATTTTCTTGCCGCGGACCTGCATCCGGGAGAGGGCGAAGGCGCACAGGCTGTTGACGAAGATCCCGAGGATCACGGTGACGGCGGAGACGCCCACCGAGTTCAGCAGGAAGCGGGCGGCCGGGACGCGGTCGAAGACGGCGGTGTAGTTGTCGAAGGAGATGTTGCCCACCGGCAGGAATGCGGCCAGGGAGGACATGTCGCCGAAGATCTGCTGGTCCGGCTTCAGGGAGGACACGAGCATAAAAACGATGGGGAACGCGGCGACGACGGCGAAGAGGATCCGCACCAGCATGGTGCCGGCGTTTTTCAGGAGCAGTTGGTTTTTCATGTCAGTCTTTCTCCCGCGTAAGGTAGCGCTGCACCGCGGAGACGATCAGCACGAGGACGAAGAACACCAGCGAGATGGCGGAGGCGTAGGAAGTTTCCTGCTGCCGGTAGCCGGACTGGACAGCCTCGTAAATGATGGTGGTGGTCGAGTCCATGGGACCGCCCTGGGTCATAACGCTGATCTGGTCGAAGAGCCCAAGGGCCTGGATGGTGATGGTGACAAGGACCAGGCTGCGCGTGTGGAAGAGGCCGGGCCAGGTCACGTAGCGGAACTGCTGCCACCGGCTGGTGCCGTCCAGCTGCGAGGCCTCGTACAGTTCACCGGAGATGCCCTGGAGCCCGGCGAGCCAGATGATCATGTGGAATCCGGCCGCCTGCCAGATGGACAGGATGATGATGGCCGGCATTGCGGTGTTGGGGTCGCCGAGCCAGTCCGGGCCGTCGATCAGGCCGAAGCTGACGGCGGCGAGGATCTCGTTGATCAGGCCGTCCTTGCGGTACATGAACAGCCACAGCAGCGAGACCACCACCATGGAGGTGACCACGGGCAGGAAGTACACGGTGCGGAAGAAGTTCACGCCGCGGAATTTCTTGTTGATCAGCAGCGCCATCACCAGGGCCAGGCCGGACTGCACCGGAACGATGACGACGGTGAAGTAGGCGACGTTGAGCAGGGCACGGTAGAACGTGGGGTCCGAGAAGAGCCGGGCGAAGTTCTCCACGCCCACAAATTCGACCGGACGCGGCGAGATGAGCCGCGCGTTGGTGAAGGCCAGACCGAAGCCAAGGACGGCCGGGATGAAGATGAAGGCGAGCAGCAGCAGTGCCGCCGGGGCGATCATGCCCCAGCCGCTGAGCTGTTCCCGGCGGAAGCCAGGGCGGCTGTGGGTCTTGGGGGCCTTACCTTTCGCGTTCGACGGCGGCAGGGCAGTTTCAGGGGTGGCTGGACTTGGGCGTGTGGGAAGGGAAGCAGTTGCCATGAGGGTCTCCGTAGGTCGGGCTGCCGGATGGCTGCGGGGAGCAGCCATCCGGGGCTCCGGCTAGTTCTTGTAGCCGCCGTTGGACTTGATGTTGGCGTCGATCGCCTTCACGGCGTTATCAAGGGTGGACTTCGCGTCCGCCCCGTTCAGGATGTCCTGCACGGCCTTCCCGTATTCGGTGGCGATGAAGGGGTAGGCGGGCGTCTCGGGCCGCATGACCGCGTATTCGCGGGAGAAGTCCATGAAGATCCGGTTGGCGCCGCCCTGGGCGAAGGCCGGAATCTGGGCCGCCGCCTCTTCGCTGGCAGGAATCGCGCCGGTGGCCTTGGCCACTGCGGCAATGTTTTCCGGCTTCAGGGAGTAGGAGAGGTAGTCCATGGCTGCCTCGGCGTTGCTGCAGCCGCTGGTGACGCCCCACTGCCAGGAGGCGCCGCCGATCTTCGGGCCCTCGCCGAGGTCCACCGGCGGCATGACGACGAGGTCGTCGCCAAGGGCCGCCCTGGCCTTGTCCCCGGCCCACGAGCCCGTGTAGACGATCGCTGACTTGTTGTTCAGGAAGTCCTGGGTGGAGTCCTTGCCGCTCTTCTTGGCCATGAAGCCCTGGTCCGCGAGGCCGCGGAACCACTCGGCCCACTCCACCGCCTTGTCGCCGTTCAGTGCGCCCTCTGCACTTTGGAAGCCGTCCCTGTTCACCAGGTCGCCGCCGAACGACTGCAGGAGGGGGGAGTAGCCGTACGGAAGCCATTCGCCAGTGCCGGCGGTGCCCAGGTCCAGCGGGTGCTCCCACGTGCCCAGAGCCTTGAGCTTGCTGAGGGCATCCTGGAACTCTTCCTTGGTCCACGGCTTCTCCATGGTGGCGGGGCGTACGCCGGCGGCCTTCAGGTCAGAGGCGCGGGCCATCATGGCCAGGGCGACATCATAGTAGCCAACGGCGTAGGGCTTTCCATCCCATTCAGCCACAGTGCTGGGGAGATGCTTGGAAAGGTCCGCATCCAGTTCGAGGGGCTTCAGGTACCCGGCCCAGGCCCAGTTAGGCACGTTGGGGCCGTCAATGTCCACGATGCAGGGCAGGTTGCCCGCGGCTGCTGCCGAGACCACGGAGTCGTTGTAGGAGTCCTGGGGGAAGGCCTGGATCCTGATCTTCACGTTGTCCTGGCTGCCGTTGTAGGAGTCAACGATCTTCTGGACGGCAGCCAGTTCCTCCGGGTTGCCGGCGTTGTGGGTCCAGAGCGCGATCTCACCGGAACCTTCAGTGGAAGACGATGCACTGCCCTTGCCGCAGCCGGCGAGGGTGGCTGTGAGGGCGGCTGCGGCTATGCTGGTCGCCAGGATCTTGGTGAACTTCTTGTTCATGGGTCGGTCTTTCTGCTTGGACAGCGGGGGATTGATGTAGGTCCTGCAGGGAACGCGGCCGCTGCAACGGCTGCGTTCCCGTTTTTAACGGGGGTTTTCTTGCGCCTGGGTGTCAGTTCCGGGGCGGAGCGACGGACTCCCGCTCAATGACGGGGCAGGAAATCTTTTCCTGCCTCCGCGGCGCCCCGGGGTCCTCAAGCTCCTCCAGGAGTTTCAGGACAGCCCACCGGCCCATCTCATAGTGGGGGAGGGCCATGGTGGACAGGCCCGGCCAGAGGCCGTCGGCGATGAGCTCAAGGTTGTCAACGCCCACAATTGAAACGTCAGCCGGAACCTTCAGGCCAAGGTGCCCTGCCGCCTGGTAGGCGCCCATGGCCATCTGGTCATTGAAGCAGAACAGCGCGGTGGGTGGTTCCGCCCGGGACAACAGCTGAAGCGCCGCTTCCCGGCCTCCCGCAGTGCTTGGATGTCCGGCCATCAGGCAGTCCGCGGGTAGTTCCAGTCCATGGCGGACAAGCGCTGCGCGGAACCCTGCGAGCCGCCCGTGGGCGGCCGGAATATCGTCCTCGTTGTTGACCATGGCAATCCGGCGATGACCGGCCGTAACCAGAAGTTCGGCCGCGGACTCGCCGGCGCCGAACTCGTCCGGCACCACAGAGGACAGTGCGGGGTTGTCCGGGGTGGCGTCGAGGACAACAGTTGGGGCTGCACCCAGTTCGCCCGGGACGGACACCTGCTGGTTGAACATGCGGGCGTAGACGATGCCGTCCACCTGGTGCTGCTGCAGGGCCCGGATTTCCTGGCGCTCCAGCTCATTGTCCAAGCCGGAGTTGACCACCATCAGCAAGTACCCGTGCTCCGAGGCGGCGTCCTGGGCGCCCTGGATCATGGCACCGGCAAAGGGCGTGGTGGTGATCTCGTCACTGACAAGGCCGAGGATCTGTGAACGCTGGTTGCGCAGTCCGCTTGCCAGGCGGTTCGGTGCGTAGCCGAGGTCACCGGCTACGGCTTTGATGTGTTCCACAGTCCGGGCGTTGACCCGGGAGCTGTGCGCTTCGCTCAGGGCATGCGACACGGTGGTTACGGAGACGCCGGCAGCTTTCGCCACGTCCCGGATGTTGACCTTTGTCGCCATTGACTTCGTTCCTTTGCAAAACGTTTTGTATGTTGCTTGCATCACTATATGCAAAACGTTTTGCAACCGTCAAGGCCTAGAAGCTGGTCACCAGTTCGCCGAGTACCTCCTCGAGCCTGTTCGGGTCGGTGGCGTCGTAGTAGTGCGCCCCGCTCGCCCTGGCGATTTCAAGCAAAGTGGGGACGTCGGCGTCGGGCCCGTATGCGAGTGTAAAGACGAGCACCGGTGTCGCGTGGTTCTGATGGCTGAGCTGTTCGGTGAGCCCGGGCAGGTCTCCGGGGTGGGTGGAATCATTCTTGCCGTCGCTCAAAAGCACAATGGTGTTGATGAAGCTGTCTTTGTAGTCCTTGGCCTGATCGCCGGCGAAGCGGCCAACCGCTTCAAAAAGCGGCGTAGCGTCCACGGCCTGGAGCCCGTTGAGCTTGGCGATGATGTCTTCTTTATTGGTCTTCAGCGGGGCTACCGGGCTAACGATGCCCGGCTGCAGGGGGCCGTCATCCACATGGGAGAACGCGGCCAGCCCAATCTCGTCCTCACCCACGAAGTGGTCCAGTGCCTTGACAACGGCATCCTTGGCCCGCTGCAACTTGGTCACTCCGGTCTCCTGCACCATGGACTCGGAAACATCCAGCAGGAACAAGGCCCTGGCCCGCTTGCGGACCTCGTGGAAGCTGTCCTGCATGGCAACAAGCGCCTCCGCCTTGGGGAGTGGCAGCGGTTGGAGCGTCTCAGCGTACCGGCCGGTTGCCGCCACGGTGGCGTCCAGCTTTCCCTGGATGCTGCGGTAGCCGGACGCCTTGACGACGTCCTGGCCCTGCTCCGTCACCGCGAACGCGAGGAAGTCCTGCGCGGCCAGACGCTGCTGGCTCTGTACCCATTCGCCGTCAAGGATTACTGCCGGGTTGTCAGCCACGTGCACGCCGTCATTGGGGTAGATGGCCCGGAGGGGCTCCCTGGGCACGGGGCCGGACTGCTTTTTCGTACCGTCCTCGCTGACCACTCCCCGGTTATAGTCCCAGACCGCCTTTTCATCCACGATCACCGCGGAGAGGAACTCCGCGACGTTCCCGGCGTCGTCAGCCTCCCTGGCGTGCCACAGGAAATGCTCGGGAGTGGCCATGTAGTGGCTGGTGCCCAGTTCCACGGCACGCACCTTCTCCACCAGGGACGGTGCATCCAGGTCCATGTCGTCCAAGCCCCCAAGGCTGCCGCCGGCGGCACCGTAGGAAGCGGCAAGGGCCATCAAGCCCGACGTTGAAACGAGCGGACTGGCCTTGCCGAACTTGAATTTCCCCCAGTCGCCATGGCCGAGGCGCTCCCAGACGTCCTGCTCTTCGGACATTTTGAAGACCTCAGACCACGACGGCGGTTTGCTGTCCCAGCCGAGGGCGCGCACCATCGTCTCCGGCATGGCGACAACGATCGCACTCCGGGCGATGCTGGTTCCTTCCTGGCTGGCAGGGCTTCCGATGGCATCTTCCCCTGCGATCCGTAACCACGCGGAGGAATCCGGCAGCCAGATGGAGGGCCTGTCGGCGGCCGGAACGCCTGGGAACTGCGCCCCCACCTTGCCGGCAGCGACTCCCGATTTTTCCTGGGTGACTGCCGGCGTCACGCATTTACCGTCCACGCTGCGGGGTTTCGCGGTGTACGCGGCCGCCAGGGCGCGGACCATCTCGGCGTTCTCGAGCGAAGTGAGGATGTTCAGGGAGATGCAGGGCGAGGCCCCGGCAACGGCGGCAGGATTGTCCTGTGTCAAGGGCTCGGTTGCTGAAGGTGTGTTGCCATTCCCCCCGGACGTGCCCCCGTCCCCTGGATCGGGAAAGAGCATGGTGCGCAGCACGAATGCGCCGCCAACGATGAGAAGGGCCACTGTGGCCGCCGCTGCGATCCAGATCCATCGCGGATAGATCGGGTCAGTTGCTGCGCGTCGACGGCCCATGCTCGTTTCCTTTGAAATCCGCCGGGTCACCCCGGTGTGAATGCAAATTATGAAACTGGCCCGCGGCAGTCACACCGCGGGTGCGCCTAGCCCCCCGCCCTGATGCCCCCGCAACTGGATACGCATTCTGAGGATAACCCCGCCGGGCGCAAAGATTCAGGTTGTTGATGGAATTTTGTGGGTTCCTGAGCCTGGTTTACGTGCTCTGGATCAGGACGGGTGCCAGGTCTACATTGGTAATTGGCTTATGCAGAGGGCCTACCCGCCGCCGATCCAGGAGGGGACCATGAGCCCCACACCAAAACAACCAATCACCGATGACAGCATCCAGGTCCGACAGGTTAACCACTACCAGTTCAGCTGGGTGGCCGGGGACGCCGGAAAGCCGGGCACCTGGACCCTCCAGCTGGTCCTTGACCAAGGGGCGTGGGAGGAGGTCCTTACCCTTGACGCAGAGGACGCCGAGGTACTCCAAGGCCTCCTGAAACGCTCAGCGACCGTGTACTACGACGTCCGCCGACGCACACTGATGTTCGGGACAACGCCGGCAGGGCAGTAACTGCCTGCCCGCACCGTCAGTCAGTCCAGGCCCGCATTAAGGATCCGCAGGGCGTTCTCCTGCGCCTCCAGTGTTTGCTCAGCCACCATCTCGCCGCGAAGGTGGCCTGCGCTGGCAATGATGTTTCGAAGTTCCGTGACACTGCGTGCTGTGCCGGCGTCCCGGTGCGCCATGTCGTGGCAGTTGGCGCACAGGGGCACAAGGTCCGCGACGGGGTCCAGTTGGTATCCGTTGCCCAGCAGGGATGCCGGCACAGTGTGGTGGACGTGGATGAATCCGTCTCCGAGTTCACCGTAACGCGCCTCGAAGGAGAAACCACAGGCAGCGCATGACGTGCCATGGAACGCCAGGCATATTCGCCGCGCGTCCGGGTCGCGTTCATAGCGGTTCACTTCAATACTGCTGACCGCCTCCACCGGGTAGGTTCCTGGAACCAGTTCGTTGACGGTGGCGGCGGCAGGTCCCAGCTCCCGCCACAGCCGGCGAAGCCCAGGCTCCGCCGACAACGGGACCGTCGTCGGTTGGCGGATCGCGTTGCCCCACCGGACGCCGGGCACTGCTGTGGCCAACACGTCCGGCCTTATCTGCTCGCCAAGGGGCAGCAAGGCGTCGAAGACGACGCCGACATACTGCCCGTCTGCCTGCGGATCGTGGAGATGCCCCGCTTGGCAGATCCCGGTGAGCACAGCACCGTGGCCGATCAGGCCGCTGCCTGCGTCACTGCTGCCGTGGAGGAAAAGCCAAACTTCCGTTTCGGGCCCAATGTTCCGGCGTCGATTAATACCCCAGCGGACAAAAAACCGGCCGGCTTCCCTGACCTGCTCGACGGCGTCCCGGTAGTTCCAAGGGTTCCGCCCGTCCGTATTCCATCCCAGAATTACTGCTGCCACTGCTTTAGCCAGGCAGCCGGACTAGATGGGTTCCTTGGCCAGTGCCTTGGTTTTGGCGGGCGTTTCACGTCCGAGACGCTCATCGAGCGTCACCCGTAGCCTGGCCGCTGCAACCTGGACACGGTGCTCGGCAGGAGTGGCCTTCTTCTTCGCCGGTTTGGCGGTGGTACTCCGGGGAGTATGGACAAACCGGTGTTCAGATGACGCAGCGCTCATTGTCCAACCTCCTCAGTCTTGTGCTTACCAGTCATTTCATTGTCGCCCATGTCTCCATCGGAGTCCACGGACGGGACATCCTGGGCGGAGTCGTAGTCCTCCCCGTTCTCATCGCCGGAGACGTTTTTCCAGGCGATATCGAACAACTCGAGTTCCTCCTCGCGCGCCAGTTCGCTCCGCGCCAGAACTTCCAGCGTCGCGAGCCCCAGGGCTTTGGTCCCTTCATCGTCGTCCAATGCGCGGTCCAGCGCCCACTGGGTCCGCCGCCACCATTCGGCGCGGCTGTCAGCTTCGGTCTTCTGCCTCAGCGCCTGGACGTCCGCTTCCCGCTTTTGATCCAGTGCCGTCTTGTCTGCAGCCGTACGCTGTTTGAGCGTGCGCCAGTTGATGTAAAAAGCCAGAAGGGCCGCAATGAGAACGGCCAGGGGTCCCAGGCCGGCAAGTATTACCCACCAGTCGGCCGGCCCTGAATGGACTACGACGTCGAGCGGGCTGGGGGAGGGGGCGGGAGTCACCCGACCAGCATAAGTGGCGGGATGAAACCCTAAGCGTGTTCTTCTTCCGGCAACGAGTACGAGGAGCACGACGGCGTACGTGACAGCAGCCCGAAGTCCACCAGGTAGCGGCGCAGCAGCACTACGTCGTCGGTATAGCTGAGGAGCCGTTCATTGACCTGTCTCTCCGTCAGGGTTTCACCCGGCTTGATGGCCTGACTGACTATCCAGGCCAGGAGCTCCCGCCGCTCTGCCTTATTAGCGGGATACCTCTCGATCCTGCCCAGGCGCATGAACCGGTCCAAACCTGTCTGCGCCTGCCGTCGCGGTTGCTGCCCCAGGAGGTCACGGAATATCGATCCGGGTGCCTCCAAGTCACCGGAAGCATTCCGTTCCACAAGACCGGAATCGAGCAGGGCAGCGACGGCCCGCTTACGCCGTTGATCGTTGGCATCACCAGGGACCTCGGCGCCGAGCACTATGTGCGCGTACGCAGCCCTTGCGTCATCGTTGGCGAGAGCTGCCATCACACGCCGCCAGTGCGGTCCGCTCATCCGCCTGCTTCCAGTCACTCCGTTGTCCTTACTCCACATCCGCCCCGGCCGTATTGCGAGTGAACGAAACGAGGCGGCCCGGAGAGACGGCGCCTCTCCGTTCAGACGGCTGTGTATCCTCCATCTACGAGATAGTAGCCACCGGTCATGAACGATGCGTCCTCGGACAGGAGGAAGGCAACGAGGTGGGCGACTTCCTCGGACCTGCCAAGCCGGCCCAGGGCGTGCTTTCCTTCGAGCACCTGCAGGGCTTCGGCGCTGAGGCTGCTCTCAACGAGCGGCGTCCGGATGTAACCGGGGCCAACCGAGTTGATGCGCAGGCCCTGGGGTCCGTATTCGGCGGCGGCGTTCTTGGTAATCCCCACCACCCCGTGCTTTGCGGCGGTGTAAGCGCCGTTCCCCAGGGCTGCGACACTTCCGTGAATGGAGGCCATATTCACGATGGCGCACTTGTCCGCGCCGGCAGCGAGCATCTGCGGTATCTGGTAACGCATGCCGTACAGCACCCCGTTGAGGTTGATGCCGATGACCTTGTCCCACTCGTCCAGGTCGGTTTCGCCGGCGGGTGCCTGCTTGCCGCCGATGCCCGCATTGTTGACGGCCAAATGGAGGGCCCCGTAGGTGTCAACGGCGTGGCGGACAACCTTCTCGGCGTCCTCCTTGTTCGCCGTGTCCTGGCGGACGGCCGAGGCGGTCGCGCCGTCGCCAACGATTTCCTGGACAACGCGCTCCGCCGCCTCCACGTTGATGTCGCTTACCACCACGCTGGCACCCTTGGCGGCGACTTCCTTACAGATTGCCTCGCCGATGCCGGAGCCGCCGCCGGTGACCAGCGCAACTTTGCCTGTGAACTGTGCCATGCTGTCCTCTCTCTATGGGCTACTGGAAGTCGGCGAGCCAGAGATCCGGCCCGAAGACTTCGTACTGGATGTCTTTCGCCGGAATTCCCGTAGCGATCAGGTCGCTCCGGACGGCTTGGAGGAACGGCAGCGGGCCGCAGAGGTAGTACTCGGCGTCGATCGGAAACTCCACCGCGTTGATATCCATGAACCCCTGGAATGAGGTGCCGCCTGGATCTTCATCCGGATTCAGGAACCAGGTGTACAGGGATCCGTCAGCCAGCAGGCTGAGGTCCTCGGTGACCTGCCGGCGGAGCGGAAACGAGGCCGGAGTGTCATCTGCATGCAGGAACATCACTTGGCGCTGCGAGCCGGCCTTCACCAGGTGGGACAGCATTCCGGCCATCGGAGTGATGCCGATCCCTGCGCTCGCCAGAACCACCGGCCTGTCCGTGTACCCCAGCACCACGTCGCCGAAAGGCGCTGACAGCACCACTTCGTCGCCCACCTTGACGTCGTTGTGCAGCAGGTTGGACATCTCGCCGTCGGGAGTGCCCAGCCCGTGCACCCTTTTGACCGCGAAATGCCGGTGTTTCCCGTCGTCCGCGCGGGTGAGGCTGTATTGGCGCGGCTGATGCACGCCGTCGTTCATCAGCATTTTGATGGTTACGTACTGTACGGGCAGGGACGGCCTGACCTCGCGTTCGTCGGTCCTTTCCACCACGAAGGTGACCACATCCTCGGTCTCCTGGATGCGCTCGGCCACCCGCCACGTCCGCCAGATGGTGCCCGGTGAAAGGTGCACCGCGTTGTAGAGGCCACGTTCCTTGTTGATCAGCATGTTCGCCATCAGCCAGTAGACCTCGTCCCAGGCCTCGGCAACTGGCGGGGTGACAGCGTCGCCCAGCACATCGACGATTGCCCACATCAGGTGGTCATGGACGGTCTGGTACTGGTCCGGGCTCAGGCCGAGCGAGACGTGTTTATGGGCAACGCGTGACAGCAGGTGGTCAGGTAGCTGGTCCGGTTTCTCCACTAAATACTTGGCGAACGCAGCGATTGATCCGGCCAGCGCCTGCTGCTGGCGGCCGTCCGCCTGGTTGCCCCGGTTGAAGAGACCGTCCAGCAGGTCCGGCCGCGCTTCGAACATGTGCTTGTAAAAGCGTTTGGCGATCTCCCCGATATGCTCTCCGACCACGGGCAGGGTCGCCTCGATGACGGGACGTGACGTGTCAGAGAGCATCATCGGTCCTTCCGGAATGTCCTGGCAGCGGCCAGCCTTCAGGGGTGCAAATCTAACAGCATTGGCACCCCGGGAGAAGAGGCAACCGACCGGTCCAGGCAGCCGAAAACCCCTTGTCCTCGGCCTGGAGTTAGGCAACGATGGTGATCTACTCCAGGAGGCGGCCATGGTCCAGCTGGGCAAATTCGAAAAGTACCTGATCGAGGAATTCTTCGACGACTACCGGGCCGGCGACATGACCCACCGGACCTTCACCCGCCGGGTGGCATTCATCACCGGGAGTATGACCGCCGCTTCCGCCGCCATGCTTCTCGTGGGCTGCACGCCCGAGGAGGTCCCGCGCAGTACGGACCCCATGCCCACGCCCAGTCCGTCATCCTCGACGGCGGGCAACGGCACGTCGACGTCGGGCGCCGTTCCCGGAGCCACGAGCCCGCTGTCCGTTCCGGAGGGCACGCAGGGGATAACGACGTCGACCGTCACCTTCCCCTCCGGCGGCACGGACATCAGTGGTTACCTTGCCCGGCAGGAGGCCGCAGCGGCTGGTCCTGCCGTAATGATCTGCCACGAAAACCGCGGACTGACGCCGCACATCCAGGACGTGGCCCGGCGTTTTGCCAAGGCTGGCTACAGCGCCCTGGCGCTTGACCTGCTCAGCAGGGAAGGAGGAACGGCGGGCATGGACCCCGACGCCGTGCCGGGTGCGCTGACCAGGGCCGGTGCACCGCGCCACGTGGGCGACTTCGCCGCGGCCTTCGACTACCTGGCGGCACAGGACTTCGTTGACCCTGCCCGCATCGGCATGAACGGCTACTGCTTCGGCGGCGGCATTACCTGGCAGGCGGCCACAGAACTGAGCGGCCTTAAAGCCACTGCCGCGTTTTACGGACCGGCCCCGGACCTCAACAGGGTTCCCGGCATCAAGGCGGCCGTCTTCGGCGTCTACGCGGAGCGGGACCAGCGCATCACCGGAGCCATGCCGGCACTCCGCGACGCTTTGGCCGCAACGTCGGTAACCCATCAGCTCACCGTCTATCCCGGCGTCGACCATGCCTTTCACAACGACACCGGCGAGCGCTACAACGAAGCGCAAGCAACTGCCGCGTGGAACGACACGATGGCCTGGTTCGGGCAGCACCTTTAGTCCGCGGACGGCTGGTTTCCACCCCTGCCGTTCATCAGTATGCTTACTATTGTTGGGTAAGCCGATCACGAGGAAGGCATCATCATGACTGAACAGAACCTCCCTGACGACGAACTGGAAGTTGTCGAGGAAAACGACGTGCCTCTCGACGAGACTCCCGGCGCCGCCGCATCCTTCGAACTCGACCCCGTCTCCGGCGAACCGGACAACTACCCGGGTGCCGCCGAAAACAATCCGGACCGCTGGCAGGAAGATCCCCTGCTCCAGGACGAGGCCGTGTCCGGCGAAGAAGAGGACTTTCTCAGCGATCAGACACTGCGGGACGAGACGGCCGAGGCCCGGTATGAGGCCGGCGATGAGCAGGTGCCCCCTGATACGCCGACCCTCGGCGAAGCCGTTGCAGACGTTGACTTTGGCGAAAACCCCGGCGGTGCGGAAGCCGAGGGCAGTGACGACACGGAAAACTTCGGCGGTTCCCCGCTGAGCGAGTTCGATCCCGACGATCTGGAACGCTAAAGCCAAGAGCATCTGGCCTTCGGCCCAAAGTGGGCTAAAATACTAAGCAGACTGATGAATATCGGTTGGCAAGATCAAGACTGAAGGAGTTTCACATGAACTTGGGAAGCATGATCAGGAACGCCGCTGGACGATTCGCAGGCAGGGCCGAGACCGGCGGAACAGTGCGCCGGCGCGGCATCGGCGCACCAGGACGCACCCCGCACACAACCGGTGCGGTGGGCGGCAGGCAAAGTGGCATCGCCGGCAAGATTATGGGAATGCTCAGGCGGCACTGACCCCCACACGACACACCACAAGGCAGGTTCCTCCGGAGCCTGCTTTTTGGTTTCCACCTATAACCATGCGTGAACTCATTGTCCTTGGAACTGCATCGCAGGTCCCTACCCGCAGCAGGAACCATAACGGGTACCTGCTGCGCTGGGACCGCGAAGGCCTGCTCTTCGACCCCGGCGAGGGCACCCAGCGCCAGATGATCCATGCCGGTGTATCGGCAAGCCAGATCACCAGGATCTGCCTCACCCACGTCCACGGCGACCACTGTTTCGGCCTGCCCGGCGTGCTGTCCCGCATGGCTTTGGACGGGGTCACGCATCCCGTACACCTCCACTATCCAGCGTCCGGGGAGGATGTGGTCCGGGCCCTCGTTTCCATCAGTTCGCCCGGGATCGACCTGAGGCTCCAGCCCCACCGCACGTCCGGGGCTATTGCTGACGGGCTGGACGTCCGGCCGTTGAAGCACCGCATCGAAACCTACGGCTACCGGCTCACGGAACCGGACGGCCGCACCCTGTTGCCCCACCTGCTCGCGGCAGCGGGCATTGAAGGCCCCGACGTGGGGCGCCTGCAGCGCGAAGGCTCCCTCGCCGGCGTCGGACTGGAAGACGTCAGCGTGCCCCGGCCCGGGCAGCGCTTCGCGTTCGTCATGGACACCGCTCCATGCAGGGGCGCGGAAGAGCTGGCCGACGGCGTGGATCTTTTGGTCGCGGAGTCCACCTTCAGCGACGACGACGCCGGGCTGGCGCACCAGTACCGCCACCTCACCGCCGGGCAGGCAGGAGAGTTGGCGGCAGGCGGCGCTGCCGGCACCCTGGTCCTCACGCATTTCTCGTCCAGGTACGGCGACGACCTCACCATGCTTGCCGGGCAGGCCGCTGCGCGGGCGGGCAGCACTCGTGTCATTGCCGCCCAAGACCTGCAACGGATCGCCTTCCCCCGGCGCGAGCGCTGGCAGGAGGGCGGCGTCCCGGCGGGACCGGCCGTGGGGCGCGGGAGCATTGCCAAAGCGCACAAGGAGGATCACAGTGAAATACGTGGCAGCAGTCCGGAAGCTGGCCACCCGACCCGGCGTGGAGGCCGACAATGAGCGCAACTTCCGAAGAAGTGTTTGACGTTACTCCCGAAGACAAGGAACCCGCCCTCAAACGGGTGCTCGGCCCCAAACTCCTCCTGCTGTTCATCGTGGGGGACATCCTCGGAGCCGGCGTCTATGCCGTGACCGGAACCATGGCAGGGACAGTGGGCGGCATCGTCTGGCTGCCCTTTCTGCTGGCGTTCGTGGTGGCCACGCTGACAGCCTTTTCCTACCTTGAGCTGGTCACCCAGTATCCGCAGGCCGCGGGGGCCGCGCTCTATACGCACAAAGCATTCGGGATCCACTTCGTCACCTTCCTCGTGGCCTTCGCTGTGGTCTGCTCCGGCATTACCAGCGCGTCGACATCGGCGAACGTCCTGGCCCAAAACTTTTTCGGCGGGCTGGAGATCAACGGGGTGATGGGTGATCCGGGGCAGGGCGTGATCACTGCAGTGGCCCTCGCGTTTATGCTCCTGCTGGCGGTTATCAATCTGCGCGGCGTGGGGGAGAGCGTTAAATTCAACGTGGTGCTGACCCTGGTGGAGATGATCGCGCTCTGCATCGTGATCGGCGTCGGCTTCTACGTGATGGCCCAGGGGACAGGCAATCCGGGCGAAATCTTCGTGTTCAACGACTACCAGGACAAGGGACTGTTCCTGGCCGTCACCGCCGCCACCTCCATCGCCTTCTTCGCCATGGTGGGCTTCGAAGACTCGGTGAACATGGTGGAAGAAACCCGGAACCCCGAAAAGATCTTCCCCCGGACCATGCTGACCGGGCTCGGTATTGCCGTGCTCCTCTACATGCTGGTGGCGGTCTCCGTGGTCAGCGTCCTGACCCCCACGGAGCTTGAAGGCATCCGGGAAGCTGAGGGAGCCGCGCTCCTGGAAGTGGTCCACAAAGGGTCACCCGACTTCCCGATCGACAGGGTCTTCCCGTTCCTGGCCGTCTTCGCCGTCGCCAACACAGCCCTGATCAACATGCTGATGGCCAGCCGCCTCATCTACGGCATGGCCCGGCAACACGTCCTGCCGCGGGCCTTGGGGAAGGTGCTGCCCGTTCGCCGCACCCCCTGGGCCGGCATCGCCTTCTCCACCATCCTCGCGCTGGGCCTGATCCTCTATGTGACCAGCGATCCCGAGAGCAACATTGTGGCCAACCTGTCCGGCACCACGGCGTTCCTGCTGCTGTGCGTCTTTACCGTGGTGAACGTGGCCTGCCTGGTGCTGCGGCGGAAGCGGGACCCCGACCGGAAGGTGTTCTTCACCTCGCCCGGCCAACTGCCCCTCGTGGCGGCACTGCTCTGCGCGTTCCTTGCCGGCCCGTGGGTGGGCCGCAACGTGATCCAGTACCAGATTGCCGGCGGACTGATGGTGATCGGGGTTGTCCTGTGGCTGGTTACCTGGCTGGTCAACCGGCGGACAAACGACAGGGATTCCAACGACACGGATAGGGTTAATCCATGACTGCCTCTGCAGAATCAACAGTTACTTTCGACGGCCGCTTCGCCAGGGAACTGGCGGAATTGGCGGTTCCCTGGCAGGCGGAGGAAGCCCCCGACCCGCAGCTCCTGGTCTTCAATGAGGCGCTCGCACATGAGCTGGGACTCGACCCGGACTACCTGCGCACGCCCGAGGGCGTCCGGCTCCTGCTCGGCAACCACCTGCCGGAAGGGGCAACCCCCGTGGCCCAGGCCTACGCCGGACACCAGTTCGGTGGCTACTCGCCCCTGCTCGGCGACGGCCGGGCCCTGCTCCTCGGCGAGATCGTGGACGCCAGCGGCCGCCTGCGGGACATCCATCTCAAGGGTTCTGGCCGCACACCCTTTGCGCGGGCAGGCGACGGACGTGCCGTCGTCGGGCCGATGCTGCGGGAGTACCTGGTGAGCGAGGCGATGCATGCGCTGCGCATCCCCACCACCCGCTCGCTGGCCGTGGTGGGTACCGGACGGCAGGTGCGCCGGGATGACATGCTGCCCGGCGCGGTCCTGGCGCGCGTGGCCAGCAGCCACCTGCGCGTGGGAAGTTTCCAGTACGCGCGGGCTACGGACAATATTGAGCTGCTGCGCCGGCTGGCGGACCACGCCATCGCCAGGCACTACCCGGCCGCTGCCGAAGCAGAAAACCCGTACCTGGCCCTCTTTAAGGGCGTAGTGTCCGCCCAGGCCTCGCTGGTGGCGCAGTGGATGCTGGTGGGGTTTGTCCATGGTGTGATGAATACGGACAACATGACCATCTCCGGTGAAACCATCGACTACGGACCCTGCGCCTTTATGGACGCCTTTAATCCCGCCGCGGTCTACAGCTCCATCGACGTCGGCGGACGCTATGCGTACGCCAACCAGCCCGTCGTGGCCGAATGGAACCTCGCCCGCCTCGCCGAAGCGATGCTGCCGCTTTTCAATGAGGACCAGGAACAGGCCGTTGCCCCCGCCGTGGAAGCCCTGGGCGAATTCCGGAAGCAGTACAGCGATGCCTGGTTCAGCGGCATGAAAACCAAGCTGGGCCTCCCGGAAGCCCCGGCCGGAAGCCCTGGGGACGCCGCAGCATCGGAGCTGGTGGACGGGGTTGTTGCGCTGCTCAAGGACGGCCCCGTCGATTACACCCAGTTCTTCCGGAACCTCGGCCAGGCAGCGCGCGGGAACGTCCGGCCGGCCCGCGGCATGGTCCTGGACCTCGCCGCGTTCGACGCCTGGGCCGGGCAGTGGCTGGCACTGGATCCCGACGCTGACCTGATGGATTCGGTGAACCCGGTGTACATCCCGCGCAACCACCTCGTGGAGGAAGCGCTCGCGGCCGCCACCGGGGGGGACCTTGATCCGCTGCACCGGCTGCTGCAGGCCGTCAGTGCTCCCTACGATGAACGCCCGGGCCTTGAACGCTACACGGAAGGCCCGCCGGAAGACTTCGGCACCTACATGACCTTCTGCGGTACGTAACCCGGAAGGGCCGGGAACGAGACAAGGGCGGCAGCCGGGATATCCCGGCTGCCGCCCTTGTCTGCGCTGCTTCGGTATGCGAGCGAAATTACGCTACGCGGACGAAGGAAGCTCCACTGAGCCAGCTAATGGAGTGGACCTCGGTCTTGAAGCCGTCAACGCCGCCGCTGACAACCTGGCCGTTGCCGGCGAAGACGCCCACGTGGCCGGCAGTGATCACCAGGTCACCCGGGGCGGGGGTGCCCACCACGGAGCCGTACTGGTAGAACTGGCCCGGGGCCAGGTCGCCCACGGACTTGCCAACGGCGCGGAGAGCCTTCTCCACCATGGCGGTGCAATCCTGCTGGACGCCGAGCTGGCCGTAGGCGTTGGCCAGGATGGCTGCGCCGGTGCCCGTTCCGGTGGCAACGGGAGCAGCCGGTGCCGGGGCCGGGGCCGGAGCGGGGGCGGTGGAGGCGTAGGAGATGTTCATGCCGGTGTTCGCGGGAGCTGATGCGGCCTGGACCGGAGCGGCGGCGGGTGCTGCGTATCCGGCGCCCGGGATGGTGATCTGGTCGCCCGGGTAGATGATGGTCGAGATGTCCAGCCCGTTGGCGGCGAGGACATCGTTGAGGCTGACGCCGTTGGCTGCCGAGATGGCGCCCAGGGTGTCACCGGAAACAACGGTGTGGACGTTGGCGGCGGCTGCTGCTGCGGGGGCGGCAACTGCGGCGGCGGGCGCCGAGTAGGCCTGGACGTTAGTGGCTTCGGTGCTGTCCGGGCCGGTCACGCCTGCATGGGCCGGAGCTCCGACGCCGAACGCAATGCCGGATGCAGCGGCAACTGCGAGGGCCGGGCGGCCGAGCGTCCGGGCCTGGGACTTGGCGGAAACAGCCAAACCCTGAAGCACGATCGAGCGGGCTGGAGTCGCGCGGTGACGGGCGGTGATGGAATTTTTTGACACGGTTGATCGCCTCTCCCATGCCTGCGGGGTGAGCTGTCGGGTTCGGGTTGGAGATACCCGGCCGAAAGCAACCCCGAACGGAACGAGGCGCTATCGACTTAACCCCAAGGCTTTGAAAAAGCCGCGGAAACTTGGTTCCCCCGTCCCTGCCAACAGGAAAGCGATTGAATCCCGTATCAGCGGCAGGGCTCGGCATGCTGAGGGGAATGTCCCGCTTGGGAGGGACACGTGAAAGACCATAACCCGCCCTGCAGCCGATTGTCACATTTGGATAACATACGAGGCCCTTCTCTCGGATTAAGCAATCGTCTTGACTGTCGGGCACGCTGCCGGGCTGACCTCGGCTGATAGCTTTTGTTAACCCTGCGCACAGGATCGCGTAACAAAGTCATAAAGTTGCGCACGTAACACCGCTCCTGCGGGAACGCGGATAGCTCCCTGCCGGGCGTCGACAGTGACCTGCAGAGGCAGCACAGTGCCCACCTTGTCCTCCGCAATGGCATGCGGGTCACAGCGGGCGGGGCGGATATGCAAGGGGAACTGACGGGGGACGTCACCCGCCGTGAGGGTGAGGTTTTCCGGCCAGGGATTCCGGGGCGCTTCGGCCAGCAGGGGAGTGCCGCCAATGCTCCGTATGGTCAGGGACCGGGCCGCCTGGTCCGGGTTTTTCCTATCTGCTGCCGGGTGCGGGGCCACCACAAGGTGGACGACGGCGGTGCGCGCGTCCGGCGCCACCTCCAGCTGCGTGCCCAGGCGGATGTCCGCCACGGCGGCTACTGCGGTGGCGAGGCAGAGTTCGCCATTGTTGCGCCGGAGGACCCCGAATGGATCAGAGGCGCTGAAGGTCAGTTGCCGCGGCCGGGACTGTCCGGGTGAGGTCACGAGGACGGTGGCCTTCGCCGTTTCCCCGTCCGGGGAGGGGCGCCCTTCGCATGTTGCAGCGGGAAGCGCCGCCGGCAGGCTTTTCGGCTGGCCGGGCGGCAGTTCGAGGTCATCCCCGGCGGGCATCCAGCTGATCGCTTCTTGAAAGAAGGCAGAGATGACTTCGGCCTGGATCAGCGTCACCGCAGCGTCTGACGTATTGGTGAGCTGCAGCTGGACCTCAGGCTTGCCATATTGGTCCCGCGACTGGTTTAGCTCGACAGCTATGGGTCCTTGCCCTGCTGTGGCAGTCGGTGTCTCCCCGGTAGTCTCCGGCGCCGGGGAGGATGTGCAGGCCGACGCTGCCTGTACCGTCGCCAGTGCTGCCGCCGCGGCCAGGACCCGCAGGCGGCGAGGGTGTGGACGGAGCACTCCAGTTCCTGCCGGTGCGCCATTCCCGCCCATGCCACAAGTCTAGGATCGGCACGCACGGACGGCGGAATCCTGTGCATGGCGACGAACGCTGGCATCAGCGTCGCCATCGCAAGAAAATGTAACGATGTGGCTACTGTGACTGATGGGGTCAGTCGGCCGCCGGTAGGCTTCGGAACTATGTCCCCGTTTGTGACCAAGGCGAAATCCCCCTTGCTGGGAGGCCTGCTGGGCGTTGCCCTCGCCACCTCGGCCGCGCTGCTCCCCGCATCAGCCGTTGAGATGCCGCCCGGCGGGTATCCGTCCTGGGAGGATGTGCAGAAGGCGCAGCAGACGGAGACCGGCAAGGCCGCCGAAATCTCCAGGATCAATGACCTGCTCAACGGCCTGCAGCGCCAGTCCGAGTCGGTGGGGAGCGCCGCAGTGACATCGGCTGCGGACTATGCCGTGGCCGACGCCGCCCTCCAGTCCGCCACCGCCAGGGTGGACGCCTTGGCCGCGCAGGCTGCCCAGGCAAGCGGTGAACTGCTGCAGCACAGGAGGGAGATCGGCGCGCTGGCCGCCCAGTCCTACCGCACCGGCGGGACAGCCATGGGTTTCTTCGTGGCCCTGGACGCCCTGGAGGCCAACAGCGTCCATGGGCTCAACGTTGTTCACATTGTGGGTGGCAAGACCGCAGCCCTCGTCAACAAGGCGTCGACCGCCGGGAAAATCACCTCCTCGCTGGCCGACCAGGAGAAGGCTGCCAGGGCAGAGCGCGAGCGCCTTTCCGAGGAGGCAAAGAGCAAACTGGACGCAGCGCGTTCCGCACAGGATGCTGTGGCGCGACAGATCGCGGAGGAGCAGCGGCGCAGCGGGGAACTGACCGCACAGCTTGCCTCCCTCAAGGGGACGACGGCGGCAGTGGAGGGGGAGTACCGGCAGGGCCAGGCGGCGCTCGCGGCCTATGAGGCAACCCAGGCGGCAAAGCGGGCAGCCGCCGAGGAACAGGCCCGCCGGCCGGCGGCAGCCGGCGCCAGTGTTGCCGGTGCCGGAGCCCGGAATCCGCCGGCCGCGAATCCCGGGCTCCTGAATCCCGGCCCTCCCAATCCGGCCCCTCCCAATCCGGCCCGTCCCAATCCGGCACAGGCGAATCCTGTCCCGGCGGCTCCCGCCGCTCCAGCACCTCCGCCGGTGCCTGCTGTCCCGCCCGGCCCGCCCGCCGTCGTCGTACCTTCCGTGCCCGGCGGCGCCGTCAACGATCCGGCGGGGGCAAAGACCTATGCCTCCGGCCGCCTGGGCGCCTATGGCTGGGGCCAGGACCAGTTCCTGTGCCTCGCCCAGCTCTGGACCAAGGAATCCAACTGGCTGACCACCGCCACCAACCCCTATTCGGGCGCCTATGGAATCCCGCAGGCGCTGCCGCCGGGCAAATACGCCAGCGCCGGCGGCGACTGGCTCACCAGCTACCGCACGCAGATCGACTGGGGCCTTGGCTACATCCGTGAACGGTATGGCTCGCCGTGCGCGGCCTGGAACCACTCCGTGGCTAAAAACTGGTACTGACCCGCACTGGATGCACGGGCGGTTACGCTTTTCACATGCCTGATTTCGAACGGTTCCGGATCATGCTCGAGGAGGAGCGGCAACGGAAGGTGGCCCTGCTCCCCTCCCTCCGCGCGGATATCGCCTCGGCCAACTCGGCCCGCCAGGACTCGAACGTGGATGACGAACACGATCCGGAGGGCGCCACCATCGCCTTCGAACTCTCGCAGGCTTCGGCGCTGCTGAAGCAGAGCAGCGCAGGCCTGGACCAGGTGGAGGCCGCCCTCGCACGCCTTGCAGCCGGGACCTACGGCAGCTGCGCCGTCTGCGGTGAAGCCATAGCCGAAGGGCGGCTGGAGGCCCGGCCCTGGACGCCGTATTGCATCAACCATGCTGCGGCGGGCCGTCAGTGAGCAGCACCGCGGACATCGTCACGGCTGCGGCAGGATTCGTTGACCGCACGCTGCAGAATGAGGGTGCCTGGTACCGGGCGGACGACGTCGGGAGCAGGCTGGGCGGGGCCTTCGCCTCCTACGGTTCCTCGGTGGGCGCAGTCCGGGGAACCGTCCGCGATGCACTCCGGAAGTACAAGGACCTGGACCATGACGGGGTGGTGCTGCTCGCCTCCGCCCTGTGGGGCCAGCCGAAGCCGGGTGCCCGGCCCGTCTTCGAACGGCGGCTGGCGGCCGTGGTGCTGCTCCAGTCCAGGGTGGGTGTCCTCCGGCACTCCGACCTGACCCGGATGGAGGCCTTCCTCCGCTCCGCGCAGACCCGGGAACTCGCCGATCCGCTGGTGGCCGATGTGGTGGTGCCGCTGCTTGCCGGGCTGCCCGACCGGGACCGGCAGCGGGCGGACGTCGTCCTGGCCCGGTGGCGGAAGGACCCGGACACCCGGCTGCGCCAGGCAGCGGCCCTGATTGACCAGCAAGCCAGACCGGAAGCCCCACCACAAGGAGACACCCATGAACGAGCCCTTTGACCTGGAACGCTTCGTCTCGGCGCAGGACAGCGGCGGAACCTACGATCAGGCGCTGGCAGAGCTGCAACTGGGCCGAAAATCCGGCCACTGGATGTGGTTCATCTTTCCGCAGATTGCGGGCCTGGGGCACAGCGCAACGTCCCGGACATACGCCATCAGCTCGCTGGCCGAAGCCCGCGCATACCTTGAGCACGACGTGCTGGGACCGCGCCTGCTCGCATGCGCCCAGGCACTCACCAATCACGCCGGGCGCGCCGCAGAGGACATCCTGGGCGGCATCGACGCCCGCAAACTGCAGTCGTCCATGACGCTTTTCCTCCGCGCCGCGCCCGGCGAAACGGTGTTCAAAACCGTCCTGGCCCAGTTTTTCGACGGCCAGCCGGACGAAGCCACTGACGCCCTGCTGGCTGAACAGGACGGCGCATAGGCGCTACGGCGTGGGGCTGCCGCCGTTGACGTTCAGCGTTTCACCAATGACGAAGCTGGACTCCGGAGAGGCGAGGAACACGTACGCGGGCGCAAGTTCCGCCGGCTGCCCGGCGCGGCCCAGGGGAGTGGACTGCCCGAACTCCGGCAGGTCCTCCTTCGGCTGGCCGCTGCTGACCTGCAGCGGGGTCCAGATGGGCCCCGGCGCAACGGCGTTCACCCGGATGCCCTTGGGCGCCAGCTGCTGCGCCAGGCCCTTGGTGAAATTGTTGATGCTGGCCTTGGTGGTGGCATAGTCCACGAGCGTCGGCGACGGGTTGTAGGCCTGCACGGACGTGGTGTTGATGATGGTGGAGCCGGCAGGCATATGCGGCAGCGCGGCCTTGGTCAGCCAGAACATCGCATACACATTGGTCTTGAGCGTGTGGTCGAACTGCTCGTCGGTGATGTTGGCCAGCTCCTCCTGCGCCACCTGCTTGCCCGCGTTGTTGACCAGGATGTCCACGCCGCCCAGGACAGCCACCGCCGTGTCCACGACCTCGCGGCAGACCACCGGGTCCTTGAGGTCCCCGGGAACCTTGACGGCCTTGCGGCCCGCGGCTTCGATGATGCCGGCAATCCGGGCAGCGTCCTCCTCCTCCTGGGGCAGGTATGACAGGACAACGTCGGCCCCTTCCCGCGCGAAGGCGATGGCCGCCGCCGCGCCGATCCCGGAGTCCGCCCCCGTGACGATCGCCTTCCGGCCCTCCAGCCGGCCGGTACCGCGGTAGGTGTCCTCCCCGAGGTCCGCCTTGGGCGTCAGCTCCGCATCCAGGCCGGGCTCGGGCTGGTGCTGTTCCGGCGGGGAGATCTGCTCGTAGGCGGTGACCGGGTTACGGAAGGTGTACTGGTCTGTCATGGTGGTCCTCCTGGTGGTTGGTGGATTCCAAAAGCTAAGCATGCTTACCGTTCAAGCCTAGGCATCGAGCGGCCACCTGCCAACCCGTGATTACACCCGCTGGACTTCCACCAGGCGCACTTGCGCGAGCTTGCCGCCGTCGACCGTCGCTGTCATGAAAGTGCAGGCGGGCTGCCGGCGGCGGTCCGTGGGGGAGCCCGGGTTCAGCAGCCGCAGGCCTCTTGGGGAGGTTGTGTCCCAGGGGATGTGGCTGTGCCCGAAAACCAGGACATCGGCATCCGGGAAAAGGGCCTCGCACCGCAACTCCCGCCCCTTGGCCTGCCCGGTTTCATGCACCATGGCAAAACGGACGCCTTCCAGGGTGATGTGCGCCGTTTCGGGGAGGCGGCTGCGCAGGTCCGGGCCGTCGTTGTTCCCGTACACGCCCACCAGCGAACGGCTCCGCTGTTCCAACCGGTCCAGCAATGCCGCCTCCACCCAGTCCCCCGCATGGAACACCACGTCGGCGTGCTCGACGGCGGACCACACCTGGGCGGGAAGGTCCCTGGCCCGTTTGGGGACATGGGTATCGGCAATCAGGAGGAGGCTGAGCGGCATAGGGAAATCCTGCCATGCGGGGCCTGTTCCGGCCCGCCGCGTGGACGTAATCTGGGGGCTGGAGGTGATTGCCATGGAGGCAGCGCAGGGTGACCGGATCATCGTCCACGGAAGGACTGTGGGATCCACGGACCGTCACGGGGTGATCGTTGAAGTGCGTGGCCAGGGCGGAACACCGCCCTACCTGGTCCGCTTTGACGACGGACACGAAACCATCATGTATCCCGGCGGCGATTTCGCCGTCGACCGCGGGCACGGCACCTGAGGCCGGGCGGTGTGCTGGGCCCAGGATGAATGAGCTGGCAGACTGGCGTGATGGATCATTCACCGGCCTCCGCAGCATCCTCCACTCCGCCCGTCCGGACCGGTCCCCGGGATCCCGGTGACGCCTGGGTGGAGGGGGAGCGCGGCCGCTACTGGGGCCGGTTCGGGGCTGCGGGAGTGCTTGCCTATGACCCGTCCAAAGGCGTTCTGCTCCAGCATCGGGCTGTCTGGAGCCATAACGGCGGTACCTGGGGGCTGCCGGGCGGGGCCCTCCACGAAAACGAAGAACCCGTTGACGGGGCCCTCCGCGAAGCCTTTGAGGAAGCGGCGGTGCCGCCTGCGGGCGTGGACGTGCTCTTCACCTCGGTGCTGGATCTCGGCTACTGGTCCTACACCACCGTGGTGGTGCTGGTGCGGGAGCCTTTCGATCCGGTGATCAGCGATCCCGAGAGCATTGAACTGCTCTGGGTTCCGCTGGGCGAGGTGGAATCGAAGGAACTGCACCCCGGATTCGCTGCGGCATGGCCTGCCTTGCGGGAGCGGCTGGCGTCCCGGTAAGGCGCGCTGCCTAGTAGTCCGGGCCGTATTCGGCGGTGACCAGGATGGGAAGGTGGTCCGAGTTGCCGCGCGGAAGTGTCTCCACGCTCTGGATGTCCAGGCCCAGGGACGTCGCGAAGTCGAAGTGGCCCTTGAAAACCTTGTACCGGGTGTAGGTGCGGCGGTTGCTCAGGGACAGCGCATAACCCGAATTCTTCATGTGGATATCAAGGTTCTTGGTGAAGAACGGGTAGTTGAAGTCGCCCACCATCAGGGTCATCAGGCCCTTGCCCATGCTCAGCAGCTCGGCATGGGCGGCATGGATCTGCTTGCGGCGAAGCGAATTGGACGCGGTGAGCGGGGCGGCGTGGAACGATCCGATCACCAGTTCATGCTGGGTGTCATTGTCCATCACCCGCGTTCCGATCAGCCTCTCATGGGCCGGTGCCAGCACCCTGTCATGCATCGACTTCTTCAGCGCGAAGGACTGGGTGTCCAGCGCGGTGAAGCGGCTGGTGCGGTAGTAGATGGCCAAACCCAGCCGGTTGCCCTTGGTGGTGTCCGCCAGGTGCAGGGGACCCAGGGTTTCCGGCAGGTCGCTGGAATCCACCTCCTGGAGGCACAGCGCATCGATGTCATGATTCCGGGCCAGGGCGAGGAGCTCGCCGCTGGCCTTGTGCTTGCGGAGGTTGTAGCTGATGACGCGCATGGAACACCTCTTCCGAGGGATGCTGACAGGACCAGTTCCTGAGTCTAGTCCGCTGCCTTCCTCCACGTTCAAACATTTCAATCCGACCCGCTGGCCGGTCCTCCGGCCCCAGCAGATAGAGTTAGTGCCAATTCACTGAGATCCGCCGAAAGGTCACCGTTGACTGAAGAGCTTCCCGAACTGGCGCACGGCAATGCCTACTACCAAAACCTGGGCGGCGGCCGCTTCCGCTCCACCATCCACGCGCAGGGCGCCTGGAACGTCCACGAGCAGCACATGGCACCCGCGTCCGGCCTGATGGCTGATGCCCTGGAACGGCACCAGCCGCGGGCGGACATGCGGATGGCACGCCTGAGCTACGAGATCCTGGGGCTGATCCCCGGCGGCGGGTTCCACATCGAAACCTCCACCCTCCGGCCCGGGCGGACCATCGAGCTGTTGCAGGCCGAACTCGTTGCCGACGGCCGGACCGCCATCCGCGCCACGGCGTGGCGGATGATCACCAGCGATACCGCCGCGGTGGCAGCCATCGAGGACACGGCCATTCCCGGGCCCGACGACTGCAAACCCTATGACGGTTCCGCCGTTTGGCCCGGCGGCTACATCAGGTCCCTGGAGATGCGCGTGGCCGAAGGGCACCGGCCGGGGGCCGGCAAAGTCTGGCTCCGCACCGACCATCCGTTGACGGACCGGAACGACAGCAGCGACCTGGCCCGGCTGATGGGGCTGGTGGACACAGCCAACGGCATCGCCGCCCGGGTTCCGCCCGGCAAGGACAGCTACGCCTTTCCCAACCTGGACCTGCAGATCCACATGTACCGCCGCCCGGAGGGGGAGTGGCTGGGCCTGGACAACGCCGTGTCCTTCGGCCGGGACGGGATTGGACTGACGTCAACGGTCCTGCACGACCGGCAGGGCCCGTTCGGCCGCGCCGAGCAGATCCTGACGCTCCGCAGGACCTGACTCCTCTGACGGCCGCCCCGCCGGGCCTCCCCGGTTGTATCGTTAAGTATCGTTGTATATCGTTCGCGATTCACAGAGGAGACCGTCATGCGTGGCTCGTACCCGACATATGGATTCGGCGGCACCAATATCGACGGCCTGTGGCAGGCTGTGGACGAACTGCGTTCCCGGTTCGAGAAGCGCGCCGGCACCCGCGCCGGCAAGGGCGAAGTGCGGGCGGCGGTGCTGGCCCTGCTGGCAGAGCGCCCCATGCACGGCTACCAGATCATCCGCGAAATTGAGGACCGGAGCGGCGGCAGCTGGAAGCCGAGCGCGGGCTCCGTCTACCCCACGCTTCAACTGCTGGCCGACGAGGGCGTCATCAGTGCCGAGGAATCCAACGGCCGCAAGATCTACAGCCTCACCGAAGCCGGCCGGGAGGAAGTTGCCCGCGACCACCCATCGGCTCCATGGGACGCAGCAGGCCCCCACGGCGGAGCCGAGTTCATGTCCCTGCCCAAGGCAGGCGTTGAGCTCGCCCAGGCAGCGGCGCAGGTGAACCGCACGGGATCACCCGAACAGGTGAGGCAGGCCGTGGCGGTCCTCGAGGAGGCACGCCGCCGGATGTACTCGATTCTCGCCCAGGACTGACGCGGGTGCCGTCCCTCCGCCGGGGCCGGTCCGCTCCGGCACCGGGCGCGGGAAACACCCGTGCCCGCTACCGCCGCATCCTCCGGTTCGCTGCCTGGCACCTGGCAATCACCTGGTGGTTCGAACTGTTCCTCCCCAGGATCGGGCTGGCCAGGGTTGCCGCACGGACGCGTTCGCCGAGGATGCAGCGCTTCGCCCGGCGTTTCCATGTCCTGGCCGTGGACCTGGGCGGCCTGATGATCAAGGTGGGCCAGTTCCTGTCATCCCGGCTTGACGTTTTGCCACCCGAAATCACCGAGGAGCTCGAGGGCCTTCAGGACGAGGTTCCGCCGGTCCCTTTCCCCGCCATCCGCGCCCTTGCCGAGTCCGAGCTGGGATTCCCGCTTGAGCGGGCGTTCGCTATGTTCGAGGAAACTCCGCTCGCCGCCGCATCCCTGGGCCAGGCGCACCGTGCACGGCTCCTTCCTGACGACGCCGACGAGTTCGGGATCAAGGACGTTGTGGTCAAGGTGCAGCGTCCGGGGATTGACGCGATCGTCGACGTCGACCTGGCCGCGCTGCGCAGGGTGGCCGGATGGCTCAGCCACTTCCGGTTTGTGTCCGAGCGTGCCGACATGCCCGCCCTGCTGGAGGAATTCGCGCAGACCAGCTTTGAGGAGATCGACTACCTTCACGAGGCTGCCGGCTCCGAGCGATTCGCCGCCGATTTTGCCGGCGACGTCCGAGTGCAGGTGCCCCTGCCCGTCTGGGAGCGGTGCACCCGCCGCGTCCTCACCCTCGAGGATGTCACGGCCATCAAGATCACCGATGTGGCTGCGCTTCGTGCGGCCGGCATCGACCCCGCGGCGGTGGCTCCCGTCTTCGCCGCGGTCATGTTCGACCAGCTGTTCACCAACGGCTTCTTCCACGCCGACCCCCACCCCGGCAACATCTTCGTCACCCCCGCACCTGCCGGCGCCGGGGAACATCCCTGGAAACTGACGTTCATCGATTTCGGCATGATGGGCGAGGTCACAGCCTCAACCCGCACCGGCCTGCGCAGGCTCCTGATCGCTGCCGCAGCTCGTGACGGCAAGGGACTCGTTGCCGCCATCCGTGAAGTGGGCGTCCTGGTACCGGCGGCCGACACCGTGGAGCTGGAGCGGGCCATGACGCATCTCTTCGCCCGGTTCGGTGGGATGGGTTTCGCGGAACTCCGCGAGGTGGATCCAGGCGAGTTCCGTGACTTCGCGGTGGAATTCGGCGACGTGGTCCGTTCACTGCCATTCCAGCTGCCGGAGAACTTCCTGCTCATCATCCGCGCAGTATCGCTGACCTCGGGGGTGTGCAGCTCCCTGGACGCCCGCTACAACCTCTGGGACTCGGTGGAACCGTATGCGGCCCGGTTGCTGCGCGACGAGCGCGGCAACATCGTGCAGGACGCCGCCCGGCAGGCGATTGACGCCGGGGGACTCGCCTTTCGGCTGCCCGGGCGGCTGGACGGCCTCATCACCCGCGCTGAGGAGGGGAACCTCCCTGTTGCCAACCCGCGCCTTGAGCGGCAGGTTGCCCGGCTGGACCGCACGGCCCGCCGTTCGGCGTCGGCCGTGGTCTTCGCTGCCCTTCTCATTGCGGGGGCCCTGATACGGGCGGACGACTCCGCATTGGGCAACCTGCTGATGGCAGCGTCCGTGGTCCCGCTGCTCCACGGCCTGTGGGTGGGGCGCCGCGGCCTGTGATGCGGGAGGCTGAACCGGTCGAACACGATGCCGCGGTGTAAATGACCTGGAAGGCTACGGCGTAACCTAGGTGGGGCTTGTCCGCCGGCAGCTCCCCGAAATGGCTGCGGTAGAACGGGGCCGAGTTTGAGCCAGACGGCGTCAATCCACGGCGAACGCGGCGGCAACAACAAGGAACAGCAAGACCACAAGGGAGCCTAGCAACATGCATGACGCCGGTCCGGGACCCCGCACACTGACAGTGGTGCGGCAGGAAGCCTCGCTGGGAGCAGGCCGTGACCTGGAATTCGGGCTGGAGCTCCTGGCCAGGGCCAAGTCCGGGGAGATCGGGCCAACCCTGCGGCTCTACCGGCCCGCCCCCACCGTCGCCTTCGGCCAGCGCGACACCCGCCTGCCGGGATTCGAAGCAGCCGCGCAGGCATGCAGGGACAACGGCTTCGAGCCGCTGGTGCGCAGGGCCGGGGGACGCGCCGCCGCCTACCACCAGGGGACCCTGGTGGTGGACCACATCGAGCCGGACCCGGATGCCGTTGCCGGCTCCAAGACCCGGTTCGGGCACTTCGGGGAGTTGTTTGCCCAGGCGTTGCGCAGGGCAGGGGTGCAGGCGGCTGTCGGGGAAATACCCGGTGAATACTGCCCCGGAGAGTTCAGCGTGCACGGCACTGATTCCGCCCGCCCGGCGCACCGCGTGAAACTCGTGGGCACGGCCCAGCGGGTGGTTGCCGGCGGGTGGCTTTTCAGTTCGGTGATCGTGGTGGAAAACTCCGCACCGATACGGAGAGTCCTGACCGACAGCTACGCAGCCTTGGGGCTGGAGTGGGACCCTGCCACGGCCGGGGCGGTGGACGACCTGGTTCCCGGCGTGAATGTGGAGGCCGTGGTGGATGCAGTCCTGCAGACGTATGCGGGCCATGCCACCCTGGAAACTGCTTCCTTCAGCAGCCTGGGGGCATGACCCGCAACGGTTCGAACGGCCGGGCGGCCGCGGTGGTTATGCTGCCAGGCGCGTCTTGACCTCGGCGGCGGAGGGGTTGGTGGCGGCTGTGCCGTCCGGGAACAGGACCGTGGGAACGGTGCGGTTGCCGCCGTTCAGCTGCTCCACGAGTTCGGCCGTGCCCTCCACTTCCTCGATGTTGATCTCGGTGTAGCCGATGCCCTGCGCGTCCAGCTGCTTCTTGAGCCGGTTGCAGTAACCGCACCAGGTGGTGGAAAACATGGTGATGGTGCCGGATTCGGGAGTGAAGTCCACAGAATTCTCCTCTGCGTCGATGTAGGTTTCGTTCCTGTCAACGGTAGCGCGCCGCCCGGTATTCCCCCTGCCCGGAGGTCCCGGTGCCGCCTGGATGACAGTATGTGGCGCCGATGGCATGCTGGAGCCATGTGTGGACGCTATGTGATGGCACGTGCCGTGGGGGACCTCCTGGCAGAGTTCGACGCCGAGCTGGAGGACGAGGTGAGCATCCCGCCCTCGTGGAACGTGGCGCCCACCGATGATGTCCCGATCGTCCTGGAACGGCTGATCGACGACGGCCCGGCCCGTAAGCAGGTACGCCAGCTGCATGTTGCAAAGTGGGGCCTGGTCCCTTCCTGGGCGAAGGATCCCGGCATCGGGTCACGGATGATCAACGCCAGGAGCGAATCGGTGCTGGAGAAGCCGGCCTTCCGCAAGGCCGTGCAGTCCCGGCGCTGCGCCGTACCGGCAGACGGGTACTACGAATGGAAGCAGGGCCCCGGGAAATCGAAGCAGCCCTACTACGTGCATCCCGGAGAGAACCGGGGCCTGGTCTTTGCCGGGCTCTACGAATGGTGGAAGGACCCGTCCGTCCCAGCCGGGGAACCGGGGCAATGGCTGCTGTCCACGTCGATCCTGACGACCGATACGCCGCCTCCGGGCAGTGAATCGACGGTCTTCGGAAAGTTGACCGCACTGCATGACCGGGTTCCCCTGCCCATGGACAAGGCGACCATGCAGGCCTGGCTCGATCCCGACGTGGACGACGCCGCCGGGCTGGTGGACCTGGTGCGGTCGGGGGTCAAGGACGTGGCAGCGGACTGGCGGGTGGAGTCCGTGGGCAAGGAGGTAGGCAACGTGCGCAACAACGGGCCCGAACTGATCCAGCCGGTGGAGGCCCTGTTCTAGCAGGCCGGGCTTCTCCAGCAGGCCATGCGGCGCTGCCGCCGGCCTATACGGTGACCGCGCCGCCGTCGTCCACTGCCCAGGTGGGGTTGTACGCAACTTCCCAGCGGAAACCGTCGGGGTCGGCGAAGTAGCCGCTGTAGCCGCCCCAGGGCTGCGTCACCGGCTCGGCGATGATGGCGGCCCCCGCCGCTGCTGCCTCCGCCATGACCCGGTCCACCTCTTCCGTGCTGGCAAGGTTGTGGCTCAAGGTGATGCACGGCACCGGACCCGGGGCGCTGACGCCCGCCTCGGCCTGCATTTGCCGGGCGTCCCACAGGGAGAGCACAAGGCCGTGGTTTACCTGGATGAAGACGACGTCGCCGGGGACCTCCTGGTGGACCGGCCAGCCGAGGCCCTCAACATAGAAGGCACGGGACGCCGGGACGCTGCTGACACCTAATGAGATGAAGTCGACTCGGGGCTGCATGCTTCGATACTGTCAGACGATGGCAACAATTCAAGGAAACGATAGAGACGCTTTGGCCGACAAGGAACAGCTCGCTGCCGTCCGGGTTGCTGTTGACGAAGTGGATGAGCAGATTGTCACCCTCATCGCCCGCCGCGAACGGCTGATCCGCATCGCCGGAACCCTGAAGGGCGACGACGCTGAAGTCCGCGCCCCGGGGCGGGTGGAACGGATCATCGAGCATGTCCGGTCCGCGGCCGAAAAGAAGGACATCGATCCGGACATCGTCGAATCGACCTACCGCGCCATGATCTCCGGCTTCATCGAGCTCGAGATGCGGGTCCACAAACAAAACAGCTGACCCTTTACAGGTCAGCTCACGCCTTCTTACAGTGCTTCATCCACCGGAACGCCGGACTGGAATTCCCGGCCGTCCGCCTCGCTGAAGCCTGTCATGACGTGTGACTTTCCGAGCCCATTAATGGCCGCGAGGGGAAAATGGCCGGTGATGGAGTTCTCTGAGTGGGTTACGCCCGAGAGGTCGTAGTTCTCTTCCGTGCTTTGCTCGTGGCTGAACGAGTAGAAGGCGATGGGTTCGCCGTTCATGAATTCAATGCCGAGCCGCCGCTGGGAGGAGTAGTCCGGGCTGGCCGCGACAAGCCCCACCACGTAGGCGCCGGAGCCTGGAATAGTACCGTCCAGATCGAAGGTGGCCACCAGGGTTGAGTCCTGGGCTTTGATGCTGACCTGCTTGAGGAGTGCGTCTTTGGTGTCCATGGCACAATCCTGCTCCCTGGCGTACGGTCCGTCCACCCCTGTGCTGAGGAAACGGAGGAAGCCGGCGAGGCTTCCCTGCCCACCTGTGGATGCGTTGGCCGGGAACCGGGCGTAGACTGGATATGTTCGAATACATATTCGAATAGTTTCAGTTTCACCGGGAGGCGCCCATGGGCATGTTCAGCGAATCCGTTGATGTTGCCTGCGCTCCTGACGGCCAACCGGTAAGCCTTACCTGGTCACGACGTTCCTACACTGTCTGTGCTGAACCCGTCCGCTGGTATGAACGCCGGCAATGGTGGGATGAAGTCAGCCGGGCACCGCTTGGAAGCGGGCAGGGAGTGGTTGACCACGAGATCTGGCGTGTCCAGGTACTGCCGGTTGACGGCCGCGAACGCACCGGCCGGGAGCAGGACGAACCGCTCACCCTCGACCTCACCCGGCACATTGGCAGCGGCCGCTGGCGGCTGCTGCGGATCCATGACGGCCTCCGACCCACAACAGCATGAGCTTTACGCATCTTCACGTCTCCACGGCATTCAGTGCCCACTACGGCGTCTCCTGGCCGGAAGAACTTGCCCAAAGCGCGGCAGCTGACGGTGCCACAGCGCTCGCCTGTACTGACCGTGACGGCCTGTACGGGACCATCAAGCACCTCAAGGCATGCATGGCGGCAGGAATCGATCCCATTGTGGGGGTGGACCTTGCAGTCTTTGACGACGACGGCGATCACCGCACCCAGGTGGCGGGCAGGGTGGTGGTGCTTGCACGCGGCCATAACAACGGGGCAGGGTACCGTGCCTTATGCCGGCTGGTCTCTGATGCCCATGCCCGGACCTCCGGGAAGTCCGGGGGAGCCGTACCGGTGGCTGTCACGCGCGCCGAGCTTGCCTCCCGGACCCTTGACCCCCACACACTCAAGCCGGTATTGACCGTCCTGCTCGGGCCGGATTCGGACGTCGGCCTGGCCATGGGAGGGCGGAGATACCTCCGGCCCCGGACACTGTTCAAGCAGTGGCTGGACGTCATGCCCGGCGGGACCGTGGTTGCCGAGATTGTCTCGCAGCTAAGTCCCCCAGGTTCCCCGCTGAGTACCTCCCACGCTGTGCGTATGCTCCGGCTCGCCGAGGAACACCACATTCCGGCGATCCTGACCAACGCCGTCAGGTACTGCGCCGCGGATGGAGCGCCCACTGCCGATGTGCTTGACTCGGCCCGCACCCTGAAGTCCCTGCCGGAACTTGCCAGGGAGCCCCTGCTGCAGCCCACCGGCCAGGGATGGCTGAAAACATCGGCCCAGATGCTCCAGCTTGGCAAGGAGATCATTTCCGCAGCAGGATTTGGCGCCGCAGACCTCAAACAACTGATGACCCAAACCGAGGCGCTCGCCGATCTGTGCCGGATCGATCCCACTGCGGACATGGGGTGGAAACAACCGGTGGTTCCGGAGGCTTCGGTGATCGGGATCAGCCAGGACCCCCATGATGAACTGGTCCAGCGTTGCCACGCCGGAATCGGCAGGAGGTTCCCCGGGATAAGCGGAGCCGGGGAGAGGGCCATGCTTACCCGGCTGGAGCATGAACTGGGCATCATCCGGAATCTTGGCTTCTCCTCCTACTTCCTCACCGTCGCTGAAGTGTCACGGATGATCCAGGAGATGGGCGTCCGTGCTGCTGCCCGGGGGTCGGGGGCTTCCAGCCTGGTGAACTACCTGATTGATGTCAGCCAGGTGAACCCCCTCCAGCATGACCTGATCTTTGAACGCTTCCTTTCCCAGGACCGTGCCACACTTCCGGACATAGACATCGACGTCGAAAGCGCGGAGCGCCACAACGTGTACCGGCGGATTTTCGAGAGGTTCGGTGCCGAACGGGTCACGCTGATGAGCATGCAGAACGGCTACCGCGCCAGGGGTGCCGTGCGCGACGCCGGAATGGCGCTGGGCATGGACGACGGCGAGGTAGGGGAGATCGCCAAGCAGTTGTGGCGTTTTTCGGCCGGCAAATTCCGGGAGGCGCTGCAGGAAAAACCTGAACTGCGGGAGTTTGCCGGAAGGGTTGAGCGACGCGATGCTGCCGGAAACCAGCAATTGGACCTGCTGGTTGACCTGACTGAACGCCTTGACCGGCTGCCCCGCCACATTTCCATGCATCCCTGCGGAGTGATCCTGGGTGATGCCACCCTGCTGGACCGCACCCCGGTCCAGCCCAGCGGTCTCGGGCTGCCCATGAGCCAGTTCGATAAGCACGACATGGATCCCATGGGCATGCTCAAGCTCGATGTCCTGGGTGTCCGGATGCAAAGTGCCATGGCTTTTGCTGTCCGGGAGATCATCCGCATCCATCCCTCGAAGGAGGACGTGGTGGCGGCCGGGAACCATTCTCCCGGGCAGGACGGGTCGGGACCTGACTACATCGCGGACAACGGCCACATCGACCTCAATGCAGTGCCCCTCGATGACGAAGCGACGTTCGAGCTGATCAGGAGCACGCACACCCTTGGCTGCTTCCAGATCGAATCCCCGGGCCAGCGTGAACTGATCGGCAAGATGGCGCCTCGGGAGTTCAACGACCTCATCATCGATATTTCGCTGTTCCGTCCCGGGCCCATGAAATCTGACATGGTTCGGCCCTTCCTGGAACACCGGCACGGATTCGCCCCCGAGGTCTACCCGCACCCGCTCCTGAAGCCTGTTCTTCAGGAAACCCACGGGGTGACGGTTTTCCACGAACAGATCCTCAGGACATTCGACGTGATGACCGGTTGCGGGCTTGCGAAGGCCGATGAGTTCCGCCGGGCCCTCAGCAGCGAGGATGGCGAATCCCAGGTTGAGGAGTATTTCCGCAAGCACGCAAAGGCCAAGGGCTTTTCCCCTGACGTCATCGACAAGGTATGGGAAACCCTGAAGTCCTTTGCCAGCTTTGGGTTCTGCAAAGCGCACGGAGCTGCCTTCGCTGTCCCCACCTACCAGTCCGCATGGTTGAAAGCGCACCATCCCGAGGCATTCCTTGCCGGGTTGTGGGAGCACGACCCCGGGATGTACCCCAAGCGGCTGCTGGTGGCGGAAGCTCGAAGGCTTGGCATCCCGATCCTTCCCCTGGACATTAACCTGAGCAAAGCCGAATACCGGGTGGAACGGGTCAGGTCAGGGCAGGATGCCGGCAAGCTGGGGATCCGGCTGAGCCTTAATGGGATTTACGGGCTCTCTGCAACGGAGTTGAAAAGAATCGTCGCAGGCCAGCCCTACGACTCCCTGGCAGACCTTCGGGCACGGTCAAGAATCAGTAAGCCGAGCATCAAGCGGCTGGCGCAGCTTGGCGCCTTCGATTCCCTGCACCGGGAGGCGGGAGGCACGGCCAACCGGGCTGACCTGGTGCACCATCTGCAGAAGCTCCAGGCAACCAGCAGCAGAAAGGGGGTTGAAGTCCTTGAGGGGCAACTGTCCCTCCCGCTGGGAGATGTTGAACTGCGCAACGTCAGCCCGGGGCTGCCGGCACCCACGCTGGTGGACAATGTCCGTGCGGAACTTGACCTGATGGCCGTTGATGTCAGCTCGCATCTGATGGACAGCCACCGGCCCATGCTGGACAGGCTGGGCGTCATCACTGCAGACAAACTCCTTGGCCTGCGCAACGGCACGGAAGTGCTGGTGGCCGGCGTCCGGGTTGCCACCCAGACGCCTCCCATGAGGGGCGGCAGGAGGGTTGTCTTCATCAGCATCGACGACGGCACCGGATGCATCGATTCGGTGTTTTTCCACGAAGCGCAGGAAAACGCCGGGATGCTCCTGTTTGGCACCCGGCTGCTGTTGATCCGGGGCACCACACGCCGGACGGGCCCGCGTGGGATCAGCCTGAGCGCCAGCATGGCCTGGGACCTGAGCAGGACCGAAACCCTGCCGTTTCCGGACCCCTCCACGCCCGGGCAGGATGTGCCCCACCCCCTGGACGGGATCAGCAGGAGCCTCGCCATCACGGGATTTAACGGCTGAGCATGCCGTGCGCCGCGTTGGTCGGCCCTCAGTTGAACCGATAGCATTGACGATGGCTGGCTGTGGTCCCCGTACGCCACAAGCTATGAAGCCTTAACTTTGAATAGGAGACACCCGTGTCAGATGCCCAGCAGATCACCCTTCTCGTCGATGGCGAAGAGACCAAGGTGACTACCGGGACAACCGGTGCGGAACTCTTCTTTGAGCGCCGCGACGTTGTTGTGGCCCGCGTCAATGGCGAGCTGAAGGACCTGGACCAGGAACTTCCGGAGGGCGCCGACGTCGAAGGCGTCACCATCGATTCCCCCGACGGGCTGAACGTGCTCCGCCACTCCACCGCCCACGTCATGGCCCAGGCCGTCCAGCAGCTGCGCCCGGACGCTAAGCTCGGAATCGGCCCTTACATCACGGACGGCTTCTACTTCGACTTTGACGTCGCGGAGCCCTTCACCCCCGAGGACCTCAAGACCCTCGAAAAGATGATGCAGAAGATCATCAACCAGAACCAGAAGTTCGTCCGCCGCGTGGTCAACGAGGACGAAGCCCGCGAGGCCATGAAGAACGAGCCCTACAAGCTCGAGCTGCTGGGCAAGAAGAACGAGGCCGCCGAAGCCGGCGAAGGCGTCAACGTCGAAGTCGGCGCAGGCGACATCACCATTTACGACAATGTGGAACGCAAGGAAGGCACCACCGTCTGGTGCGACCTCTGCCGCGGCCCCCACCTGCCCAACACCAAGCTCATCTCGAACGCCTTCGCCCTGACCCGTTCATCCTCCGCCTACTGGCTGGGCAACCAGAAGAACCAGCAGCTGCAGCGGATCTACGGCACGGCGTGGCCCACCAAGGATGCCCTCAAGGCCTACCAGGAGCGGATCGCCGAGGCCGAACGCCGCGACCACCGCAAGCTCGGCTCCGAACTGGACCTGTTCTCGTTCCCGGACGAGCTGGGTTCCGGCCTGCCCGTGTTCCACCCCAAGGGCGGCATCATCCGCAAGGAGATGGAGGACTACTCGCGCCAGCGCCACGTCGAAGCCGGCTACGAGTTCGTCTACACCCCCCACATCACCAAGGGCCACCTGTACGAGGTTTCCGGCCACCTTGACTGGTACAAGGAGGGCATGTTCCCCGCGATGCGCGTCGACGAGGAACTCAATGCCGACGGCACCATCCGCAAGCCGGCGCAGGACTACTACCTGAAGCCGATGAACTGCCCCATGCACAACCTGATCTTCAGGTCCCGCGGGCGCTCCTACCGAGAGCTTCCGCTGCGACTGTTCGAGTTCGGGTCCGTCTACCGGTACGAAAAGTCCGGCGTGGTGCACGGCCTCACCCGGGTGCGCGGCATGACACAGGACGACGCCCACATCTACTGCACCCGCGAGCAGATGAAGGACGAGCTCACCAAGACGCTGAACTTCGTCCTGGGCCTGCTCAAGGACTACGGGCTGAACGACTTCTACCTCGAGCTCTCCACCAAGGACCCCGAAAAGTACGTCGGCGACGACGCCACGTGGGAGGAAGCCACCAGGACCCTCGCCGAGGTGGCCCAGGAGTCAGGGCTGGAACTTGTCCCCGATCCGGGCGGAGCAGCTTTCTACGGTCCCAAGATCTCAGTGCAGGCAAAGGACGCGCTCGGCCGCACCTGGCAGATGTCCACCATCCAGCTGGACTTCAACCTGCCGGAACGCTTCGAACTCGAATTCCAGGCGGCCGACGGCACGCGGCAGCGGCCCGTCATGATCCACCGCGCCCTGTTTGGCTCCATCGAGCGGTTCATGGGCGTGCTCACAGAGCACTACGCCGGAGCCTTCCCCGCCTGGCTGGCCCCCGTCCAGGTGGTGGGCATCCCCGTGGCCGAGACGTTCAACGAGTACATGTTCGACGTCGTCGACCAGCTTAAGGCGGTTGGCATCCGCGCTGAGGTGGACACGTCCTCGGACCGCTTCCCGAAGAAGATCCGTACTGCCAGCAAGGACAAAATTCCCTTTGTCCTGATCGCCGGCGGCGACGACGCCGAAGCCGGTGCCGTGTCCTTCCGCTTCCGTGATGGAAGCCAGGACAACGGCGTGCCGGTTGCAGAGGCAGTCAAGCGGATCACGGAAGCCGTCCGTAACCGGACCAGCTAGGGAACGGAACAGCACCGTGCAGGAGAACACAGGCGCCGGGTATCCAGGTGATGCCGGCGTTACCGACGACTTTGACCTCGCCGGTGTCCCGGACGCCTTCCAGCGCCTGTGGACTCCGCACCGCATGGCCTACATCAAGGGCGGGCAGCACCAGTTCAAGAATGAAGATGACTGCCCCTTCTGCGTGGGGCCCGGCCGGACCGATGAGGACGCACTCATCGTTTACCGCGGGAAGACCTGCTACGTGGTGCTGAACCTCTTTCCCTACAACCCCGGGCACCTGCTGGTGTGCCCCTACCGGCACATCCCGGACTACACGGACCTGACGCTGGACGAGACGGCGGAGTTCGCCGAGCTTACGCAAACGGCCATGCGGGTCCTACGGAAGGTGGCGAATCCGGGCGGCTTCAACCTCGGCATGAACCAGGGCGTGGTGGGCGGCGCCGGGATCGCCGCCCACCTGCACCAGCACATCGTTCCGCGCTGGGGCGGGGACGGGAACTTCTTCCCCATCATTGCCCAGACCAAGGCCATCACCCAGACCCTCGACGAGGTCCGCCAGCAGGTGGCCGACGCCTGGCCCGGGGAGACGGATGCTGAATAGGCACGCCCGCGGTTTTTTCACCGCCCTGTTCACTCCGCTTGCCCGCTGGCTCCTGAAGATTGGTGTTTCGCCCGATGCTGTGACCATCATCGGTACCGCCGGCGTGGTGGTCGGGGCCCTGGTGTTCTACCCGCTGGGGCAACTCTGGTGGGGAACACTCTTCATCACGGCTTTTATCTTTTCCGACGTGCTGGACGGCATCATGGCCAGGATGCAGGACGTCAAGAGCCGCTGGGGAAACTTCCTCGACTCCACCCTCGACCGGATTGCCGACGGCGCGCTCTTCGCGGGGCTGGCCGTGTGGTTCTTCACCGGCGGCGCTGATACCCCCATCGCCGTGGCCGCCATGGTCTGCCTTGTCCTGGGCATGGTGGTTTCCTACGCCAGGGCCAAGGCGGAGTCGCTCGGGTTCACGGCCAATGTGGGGATAGCCGAGCGCGCCGAACGCCTGGTTTCGGTCCTGGTGGTGACCGGGTTCACCGGACTGGGCCTTCCATCGGTGGTGCTGCTGGTGACCCTGGTGCTGCTCGCGCTGGCAAGCTTCGTCACCGTGGTGCAGCGCGTGGTTTCCGTCCGCAGGCAGGCCCAGGCGGAACCGTCACCGGCTGATTAAGCATGATTAAGCCGGCCGGCCGCGGGGGGACTAGTATTAGGACTGCCCGGTCAATGGATCCGGCAAATCCGTGTGTGCACAGTCCGGCACTTGCCGCCTGCACGCCCGGCGAAGGTCATCTATCTACCCATAGGGGTTTTTGTGTCTACACCTGATGTAAGCAGCGAAGCCGGTTCGTCCGCGAACAGCGTCACGGGCAGCAGCCGCGTGAAGCGGGGCATGGCTGAGATGCTCAAGGGCGGCGTCATCATGGACGTCGTCAACGTCGAACAGGCCCGCATCGCCGAAGACGCCGGTGCTGTTGCTGTGATGGCGCTGGAACGCGTTCCGGCCGATATCCGCGCCCAGGGCGGCGTGTCCCGCATGTCCGATCCGGACATGATCGACCAGATCATCGATGCGGTCTCCATTCCGGTCATGGCCAAGGCCCGGATCGGCCACTTCGTCGAAGCCCAGATCCTGCAGTCCCTGGGCGTGGACTACATTGACGAGTCCGAGGTCCTGACCCCGGCTGACTACGTCAACCACATCGACAAGTGGAACTTCACCGTTCCCTTCGTCTGCGGAGCGACCAACCTCGGTGAGGCACTGCGCCGCATCAACGAGGGCGCGGCAATGATCCGGTCCAAGGGCGAGGCCGGCACCGGTGACGTGTCCAACGCCACCGGGCACATGCGCCAGATCCGCTCGGAGATCGCCAAGCTCGCTGCGCTGCCCGAGGACGAACTCTACGTCGCGGCCAAGGAACTGCAGGCCCCGTACGAACTGGTCAAGGAAGTCGCCGCCGCCGGCAAGCTGCCCGTGGTGCTGTTCACCGCCGGCGGCATCGCCACCCCGGCCGACGCCGCCATGATGATGCAGCTCGGCGCGGACGGCGTGTTCGTCGGCTCCGGCATCTTCAAGTCCGGCAACCCCGCCCAGCGCGCGGCCGCCGTCGTGAAGGCCACCACCTTCTACGATGACCCGGACGTCATCGCCAAGGCCTCCCGCGGCCTCGGCGAAGCCATGGTAGGCATCAATGTCGACGAGATCCCCCAGCCGCACCGCCTCGCCGAGCGCGGCTGGTAATTTCTCTTCCTTACGGCAACAAACCGCGACGGCGGCGAGTCACCTTTGCTGGTGACTCGCCGCCGTCGTCGTTGGTTGAGCTTGTCGAAACCTGTCGATTGCTCCGTAACTGTCGTTATCAGGCTTGAAAACGACAGTTACGGAGCAATCGATTCGGACTACTCGAGGCCCCGGCGCTTTAGCAGCGGTTCCAGTCTTGCTTCGCGGCCGCGGAGGGTTCGGAAGGACTCCAGCGGGTCGCGGCTGTTGCCTTGGGACAGCAGCTCCCGGCGGAAGCGTTCGCCGTTGACGCGGGTGAGGCCACCGTTCTCGGTGAACCAGTCCACCGTTTCGGCGTCCAGCACTTCGCTCCAGATATAGGAGTAGTAGCCCGCGGCGTAACCGGCGCCGGCAAAGACGTGCTGGAAGTAGCCCGTCCGGTACCGCGGCGGGATCAGGGGATGGGCAATTCCCGCGGCGGCGAGGGCCTTCGCCTCAAACTCCAGCGCGTCCTCCGGCACATTGCCGGGCTCCAGCACATGCCACGCCAGGTCCAGCAATGCGGCGCCCAAGTATTCGGTGGTGGCGAAGCCTTCACCCCACAGCCGGGATTCGTTGAGCCGCTCCACAACATCCCGGGGAAGCGGCTCGCCCGTGGCGTGGTGCCGGGCATAGTTTGAGAGCACTTCCGGCCACATGATCCACATTTCATTCACCTGCGACGGGTACTCCACGAAGTCGCGGGGCACGGACGTGCCGGAAAACCGCGGATACGTGACGTTGGAGAAGAGACCGTGCAGGGCATGCCCAAATTCGTGGAACGCCGTGCGGAGCTCGTCCAGGGTCAGCAGTGTGGGTTCGCCGGCCGGCGGCTTGGAGATGTTCAGGTTGTTGATGACCACGGGCCGGGTCCCGAGCAGGGCTGACTGGTCCACCAGGGAATTCATCCATGCTCCGCCACGCTTGGACTCCCGGCTGTAGTAGTCGCCCAGGAAGAGGCCCAGCCCGCTGCCGTCCTCGTTGCGGACCTCCCAGACCCGGACGTCCGGGTGGTAGCCGGCCAGGTCCGTCCGCTCATGGAACGTAATGCCGTACAGGGACGTCGCGGCAAAGAACACCCCATCGGTCAGGACCCGGTCCAGCTCAAAGTACGGGCGGAGCGCCTGCTCATCGACGTCGTACTTTTCCCGGCGGACCCTGGCCGAATAGTAGGCCCAGTCCCAGGCCTCCAGCGGATGGCCGGCAACGTCTGCCAGCGCAGCGGCCTCGGTGTCCGCGTTACGGACAGCTGCCGGTGCCAGCCGGTTCAGCATCGACTGGACGGACCCGAAGTCCGGTGCGGTCTGGCGGTCCACCACCAGCTCGGCGTAGTTGGCAAAGCCCAGGAGGGAAGCCTTCTCCGCCCGCAGGCCGGCCATGGACCGTGCCAGATCAAGCACGTCAAGGCTTCCCCCGCTGCTGCCGCGGGCCACCGAAGCTTCAAAAAGACGACGGCGGACGTCCCGGTCCTCGAGCGCTGCCAGGGCCGGCTGATTACCGGGCTGGATGAGTGTGAGAAGGAATTTGCCCTCATGGCCCGCCGCCCGGGCCGCTTCGGCTGCGGCGGCAACATCATCCGCCGGCAGGCCCGCGAGTTCCCCGGCGCTGTCCAGGAGCAAAGCCGCGGACTTCATGCCTTCCTTGACCCGCTGGCCGAATTCGGTACCGAGGCGGGCAAGTTCGGCATTGATCGCCATCAGCCGTTCCCGTCCGGGATCGTCGAGCTGGATGCCGGACTGCCGGAACTCCTTCAGATACTCCTCCACCAGGCGGGCGGACTCGGGGTCACACGCGGACGCATCAACCGCCGAAAACCTCTCGAACAGGGCCCGGTTCAGGAAGATCTCGTCCTGGTGCGCCGAGAACCGGGGTGAATATTCGGTCTCGAGGGTGCGGATCTGCTCCGAAGCATCTGCGGACACCAGCGTGAAGAATGCCGCGGCTGCACACTCCAGGAGCCGCCCGGACCGTTCCATCGCCTCCACTGTGTTGTCGAAGTCTGCCGGTGCCGGATCGTCCACGATCGCCCGGATTTCGGCCAGATGTTCGGCAAGCCCGGCCTCGAGGGCTTCCGAGTAATGCGAGGCATCAATCGCGTCAAAAGGCGGAAGCCCGTACGGCAGGGGACTGGGGACCAGAAGGGGGTTCGTCGTCATGGGGTAAACCTTTCACAGCAAGGCACGCTTCTCAATGTGGGGAAATATCACCCCCCGGGGCGCTGACCTCTTTAGAATGGCGGCTATGGGGACCGTAGCCGGCAAGGCGCCGGGGCGCATCAGCGCCCGCGCCTTGGCGATGTCATTGGCCGGAGCACTGTGGCTGGCCGGTGCGCTGGCAGGCTGCGGGCTGCTCGCCGAGCAGGACGGGACTCCGTCCGCACCGGCGGGTTCCCCCTCCGCCGTAACAGCGCCGGTGGCAGGGGCAGCGTCCGGTACCACCCCGCCAGCCACGCCCACGCCCACTCCCACGCCCGGAAAGGGCCCGGACTGCCCGGTCCTCCGCTGTACGTCCGTGCTGGTCACGGGAGACATGCTGGTCCACGCCGAGCTCTGGCAGCAGGCACAGCAGGACGCCGCTGCCGCCGGCAAGCCAGGCCTGGACTTCGTCCCCCTGCTGGAGGGCCAACGCCGCTACATCAACAACAGCGACCTTGCCATCTGCCACCAGGAGACACCCGTGGCGGTCCCGGAGGGGCCCTTCTCCGCCTACCCATCCTTCAACGTCCCGCCCCACATCATCACAGCCACCAAAGCGGTGGGCTACCAGGCGTGTACCACGGCGAGCAACCACACCATCGACCGCGGCACGGACGGGCTGCTGCGGACCCTCGACGCGCTGGACGCCGCGGGCCTCAAGCACACAGGCTCCTACCGTACGGAAACGGAATCCCAGGGGATTTTGATCCTGCAGACACCAGCCGCAAAAGTGGCTGTCATCCAGGCCACCTATGGGCTCAACGGGCTCATTGCCGAGCACCCCTGGCAGGTGGACATGCTGGACGCGCCGGCCATGATTGCCAAGGCCGAAAAAGCCCGGGCACTGGGTGCGGATATCGTTCTGGGAGCCATGCATGCGGGGGACGAGTACGCCAGCCAACCGAACATGCAGCAGCAGGACGTGGCGCACGCCCTGGTGGACAGCGGGCAGTTCAACCTGATCTACGGGCACCACACCCACTCGGTACTGCCGATCGAAAACTACAAGGGCACCTGGATCGTGTACGGGCTGGGCAACGGCGTCACCGAGCTCTCACCCTGGCATGTGGTCAACAATGAGGGCCTGCTGGTCCGCGCCCAGTTCGGCCAGGATGCTTCCGGCAGGTGGGCTGCCACGGACCTCGCCTGGGCGCCCTCAGTGATGGTCCGCGACCCTTACCGGTGGTGCTCGGTGGCCGCGGACGCGCCGCAAGGACCGTGCGCGGGACCGGAAGCCGACGCCGCAACCCGGCAGCGGACGGTGGCCGTAGTGGAGTCGATGGGCGCGCCGGCCGCCGGCGCGCACGAACTCCTCATCACCCGCGGGCCGTAACAGCTCAGCGTGGCCGGCGCGCCGCGTGCTCCCTCGCCAGTTCAGCGAACCGGTCATCCGGCTGGCCGGGCTCAAACGTTCCGAACTTCCGTTCAGCTGCGGTGCGGATCAGGAAATCGGCAATGGCAGGGTTTTTCGGCAGCAGCGAACCGTGCAGGTAACTGGCCACGATGTTGCGGTAGCGGGCTCCTTCGTGACCGTCGTTGCTGTTGTTGCCGGTCCCCTTGGCCACAGTGCCGAGCGGACGGACCCCGCTGCCGAGTGTCGTCTGGCCGCTGTGGTTTTCGTAGCCGAGGACTTCACCGAACTCGAGTGTCGATACCTTGACGTTTCCGATCAGGCGTTCGTCGGTGCCGTGGGTTTCCACGTCAAGGATGCCGATGCCGGGGATCACGGCGCCTGTGCGGGTCTTGAAAAACCGGCCAAACAGCTGGTACAGCCCGCAGATAACCAGCATGGGAGCGCCGTCCTCCGCCAGGTCCTTGAGAGCGCCAGCCCTTGACTGCAGGTCGTCCTGGATGACCAGCTGGCCGCTGTCCTGGCCGCCGCCGCCCACGATGATGTCCACGTCATCGGGAAAAGGATCACCGACGTTGTATTCGAGCAGTTCGGGAGTGTAGCCGTGCCAGCCGATGCGCCGCTGCAGGACCAGGGCGTTGCCCCAGTCGCCGTAGATGTTCATGTCGCGCGGGTAGAGCTGCACCACCCGGAGGGTGCCCTTGCCCTCAGCCGCGGCGGGTGTTCCAGTGCTCAAGAGACAACCTCCACGGTGGTGATTTTGGACAGTTCACGGCGGATGGCCAACATGGCGGTGTAGGTGCAGAAGATGCGCTTGGGCTTGCCCTGGGCCTCCCGGATGAACGCAGCCAGTGCCGGCGCGATCTCCGGCTGCACCGCGCCGGTAGGGACGTCGTCGTATTGCAGCCGGAGCGCCATGTCATAGGCCCGGGATCCGGTCAGCTGGTCCACGCCCTCCTCGCGGAGGGAGTCGAACTCCACGTCCCACAGCCATGACATGTCGCGGCCGTCGGCGTAATTGTCATTGATGGCGATCATCGTGGCGTAGCCGCCGGCGGGGAAGGACTTGAGGCCCAGCCGGAAACCGCTGGGGTTTTTGACCAGCACCAGGTCCAGGGGCTGGCCGTCCACCGTGAGGCTTTCGCCGCGGCCGAAGGCAGGCGCAACCTGGGACAAGGCCTCCAGCAGGGATTCGTGGTCCGCAGTGGCCGCTCCGCTTCCGCAGATGCTCCGCGCCAGGGTCAGGGCAGCGGCCGCGTTAAAGATGTTGTACACCCCCCGGAGCTTCATCCCGGTGGTGACCGTGACGCCGTCGTACTCAAAGTCGGCGCTGTCCGCGCCAACCTTGCGGAGTACGACGTCGGCGGCGGGCTTTTCCGGAAGCCCCGCCGGGGCGGGGCTTCCGGGGGCAGCGCGCATGTCGTCGTCGTTGGGGAACGTCCCCAGCAGCGAATCGTCCAGGCCGAAGTACCTGACTTCCTGCCCGGTGAGGGTCTCGGCGATCCTGGCCACCCGGGGGTCTTCACGGTTGAGAACAACCGTCCCGGTGGTCTTGGCGGCGATGTGCTGGAGCAGCTGCGCCGTCTTATCGATTTCACCAAACCGGTCCAGCTGGTCGCGAAGGACGTTAAGCAGGAGGCAGTAGCGCGGGGGCACGCTGTTGACGAAGTGGACGGCGTGCGCCTCATCCAGTTCCAGGACCGCGATATCGGCTTTAAGCCTGCCCCGCCAGTCCACCTCGCCCAACAGGGCAGCGGCGACGCCGCGCGTGAAGTTGCTGCCGGTGCGGTTGGTGAAGACCTTGAGACCCTGGCTCTCCAGCAGTTCCACCACCATTTTGGTTGTGGTGGTTTTGCCGTTGGTACCGCTGACGACGGCGACACCGTGGGGGAGGGTGCTGAGCGTCCGCCGCATGAAGCCGGGGTCGATTTTTTCGACCACCAGGCCCGGCAGGGCGGAACCGCCGCCCCGGAGCCGGGACGCCCGGCGGACCAGCTTGCCGAGCGGAACACTGAAGGAAAACATGATTCGAATATATCCCAGCAGCGGCATGCAACCGCCGCCGGGGTCCTTCCCCGACGGGCAGAAGTGCGCGGTCCCCGTATGCTGGATGGATGACAAATTCCCTTTCAGCTGCTTCGGCGCGCCTTGGCGCAGGCCTGCGGATCGGCGTGCTGGCGCTCCAGGGCGATTTCCGCGAGCACCTTCGCGCAGCGGAGGCATCCGGCGCCGAGGGCGTCAGCGTCCGCCGTCCCAAGGAACTGGACGGACTGGACGGACTGATCATTCCCGGCGGCGAATCAACGGCGATCGACAAACTGGCCCGTGCCTTCGACCTGGCGGAACCGCTGCGGGAGCGCATTGCCGAGGGACTGCCCGTCTACGGATCCTGTGCAGGCATGATCCTGCTGGCCTCTGACGTCGCCGACCCCGCCACTGACCTCGCCGGCAATCCGCAGCAGACATTCGGCGGCCTGGATATCACTGTCCGGCGCAACGCCTTCGGCCGCCAGCGTGAGTCCTTCGAGGCGGACCTTGAATTCAAGGGCCTGGATTTCAGCGCCACGGATACGGGCGTCGCCCCGGTCCACGCCGTCTTCATCCGCGGGCCCTGGGTGGAACGGGTTGGCCCGGACGTGGAAGTCCTGGCACAGGTGGAACCGGCCGACCCCGAGCACGCGTCCCACGCTGTCCCGCTGCCCGGGACGGCTAGAATTGTTGCAGTGCGTTCCGGCCACCTGCTGGCCACCTCCTTCCACCCGGAAGTGACTGGCGAAAAACGCGTACACGAACTTTTTATCCGCATGATCAGAGGAGAAGCGTAAAGCATGTCAGGCCACTCCAAATGGGCGACGACCAAGCACAAGAAGGCGATCATTGACAGCCGCCGCGCAAAGTCGTTCGCCAAGCTGATCAAGAACATCGAAGTTGCAGCCCGGATGGGCGGCCCGGACCTCGCGGGCAACCCCGGCCTGGAACTGGCGGTCACCAAGGCGAAGAAGACGTCCGTCCCCAATGACAACATCGACCGCGCCATCAAGCGCGGGGCCGGCCTCACCGGCGAAGTGGTGGACTACACCGAGATCATGTACGAAGCCCGCGGCCCGCAGGGCTCTGCCCTGCTGATCGAGTGCCTGACGGACAACAAGAACCGCGCCGCCTCCGAGGTCCGCCTCGCTATCTCGCGCAACGGCGGCACCATCGCCGATCCCGGCTCCGTCAGCTACCTCTTCACCCGCAAGGGCGTGGTGAACCTGCCGAAGAACGGACTCAGCGAGGACGACGTCCTGATGGCGGTCCTGGATGCCGGCGCCGAGGAAGTCAAGGACAACGGCGACACCTTCGAAATCCACTCCGAGCCGGGCGACCTGCCTGCCATCCGAGAGGCGCTGAAGGAAGCCGGCATCGAATACGACACCGACGAGGTGGAGTTCGTGCCGTCCATGCAGGTGGAGCTGGACGTCGACGGTGCCCGCAAGTTCCTCAAGCTCGCCGATGCCCTTGAGGACCTGGACGACGTGCAGAACGTCTACAGCAACGCCGACCTCACTGACGAAGTCCAGGCCGCCCTGGAATCCGAGTGACGTTTGGCCTTGCCTACTGAAGTCCTGCGCCCGTGACGCTGCGCGTACTGGGCGTGGACCCCGGCCTGACCCGCTGCGGAATCGGTGTGGTGGATGTCGAACGCAACAGGCGGGCCACCATGGTTGCGGTCGGTGTGGTGGGAACCTCCCCGGAAGAGACTCTTGACCAGCGCCTCCTCGTGATCGCCCTGGCCATCGATGAGTGGCTGGACCGCTACGAGCCGCAGGTGCTCGCCGTCGAACGCGTTTTTTCCCAACTCAATGTCAGCACCGTAATGGGTGTGGCCCAGGCGTCCGGGGTGGTGATCGCCGCCGCGGCCCGCCGCGGGATTCCCGTTGCCCTGCACACGCCGTCGGAGGTCAAGGCGGCAGTGACGGGCAGCGGTTCGTCCAACAAGGACGCGGTCACCAAGCTGGTCACCAAGATCCTCCGCCTGGACGCCCCGCCACGCCCCGCCGACGCCGCGGACGCCCTCGCCCTTGCCATCACCCACGCCTGGCGTGCTGGCAGTGGCGCATCCGTAGCAACGACGGGTCCCGGGAGTTCATCGCTCACTCCGGCGCAGCGGGCATGGGCAGAGGCTGAAGCCAAGGCGCGGCGCGCACGCTGAATGTCCCTGCCCCTTGCTAGGGTATTCGTAAATATGTTCGGATAGCCGGCTCGTTACCAGAAGCCCGGCAGACACCAGGAGCCCGGCTTGATCAGTTTCCTCCGCGGAACCGTAGCGCACGTAGGCCTGTCCACGGCCGTGATTGACCTCAACGGTGCCGGGATGAGCGTCTACGCCACCCCGCAGACCCTCAGCGGCCTGCGCACCGGTGAGGAAGGAAAGCTGTTCACCTCCCTGATCGTCCGGGAGGATTCCCTCACCCTTTTTGGTTTCGCCTCCGACGATGAACGCGAAGTGTTCGACGTGCTGCTCAGCGTCAGCGGAGTGGGCCCCAGGCTGGCATTGGCTGTCCTGGCAGTCCATGATCCCGAGGCAATCCGGGTTGCAGCCCACACCGGCGACAGCAAGACCTTCACCAAAGTTCCCGGCATCGGTCCCAAGGTGGCAGGCCGGATCGTGCTGGAACTGGCCGGAAAGCTCGTCCCGCACGGCACCGCCGGTTCGGCGGCGGCGCCCACCGCCGCCGAAGCCGCCTGGAAGCCGCAGGTGGTTGCAGCCATGACCAGCCTCGGCTGGTCTGAAAAGGACGCGTCAACCAGCATTGACAAGGCGTTGGCGGAAGATCCCGAGGTCTCCTTCCGCGGCAACGTCCCGGAGATTCTGCGGACCACCCTGCGCTGGCTCGGCCAGGACGGGGCGCGCGCCGGCAACCGTGTAGGCAGCCGTGGCTGAACCGTCGCTGGTGGCGGCGGGGGAGGAGCCGGAGGAACGTGCCATCGAAGCCGCCCTCCGGCCCAAGAACCTGCACGACTTCGTGGGCCAGCACCGGGTGCGGAAACAGCTCTCGCTGGTTCTGCAGGCATCACGCATGCGGGGCCGCAGCGCAGACCATGTGCTGTTCTCCGGGCCGCCCGGCCTGGGCAAGACCACCCTTGCCATGATTGTCGCGTCCGAGATGAACGCCCCCCTGCGCATCAGCAGCGGTCCCGCCATCCAGCACGCCGGTGACCTCGCGGCCATCCTCTCCTCGCTGTCCGAAGGCGAGGTCCTGTTCCTCGACGAAATCCACCGTATGTCCCGCCCGGCCGAAGAGATGCTCTACATGGCCATGGAGGACTTCCGGGTGGACATCGTGGTGGGCAAGGGCGCCGGCGCCACGGCCATCCCGCTGGAACTGCCCCCGTTCACGCTGGTGGGTGCAACAACCCGTGCCGGGCTGCTTCCCGGGCCGCTGCGCGACAGGTTCGGCTTCACCGGACACCTGGAGTTCTACTCCGTGTCCGAACTGGAGCTCGTCCTGCGCCGCTCGGCCGGGCTGCTGGACCTGAAGGTGAACTCCGCCGGCTTCACCGAAATCGCCGGCCGTTCACGCGGAACGCCCCGTATCGCCAACAGGCTGCTGCGCCGCGTCCGGGACTGGGCGCTGGTCCATGGCATCGAACAAATCGACGCAAGGGCAGCCTCCGCTGCCCTGGACATGTACGAGGTGGACAAGAAGGGGCTGGACCGCCTGGACCGTTCGGTGCTTGAGGCGCTCATCACGAAATTCGGCGGGGGACCAGTGGGGCTTTCCACCCTGGCCATCGCCGTCGGCGAAGAAACCGAAACCGTGGAAACGGTGGCCGAGCCCTTCCTGGTCCGTGAAGGGCTTCTTGGCCGCACCCCGCGGGGCCGGATCGCCATGGCCCCGGCCTGGACGCACCTCGGCTATGCCATCCCGTCCGGTGTCTTCGCACAGGAGCAGCTGGACCTGTTCGACCCCGGGACGGGCAGCGACGAAGCGGCAGGGGATTGGGCTCCGGAAAGCCAATAGCAGGCTCCCTTCAGCTTTTCCCTTTAGACTGGTATGACGCCCGGCACGTTCGGGTCTCTGTTTCGTGGGTGGCACCGGCCCCCTGCGTCGCTGGGGAAGGAACCGGTCAGGCCTCTGCCTGCCTGAGGGTCCTGCCCCGGCCGGAGCGAAGCCGCTGTTGCTGGAAATTCAGCTATCTAAAAATAAAAGGACGGAATTCCCCTTGGATCTAATGTCAATTCTCCTGTTCGTCATGCTCGGCGTGTTCATCTTCATGATGTTCCGCCGCAACAAGAAGACGCAGCAGCAGCAGGCGGAGCTCCAGTCGAAGTTCGCCCCGGGCGTCGACGTTATGACCAGCTTCGGCCTCTTTGGCCGGATCGTGAGCATTGACGAGGCCGAGAACAAGGTCACCCTTGAGCTTTCCCCCGGCAACCTGGCCACCGTGCACCGTCAGGCCGTCACCAAGATCGTGGAGCCGGCCGCAGTACCGGTGCCGGAAGCCGAATCGCCCGCCGTGCCCGACGATGCCTCTTCCCTCACCGTCCAGGACAGCGGAAGCACCGCTGTGCCGGCGGAGACGCCGGACGAAACGCTGAAGCGCCTCAACGACGAGGGCAAAAAGGACATCTAGTCCCGCACCGCTTTTCACCTCTACCGCAGCGGATCACCGCCGGTGCACGCAACAGCAGGCACCGGCGGTTCCTCCGTGAATAAGAGAAAGATCGACAATGGCACGAACTGGCCCCAAGAAACCAGGCCTCAGGGTCCTGGTCTGGCTCGGTGTACTCATCGCCGCGCTGACCGCCGTCCTGGCCGGCGGCACCCTGGCCGGGCAGGCAAGCTGGGCGCCCAAGCTGGCTCTGGACCTCGAAGGTGGAACCCAGATGATCCTGGCGCCGAAGGTCGAGGGCGGTTCGGACATCAACGAAGAGCAGCTCAACCAGGCGGTGGCCATCATCCGCCAAAGGGTTGACGGCTCAGGCGTCGCCGAAGCCGAGATCAGCACCCAGTCCGGGCGCAACGTGGTGGTCAGCCTTCCCGGAACCCCCTCCAGCCAGACCCGCGACCTGATCCAGGCGTCCGCTGACATGAACTTCCGCCCCGTGCTCCTCAACGGAGCCGGTGCGCCGGTCCCCGAGGAGTCCCGGGCGCCCGAAGACCAGCTGCCCAAGCCGACGGCCGAGCCCGCCAACAGCAGCGACATCAACTGGATCACGCCCGAGATCTACCGCCAGTTCGAGACCCTGGACTGCGACAATCCGTCGCAGGACGAGCAGGAACGCTCCGACCCGGCCAAGCCGCTGGTCACCTGTGAACCCGCCACTGACACCACGCCTGCCATCAAGTACATCCTGGGTCCGGTTGAGGTCAAGGGCAGCAACATTGTCACCTCGTCCTTCCAGCTGCAGCAGGGCGCACAGGGAGCCGTCACCAACGACTGGGCAGTCAACATCCAGTTCGACGACGAGGGAACGGCCAAGTTCAAGGAAGTCACCGAACGCCTAAACCAGTTCTACGTGGCCGCCGGCGGGGAATCGGGCACCGACCCCAAGGCCCAGTTCGCCATTGTCCTGGACGACCAGGTCATCTCCGCACCCCGTTCGCTGGCTGTCATCACCGACGGCCGTCCGCAGATCACCGGCGGCTTTACGGAGCAGACGGCCAAAGCACTCTCTGACCAGCTCCGGTTCGGCGCCCTTCCGATCAGCTTCGAAATCCAGAGCGAGCAGCAGATTTCCGCCACCCTGGGTGGCGAACAGCTGCGCATGGGCCTTCTGGCCGGCCTGATCGGGCTCCTGCTGGTGGTGGTCTACTCGCTCTTCCAATACCGGGCGCTGGGCTTCGTCACCATCGCCTCCCTGGTGGTGGCCGGTGTCCTCACCTACCTGGCCATCGCCATCCTCGGCTGGACGGAAAACTACCGCCTGTCCCTGGCCGGCGTCGCCGGCATCATCGTTGCCATCGGCCAGACAGCGGACTCCTTCATCGTCTACTTCGAACGCATCCGCGATGAGCTGCGCGAAGGCCGCGGCCTGGTGTCCGCCGTCGAGAACGGCTGGAAGCGGGCCAAGCGCACCGTGCTTGCCTCCAAGGCAGTCAACCTGCTGGCCGCGCTCGTCCTGTACTTCGTAGCAGTGGGCAACGTCCGCGGGTTCGCCTTCACCCTGGGCCTGACCGCCATCGCCGACCTCATCGTGGTGTTCATGTTCACGCACCCCACGCTGCAGCTGCTGGCCCGCACCAGGTTCTTCGGCGAGGGCCACCCGCTGTCCGGCCTTGATCCCAAGCGCCTCGGGGCCGTGCCGCTGTACCGCGGTGCCGGACGCCTGCGCACCCCCGAGGACAAGCCGTCCGTGGTCCGGGCCAAGAACGCCGGCGCGGCGGCGGAAGCTGAACGCAGGATGACCATCGCGGAACGCCGCCTGGCGGAGAAGCAGGAGCAGCTTGCCGGCTCCTCGAAGACCGCAGCGAAGGAGAACAAGTAATGTCCGGCTTCGCCAACTTCGGTAACGAGCTCTACACCGGAAAGCGTTCCTACAACTTTGTGGGTTCCAAGAAAATCTGGTTCATCATCGCCGCCGTCGCGGTGGCCCTGTCCATCATCATCCCGGTGGCCAAGGGCGGCTTCAACCTCGGCATTGAATTCCGGGGCGGATCCGAGTTCACGGTCTCCAACGTGAAGACCACGGACGCAGCCCTGGGCGAGAAAGCCGTCACGGACGTGGTGGAGGGCAGCGTTCCCCGCGTGGCCAACGTGGCCGGAACCACCATGCGGATCCAGACGGACAAGCTCACGGATGATGAGACACTCCGGATCAAGGAGGGCCTGACCACGGCGTACGGCGTCACCGACAACGAGGTGACCTCGACCTTCGTGGGACCCACCTGGGGCGCCGACGTCACCAAGCAGGCACTGATCGGCCTGGTGATCTTCGTGCTGCTGGCCGCCGTGCTGATGGCACTTTACTTCCGGACCTGGAAGATGTCGCTTTCGGCGATCGCGGGCATGGCGGTGACCATGTTCATCACGGCCGGCGTCTATGCCCTCAGTGACTTCGAAGTGACGCCGTCGGCCATCATCGGCTTCCTCACCGTCCTGAGCTACTCGCTCTACGACACCGTGGTGGTGTTCGATAAGATCCGCGAAAATACGGCAGAACTGGACGCTTCAACGCGCCGCACGTTCGCGGAGGAAGTCAACCTCGCCGTGAACCAGACCCTGGTCCGCTCGATCAACACCATGATGGTGGCCATCCTCCCGGTGGGTGCCATCCTGTTCATCGGTGCAGGCTTGCTGGGTGCGGGTACTCTCCGCGACCTTTCGCTGGCGCTGTTTGTCGGTATCCTCATCGGCACGGCCGCCACGATCTTCGTCGCTGCCCCGATGTACGCCTGGCTGCGGCAGAACGAACCGGACCTTGTCAGGCAGGCCAAGCGCGTGGAGCACCGCCGGGCCAGCACCACGGAGCGGCCCGCTTCGGCTGAACCTGCCCAGGCCTGAACAGGCGCAATCCCACGAACGGGCGCAACACCCCAGGCTGATTGCCTGAAAGCCGGCAAGGGCCGGACACCACAGGTGTCCGGCCCTTGCCTGTTCCTTCGGCACATTTAGGGGCCGGTTATAAAAGTCGCCGCCGCGGGGAATAGACTGAGGTAATTAAGACGGTGGTGAGGGGTGCTTCATTGGAAGAACGTTCGGCGTCGGCGCCAACGGCACAGGGAGACAAGAATCCTGCCGGTGTACAAACCGGGGTTGCGGCATCAGCGCGCCCAGGCTCATTGGTGCCCGTTGACAACTCGGGGTCCCGCCCCACATTCCCCGGACGCAGGGAGCGCACCCGCTCCAGGCTGGCCCGCCTGACCGGGCGCGGCACCGCTACCTATTCGCCCATCCTCGAGCCGCTGCTGAGGACCGTACGGGCCAACAACCCCAAAGAGGACTTCGACCTCATCCAGCGCGCGTTCGACGTCGCGGAGCAGAGCCACCGGGGCCAGAAACGGAAAAGCGGCGATCCGTACATTACCCACCCCGTGGCAGTGGCCACCATCCTCGCCGAGCTGGGGCTCAGCGGAACCACCCTGGCAGCTGCCCTCCTGCACGACACCGTAGAGGACACCCCCTACACCCTCGCTGACCTGAAGCGGGACTTCGGCCCCGAAGTGGCCATGCTGGTTGACGGCGTCACCAAGCTGGACAAGGTCAGCTTCGGCGAGGCCGCCCAGTCCGAAACGGTCCGCAAGATGGTTGTTGCGATGGCCAAGGACATCCGTGTCCTGATGATCAAACTGGCCGACCGGCTGCACAACGCCCGCACCTGGCGCTTCGTCTCGGCCGAATCGTCGGCACGCAAGGCCCGGGAAACCCTGGAGATCTTCGCTCCGCTGGCGCACCGCCTGGGAATGAACACCATCAAGTGGGAGCTGGAGGACCTCTCCTTCGCCGCACTGTACCCCAAGGTGTACGAAGAGATCGTGCGGATGGTGGGGGACAGGACGCCCGAGCGCGAGAAGAGCCTGAGCGTCATCCGCGACCAGATCACCGAGGACCTGCGCACCGCCCGAATCAAGGCCACCATCACGGGACGGCCCAAGCACTACTACTCGATCTACCAAAAGATGATCGTCCGCGACAAGGACTTCGACGACATCAACGACCTCATGGGCGTCCGCGTCCTGGTGGACTCCGTCCGGGACTGCTATGCAGCCCTGGGCACGATGCATTCGCGCTGGAACCCGCTGCCCGGCAGGTTCAAGGACTACATTGCGATGCCCAAGTTCAACATGTACCAGTCGCTGCACACCACGGTAATCGGCCCCGGCGGCAAGCCCGTGGAAATCCAGATCCGGACCCACGAAATGCACCGCCGGGCGGAATACGGTGTGGCAGCACACTGGAAGTACAAGGACCAGCCCAACCGCACCGCCGTGGGCCCCGGCAGCCCCCGTGACGGCGACATGGGCTGGCTTCGCTCCCTGGTGGACTGGCAGCAGGAGACCTCGGATCCGGGCGAGTTCCTGGACTCCCTGCGCTTCGAGATCAACGCCCGCGAGGTGTTCGTCTTCACCCCCAAGGGTGAGGTCATGGCACTTCCGGCCGGCTCCACCCCTGTCGATTTCGCCTATGCGGTCCATACGGAAGTTGGACACCGCACCATCGGCGCCCGCGTCAACGGGAAGCTCGTTCCGCTCAACAGCGAACTGAACCACGGCGACTGGGTGGAAATTTTCACATCCAAGGCCGAAGGCGCCGGGCCCAGCCAGGACTGGCAGCACTTCGTCAAGAGCGCACGTGCCCGGAACAAGATCCGGCAGTGGTTCAGCAAGGAACGCCGCGAAGAGGCGATCGACCGCGGCAAGGAACTCCTGACCCGGGCCATGCGGAAGCAGAACCTTCCGCTGCAGCGCCTGATGACGCACGAGGCCCTGGCAGCGGTTGCCGAAGAATTCAAGTACGTGGACATTTCCGGCCTTTACGCCGGCGTGGGTGACGGCCACACCTCCGCCCAGTCGGTGATGGAGAAGCTCGTCGAAAGCCTCGGCGGCAACGAGAGCGCCGACGACGACATCTCCGAAGTCAGCATCCCCACCCAGGTCACCAAGGCGCGGTTCTCGGATTCCGGTGTGGTGGTCCGTGGCGTCGGCGACGTCTGGGTCAAACTGGCGCGTTGCTGCACCCCTGTCCCGCCCGACCCCATCCTGGGATTCGTGACCCGCGGTTCGGGCGTATCCGTGCACCGGACGGACTGCACCAACATTTCGGACCTGAAGGACCAGCCGGACCGGATTGTTGATGTGGACTGGGCACCCACCCAGTCAAGCGTGTTCCTCGTTGAGATCCAGGTGGAAGCCCTGGACCGCAAGTCTCTGCTGTCCGACGTGACCCGGGTGCTTTCGGAAAACCACGTGAACATCCTTGCCGCCAGCGTCCACACATCGACCGACCGTGTGGCCATCTCAAAGTTCGCCTTCGAGATGGGCGACCCCAAGTATCTGAGCCACGTCCTCAGCGCCGTCCGCCGGATCGACGGTGTCTTTGATGTCTACCGCACCACTGGAAACAAGCGCCGGAGTTAGCCGGGCCAGCTTCTCCAGTGCCGCCCTTTTGTGCGGCACGCGCGGCGACGCCTCGATTGCGAGGACCAGCAGCCGCAGCCGCACGTCCTTCTGCGGACGCGCCAGTAAACGCTCAAGCGTGGGCACGGCGCGCTCGGCATCGACGTGCAGCGCGACGTCCAGCGCCGTCCGCAACGGGCTGGACACCATCAGGCCGCCCAGGCTGACGACGTCGAACGGCCCCAGCTTGACCTCGTGGAGGGTGCAGCCCCTGGTATTGCGCAGGCTCGAGACCCGCCGCTTGGCATCCACCAGCAGTGCAAGACGGTCCGGCTCGGCTGCGCAGCCGTAGATCCAGGCCGCCGTCATGCGGCCCGCCACCACCCGTTGCCTCACTGATGCAGGAACGGCGGACGCGGCAGCCCTTGCCCGCAGCTGCGGGGAGGCCGGCACTTCCGGCAGGGTGTAGCCATGCTGATGGAAGCGGGCAAGCAGTCCGTCCGACGCAAGCGACTGCAGTTCCGGCAAGGCAAAGGGCATGCCCGGCGCATACAGCTCGGGAAAGCGGGGTGCCGCTGTGGAACCGCCCGGCGGCGGGTCAATGCCTGCTGCGGCAGTGGAAGGAACCGATGGTGTCGCCATCCGTCCATCCTGCCGCGAACCCCGTTAACGGGAACAGGCCCGGTTCCGGTTTTGTGGAAAACCGGAACCGGGCCTGTCCCCTAAAGGAACAGCCGGAAGGTCAGGAGAGCTCGCTGGCCGAACGCTGGATCTGGTCAAGCCACCCCTGGCGGGCCTCGAGGGCTTCCTGCGCAGCCTTGATCTTGCGCTGGTCACCGCTCTTTTCCGCCTTGGCCAGGTCATCCTGCAGGCTGGCGATGGCGGACTCGAGCTGGGACAGGGCGCTGTTGGTGCGTGCCTTACGCTCCGGGTTGGACCGCTGCCACTGCTCTTCCTCGGCGTGGCGCACGGCGTCCTCAACCTTGCGGAGCCCGGCCTCGATGCGGCCCATATCGGCGCGCGGCACCTTGCCGGCTTCTTCCCACCGGTCGCGGACGGACTGCAGTGCCTTCTTGGCGGCTGCAAGGTCCGTGACCGGAAGGATGGCGTTGGCTTCCGTCAGGAGGGCTTCCTTGACGGTGAGGTTGGCGGCATACTCCTGGTCGATCTCGTCGTTGGCGGCCTGCCGGTTCGTGAAGAATACATCCTGCGCAGCGCGGAAGCGGGCCCACAGGGCGTCGTCGTCCTTGCGGCTTGCCCTAGGGGACGCCTTCCACTGGTCCATCAGGCGGCGGTACTCACCGGCGGCGAATCCCCAGTCCGTGGACGTGGATAGCGCCTCAGCTTCGGCGATCAGCTTTTCCTTCGCAGCCTTGGCCGAGGAGTTGTTGCTGTCCAGCTGGGAGAAGTAGGCCCTGCGGTGGCGGTCGAAAACGGTGCGGGCGGCGCGGAACCGCTTCCACAGGGCGTCTTCGTTGCTGCGGCCCAGGCGGACGCCGCTCTTCTGCGCAGCTTTCCAGCTCTCAAACAGCTCGTTCATGCGCGCGCTGGATGTCTTCCACTGTGTCTGTGCCGGGTCCTGGCCGGAGATCTGCTCTGCTTCAGCCACGATGGCTTCGCGGGCAGCAAGCTCGGACGCCCGGACGGCGTCGTGCTCGGCCTTCTCCGCCTTTTCGAGTTCGGAGATCTGCGTGGAAAGGCTGTCCAGCCGCGCCTCGGCAGCGCGCAGGTCACCCACCATATTGCGTTCGGCGAGCTGCTCCCGCAGGTGCGTCACCGTTTTTTGCATGTCGGTGCTGGGGGCCTTGGAGCTGACGCGCTGTTCAAGCAGCACAATCTGGGCCACCACGTCGTCGTATTTCCGCGCAAAGTACGCCAGGGCCTCGTCGTCGCTCACGCCGGGGTACTGGCCTACGGGGTGCTCGCCGCCGTCGATGGTCAGGAAGACGTGCCCGTCGCCTTCCACGCGACCCCACTTCGAGGCCTCTGCCAGCGACGTGGCCGGCGGTGCCTGGACCGGAGCCACGGCCGGCGCTGCTGCTGCCGGCTTGGGACGGGAGGCGAAGGCTGCGGGGGACGGGGCGGACGGCCGGGGGCCGGGGGCCGGTGCAGGTGCGGGCGCGGCGGCGGTTTCGGGAACCTCGGCGGAGGGGCTTTCCTCGGCCGGGGCCTCCTGGGCCGGGGCCTCCTGGGCCGGGGCCTCCTGGGCCGGGGCCTCATCGGCCGGCGCTTCGACGGCCTCCGCGGCGGGGGTACCGTCTTCTGCAGGGACCTCGGCGCGTACTTCCGTTTCCGGTGTGCTGGCTGCTTCAGTTCCTGCGAGGTCCGTGGCGTTGGCCGCCGCTTCGGTCAGGTCTGTTGCTGTTTCGTCGGATTTCTGACTGTCTGTCACCGCTAAAAGTCTTTCGCTTGGAGGGAAATACTCACGTTCTGCACCGCAGCCACGTTGGCCCGGCTTCCTACTTCAGAGAAAACGAGTCTATCGTGACTGGTTCAACAGGCGCGCCGTCTGTGTCGCTGCTGCCCGGCGTGATCCCTGCGGCAGCAATATTCGACACCACGTCCAGTCCCGACGTCACCCTTCCGACCACCGTGTAGCCCCCTGCCGAGTCGGCCGGGATGGCAGTGTCCTTGTAGACGATGAAGAACTGGGTGCCATTGCCGTAGGCGTTGTTGCCTGTCCTTGCCACGGCGATGGTGCCCGCAGGATAGGTATTGTCAGCCGGTGTGTTTTCCAACGGTCCCCAGGTGTAATTGGGATCGCCCTGCCCGTCGCCCGTGGGCGAACCGCACTGCAGGACGCCGAACGCATCCGCGGTGGTGAGCCGGTGACAGGTCTTTCCGTTGTAGAAGCCCTCATCGCTGAGGGACTTGAAGACCGCCGCAGCCTGCGGGGCGCTGGTGCCGTCCAGCTCCACACCCAGCGGGCGTCCGTTCAGGACCAGGTCACCGGTGAAGGTCTTGCCGGCGGCGGTATCGGCGGCCGGGATGTTGGGGCCATTGGTGGGTGGGGCTGACGTGCTGGCAGAGGGGTCAGCCGAGGCTGACGGATCGGTCAGGCCGGCCTCGGCTGCAGCGAATTCGTCCTCCGTCGGGTTGCCGGCGAAGGCAGTGAGCTGGAGGACGACGGCGAGCACCACGGCGGCGGTTCCGGCACCGGCGGCCACGAGGTTGTCGCGCTTGCGCCGCTTCTCCTGGTCCCGCCTCAGCTCGCGCTTGGCTTCCATCTGCTGGATACGCCGTTTGGCTTCGCGGGCACTGCGTGAACTGGCCGCCAAGGGTCCTCCTCATTGTCGGGCTGCTGCGCCATCTGGTTGTCGGGCTGCTGCGCAGGGGCATGTTGGCCGCAGGCACAGTTTTCTGACGGCCGAGCCCTGCCGGTCCGGCGCATTAGAGATGCACACGGATGACGCATAAACTGACTGCCGCACATAGTTTATGCATGACTGGCTGGACTGCCGCGGTTCCGCGCCCACAGCGGGCGAAATGCGGCTGCATCCGGCGCACCAAGAGGAGAACTTCCATGGCACGCACCGCCTCCCTGTCCGGATTCCCCGAGTGGCTTCCCGAGGAGCGGCTGGTGGAACTCCATGTCCTGGACACCCTGCGCCGGGTCTTCGAACTGCACGGGTTCGGCTCCATCGAGACCCGCGCCGTGGAGACGGTGGGCCAGCTGCTGCGCAAGGGTGAAATCGACAAGGAAGTGTACGGGCTCAGCCGGCTCCAGGAGGATGAAGGCGCCAACCCCGTCAAGGGAGGCAAAGCCGATCCGCACGCGCTTGCACTGCACTTCGACCTGACCGTCCCCTTCGCCCGGTACGTTGTGGAGAATGCCGGCTACCTGGCGTTCCCGTTCCGCCGCTACCAGATCCAGAAGGTATGGCGGGGTGAGCGTCCGCAGGAAGGCCGTGCCCGCGAGTTCACGCAGGCGGACATCGATGTGGTGGGCGACGGTGAACTGCCCTTCCGCTATGACGTTGAGATCGCGCTGGTGATCGCGGAGGCGCTCAGCGCGCTGCCCATCCCGGACTTCAGGCTGCGGATCAACAACCGCAAACTTGCCGAAGGTTTCTACCGGGGCATCGGCCTTGAGGACACCGCCGGCGTGCTGCGCAGCATCGACAAGCTCGAAAAGGTGGGCCCGGCCAAGGTGGCGGAACTGCTGAAGGAAGAACTGGGTGCCACCGATGAGCAGGCACAGAAGGCGCTGCAGCTGGCCGGTATCCGCACTGAGGACACCTCTTTCGTGGCCCAGGTCCGGGCGCTGGGCGTCAGCAACGACCTGTTGGACGAAGGCCTGAACGAGCTGGAACAGGTGATTGACGCCGCTGTCCAGCGGGCTCCCGGCAAGGTGGTGGCAGACCTCAGCATCGCCCGCGGCCTTGACTACTACACGGGAACAGTGGTGGAAACCGTCCTGGTGGGCCACGAGCAGCTGGGCTCCATCTGCTCCGGCGGCCGTTACGACGCCCTGGCATCCAAAGGCAACCGGAAGTTCCCGGGCGTCGGGTTGTCCATCGGCGTTACCCGGCTGGTCTCCCGCATCCTGAGCCAGGACCTGGCCAAGGCTTCCCGTTCGGTGCCTACCGCGGTGCTGGTGGCTTTGGCGAGCGATGACAGCTGGGACGCAGCCCAGGACGTGGCAGCGCAGTTGCGCAGCCGCGGCATCCCCACCGAGGTGGCCGCCAAGGCGGAGAAGTTCGGCAAGCAGATCAAGTTCGCTGACCGGCGCGGCATCCCGTTCGTCTGGTTCACGGACGACGACGGCACCCACCAGGTCAAGGACATCCGGTCGGGGGAGCAGGTGGCAGCCGCGCCCGAAACCTGGGCGCCGCCGTCGGAGGACCTCACCGTCCAGGTGGCCACGGCAGCCCAAGTGGCAACCGCGGTCTGAGACGGTTCGTCCGCCCCGGGTCCGCCGTGCGGTGACAGCCGCCGTCCAGCGGGTAAACTCGGACGGGACCGTTCCTGGAGTGGTTCCTTTTAAATTCCCACTGCTTTCCTTCTGTTCTCTCTAGAAAGGTGTGCTGTGCTGCGCACACATGACCTCGGATCCCTTCGTTCCGAGCACATTGGACAAACCGTAACCCTGGCCGGCTGGGTGGGCCGCCGCCGTGATCACGGTGGTGTGGCATTCGTTGACCTGCGCGATGCTTCGGGCGTGGCCCAGGTTGTGGTCCGCGAGGAAGAGGTCTTCCACGGCCTGCGCAACGAGTACGTCCTGCAGATCAAGGGCACCGTTTCCAAGCGGCCGGAAGGCAATGAGAACCCGGCGCTTGCCACCGGTGAGATCGAGGTCATCGCCGAGGACGTTACGGTACTGAACACCTCGGACCCACTGCCGTTCCAGATCGACGAGCACGTGGAAGTGGGCGAGGAAGCCCGCCTCAAGCACCGCTACCTGGACCTCCGCCGCCCCGGCCCCAGCCGCAACCTGCGGCTGCGCTCGGAAGCCAACCGGGTGGCCCGCGAACTGCTCCACCGGGACGGCTTCGTGGAGATTGAGACCCCTACGCTGACGCGTTCGACGCCGGAAGGCGCCCGTGACTTCCTGGTTCCGGCACGCCTGGCCCCGGGCTCGTGGTACGCGCTTCCGCAGTCGCCGCAGCTTTTCAAGCAGCTCCTGCAGGTTGGCGGCTTCGAGAAGTACTACCAGATCGCCCGCTGCTACCGGGACGAGGACTTCCGCGCGGACCGCCAGCCGGAGTTCACCCAGCTGGACATCGAGGCCAGCTTCGTGGACCAGGACGACATCATCACGCTGGGCGAAAACATCGTCCAGGCAGTGTGGAAGCTCATCGATGTGGAGATCCCCACGCCCATCCAGCGGATCACCTATGCCGATGCGATGGCCCGCTTCGGTTCGGACAAGCCGGACCTTCGCTTCGGCCAGGAGCTGACCGAGCTCACCGAATTCTTCAAGGACACCAACTTCGGCGTCTTCAAGGCCCCGTACGTGGGTGCCGTCGTCATGCCCGGCGGGGCGTCCCAGGCACGCCGTGCCCTGGATGCCTGGCAGGAATGGGCCAAGCAGCGCGGAGCCAAGGGCCTGGCCTACGTCCTGTACAAGGAGGACGGCGAGCTGGCCGGCCCGGTGGCCAAGAACCTCACCGACACCGAGCGGGCCGGCCTGGCAGACGCCGTCGGCGCCAAGCCGGGCGACTGCATTTTCTTCGCTGCCGGCGAGAAGACGCCGTCGCGTGCACTCCTGGGTGCCGCCCGCGTGGAAATCGGACACCGCACCGGTTTGATCGACCCCAGCGCCTGGGCGTTCTGCTGGGTAGTGGACGCGCCCATGTTCGAACCTGCTGCCGCAGCCGTGGCCTCCGGCGACGTGGCGGTGGGTGCCGGCCAGTGGACTGCCGTCCACCACGCCTTCACCTCGCCCAAGCCCGAGTTCCTGGACACCTTCGACAAGGACCCCGAGTCCGCGCTGTCCTACGCCTACGACATCGTCTGCAACGGCAACGAAATCGGCGGCGGCTCCATCCGTATCCACCAGCGCGACGTGCAGGAGCGCGTCTTTGAGCTGATGGGCCTGGACAAGGAGGACGCCCAGACCAAGTTCGGCTTCCTGCTTGAAGGGTTCAAGTACGGCGCACCCCCGCACGGCGGCATCGCCTTCGGCTGGGACCGCGTGGTTTCCCTGCTGGCGGGAGTGGACTCCATCCGCGACGTCATCGCCTTCCCGAAGTCCGGCGGCGGCCACGACCCCCTGACGGACGCTCCGGCCCCCATCACGCCGCAGCAGCGCAAGGAAGCCGGCGTCGACTTCAAGCCTGAGGCCACCAGGCCCGTCGAGGTGAAGAAGGCAGAAGCGGTCGCCAAGTAACGGCTGACGGCCATACGGCAGGAGACTCCCCGGCACGTCCGGGGAGTCTTCTGCCATTTATGAAGGAGATGAAGGTGCCGGGCATCCACACAACACGTTTTGCGGTCGAGACGGCCATGGATGCTGCCTGGCCTGCTGTGGACCGGCACGAATCGGGCGGCTGGGTTTTCCGGGCCGCGGATGGAGTAACGCAGCGCGCCAACTCCATTTGGCCGCGCCGGATTCCCGACGGCGGTTCCCCTCACTTTCCGGCTCTGCTCCGGGACGCCAGGTCCTGGTACCGCAGCCGGCGGCTGCCGGTGATCTTCCAGGTTTTTGACGATGCCCGCACGGCACCCCTCAACACTTTCCTGGATGCGGAGGGGTTTACGCGGCAGTCGGAGACGCTGATCATGACAAGCCGGCCTTTGGCGGCTGCGGCGGCGCCTGACCGCACCGTCGAACTCTCAGCGCAGCCATCGGATGAATGGCTGCGGGTGTGGTGGGACGTGGACGGCCGCGGTGGCGCGGAGGCACTGGCAACCGCCCGCGGAATCCTGGAAGGCTGCCCAGCCCTGTACGCCCTCGTGCGGGACGACGGCGGCCGGCCCGCCGCCGTCGGACGCCTTGCCCTTCCGGACAAGACGCAGGGGTGGGGTGGGATCTACTGCATGGCCACGCATCCGGACGCCCGCCGCCGCCGCCACGGCACGCGCATCCTCGACGCGTTGCTGCAGGCCGCGGCCGAACGGGGGCTGGAAGGCTGCTGGCTGCTGGTCACCGCCGCGAACCGGGCCGCCCAGGAGCTCTATGCAAAGGCGGGGTTCCAGGAAACGGGACGTTACCTCTACCGGCAGGAACGGCCCAGGCGGCACCTTACCGGCTGCTGACTATCCGGGCTGCGCGTCGGTCACCTGCACCCGGACGGAACAGGCATCTGCCGCCGCTTTTTTCACGACCGCTGCCTTGGGCTCGGCTACGTCGAGGTAGGCCAGCCGCGGCAGGCGGGCGTACTCCTGCAGAGCCGGGTGCGCCAGGACCTGGTCCGCCAGCGCCCGGTCGCCGCCGGGAAGCAGATATTCGAAGGATCCCCGGCCAAACACTTCAGCGGCCTGCACCGCCACCGCCTCCACCAGCGCATCGGCCTGGTTGGACCGGCGCCGGGCGAAGCGCTGCTGGGACTGGCCGCCGGCCGCCGTCCGGGACTGGACGTACCGTGTGCCCGCCTTTGAAGCCAGCAGCTGCCCTTCGGCGGCGATACCCAGGCCATAACCGCCACGGCGAACCAGCAAGAGACCAAGCCGGCGGGGCTGCGATGCGAGCGACGCCAGGCGTTCCACGGCATCCGACCCGCGTCCTGGCCTCCCATCCACGGGCCACGGCGCCTGCAGGAGCGCTTCGGCGCCGTCGGCAGCCACAAGCCGCAGCCCGTCGTCGTCATCGTGCAGCACGCAGCCGCCATGCGCGGCGCCGAACCGCTCCACCCAGCCGGCCAGCCGGCTGCCGGGAACGAAAGCGGTCCGGACGGAAGGCGGGCGGTTTCCGGCGGCAGCTCGGGCGGGCATGGCGGGATCCTTTGGTAGGCAGCTGGGTGCCGGCAGGAAAGCCGAACGACTGGAAGTAGCCTATCTATGTGGATGATCTCTTCGGGCACGGGCCCGGTAATGACGACGACGGCGACGACAATGCGCCTGCCGCCGCCCGGACTGCCGGGGGAGGGGGTAACACTTCCCCCCGCGGTCCGCTCGCCGTCCGGATGCGTCCCCGCACCCTCGACGAGGTAGTTGGCCAGCAGCACCTCCTCGGCCAGGGCTCGCCCCTGCGCCAGCTTGCTGCAGGGGCGGGAGCAGACACCTCGGGCCCCGCCGGCCCCACCTCGCTCATTCTCTGGGGCCCGCCGGGAACCGGCAAAACAACCTTGGCGCACGTGATTGCCCGCGGACCGGGCCGGAAGTTCGTGGAGCTCTCCGCGATTACTGCCGGAGTCAAGGACGTGCGGCGCGTCATGGACGACGCACTCACCGCCCGGGACCTCTACAAAACCACTACGGTCCTGTTCCTGGACGAGATCCACCGTTTCAACAAGGCCCAGCAGGATGCCCTGCTTCCGGGGGTGGAAAACCGCTGGGTGGTGCTGGTGGCCGCCACCACGGAAAACCCGTCGTTCTCCGTGGTCTCACCGCTGCTGTCCCGTTCCCTGCTGCTGACGCTCCGCCCGCTGACGGACGGGGATATCGAAGGGCTGATCCAGCGCGCCGTCGCCGATCCGCGCGGACTGAACGGAAAGGTGGACCTCACCGGGGAAGCACTGGACCATTTGGTCAGGCTCTCAGGTGGTGATGCCCGGCGTGCCCTGACGGCCCTGGAAGCTGCGGCAGGTGTGGCCTTCGGTGACGCGGACGATGCGGGGGAGGGGCCGGTCGCCGTCGACCTGAAGCACACGGAACGCGCTCTGGACGTCGCCGCGGTAAGGTACGACCGTGCGGGCGACCAGCACTATGACGTCATCAGTGCTTTCATCAAGTCCATCCGCGGCTCCGACGTTGACGCAGCCCTGCACTACCTCGCGCGCATGCTCGAAGCCGGCGAGGACCCCCGCTTCATTGCGCGCCGGATCGTGATTTCGGCCTCCGAGGATGTGGGTATGGCTGATCCCACTGCACTGCAGACTGCGGTGGCGGCGGCGCAGGCCGTCCAGCTGATCGGCATGCCCGAGGGCAGGATCATCCTCGCCGAGGCCGTGGTCCACCTGGCCACGGCACCCAAGTCCAATGCCGCCTACATGGGGATCAACCAGGCCGTCGCCGACGTCCGCGCAGGCCTTGGCAATGGAATTCCCGCGCACCTGCGCGACGCGCACTATCCCGGTTCGAAGCAGCTGGGCCATGGCGTGGGTTACAAGTACGCCCACGACGCCCCGCATTCCGTGGCCACCCAGCAATACCCGCCGGACGACCTGGTGGGAAGGGACTACTACAAGCCCACCGGGAACGGCGCCGAACGGGACATCGCCGTCCGGCTGGAGCGCCTGCGGAAGATTGTCCGGGGGAAGTAACCGCCGTGGTAGGATAGATGTTTGTCTGGCAAGGCACGGACGCACAATCCCCCCGAATTTCTTCGAGTTGGTTATGCCCTGTGCCCAGTAGCAAAAGGCAGCGGTTGGCCGATGCTCTCCATCGTGGAGGCCAGTAACACTGACACACCGCAGATATTGGAAGGACACAAGTGGCTAACAACACTCGTGCTCGCCGTCAGGCCCGCCTCTCGCGGTCCCTCGGCATCGCTCTGACCCCCAAGGCCGCCAAGTACATGGAGCGCCGCCCGTACGGCCCCGGTGAGCATGGCCGCGCCCGCAAGAAGCAGGACTCCGACTACGCCGTACGTCTGCGCGAAAAGCAGCGCCTGCGCGCCCAGTACGGCATCCGCGAAGCACAGATGACCCGTGCCTTCGAAGAAGCACGCCGCACCAAGGGCCTGACCGGTGAGAACCTCATCGAACTGCTCGAAATGCGCCTTGACGCCCTGGTCCTGCGTGCCGGTTTCGCCCGCACCATCGCCCAGGCCCGCCAGCTCGTTGTGCACCGCCACATCATGGTTGACGGCATCCGCGTTGACCGTCCGTCGTTCCGCGTCGGCGAGGGCCAGCTGGTCCACGTTCACAGCCGCAGCGAAACCATGGTTCCGCTCCAGGTTGCAGCAGCCGGCGCCCACCGCGACGTCCTGCCCGCCGTTCCGGCGTACCTGGACGTCAAGCTCGAGGCACTGCAGGCCCGCCTGGTCCGCCGCCCCAAGCGCTCCGAAATCCCGGTGACCTGCGAAGAGCAGCTCGTCGTCGAATTCTACGCACGCTAATCCCAGCAGCGTATCCAAAGAAGCCCGTGGCAAGCGCCACGGGCTTCTTTGTATGTAAGGTACTTGGGGGACATCCGCGGAATGCGCTTTTCGGCGCCGCGTGCAGGATGTTGCGAACCACAGAATTTCGAGGAGATGAACGTCTATGTCTGGTGGCGATATTGCCGGCCTGATCGCTGCCGGGGTGTTTGCGCTGCTGGTGCTGCTGCTCGCCGTGCCCATCCTGAAGCTCGGCAAGGTCTTCGACGAGGTACGGACTGCCATCCGGTCCATCAGCGACGGCGCCACGCCCCTGATGGATGAGGTTACCGCCACGGTCTCTACCACCAACCAGCAGCTGAAGAAGGTGGACGGCATTTCGTCCAACGTCTCGGACGCCTCCGCCAACCTCTCGGCCTTGTCCTCCCTGGTTGCCGCCACCGTTGGCTCGCCGCTCATCAAGGTGGCTGCGTTCAGCTACGGTGTCCGCACCGCGCTGGCCAACCGCAAGAAGCCCGCTGCCGGCCGCCGCAGCCGCTAAGTCCTGAAAGATCTAAAATGAAACGACTTGTTTGGATGGGAATCGGCGTGGCCATCGGAGTCATCGCCTTCCGCAAGGTGAGCGAAGCGCAGTCCAACCTGGGGCCGGAAGGCCTCAACCGGGCAGTGGGGCGGCTGGCGGACGGTGTCTACGACTTCGCCGACGCCGTCCGGGCCGGAATGCGGGAACGGGAAACGGATCTGCGGACCGCGCTCGGCGTCGAATCCGGGGAAGTGGCCCGCCGCTGACCGGCAGGCAGCCGCCGGCCAACCGCCTGAACCACCGGCAGGAACCGCACACCTGGGGTCCTGCCACCTGAACGAATATTTCCGCGCCGTCCAATGCGCGGACCAAGAAGGGTATGAAACAGCTCATGAAGTCGCAGGAGATCACAAAGCGCTGGGTTGACTTTTTTGTCAGCAAGGGCCACACAGCGGTTCCCTCCGCGTCGCTGGTCTCCAGCGACCCCTCGCTGCTGTTCACGGTGGCCGGCATGGTGCCGTTCATCCCCTACCTCACGGCCCGCGAAGAAGCCCCCTACTCCCGCGCCACCAGTGTGCAGAAGTGCATCCGCACTGGCGACATTGAGGAAGTGGGCAAGACTGCCCGGCACGGCACGTTCTTCCAGATGTGCGGAAACTTCTCCTTTGGCGACTACTTCAAGGAAGACGCCATCAGGTTCGCCTGGGAGCTGCTCACCAAGAGCGTTGACGACGGCGGCTACGGACTTGCGCCCGAACTGCTGTGGGTGACGGTCTACGAAGAGGACGACGAAGCCAAGGAACTCTGGCTGAAGAACACCGGTGTTCCCGCCGAGCGGATCCAGAAGATGGGCAAGTCGGACAACTACTGGCACACCGGCCAGCCCGGCCCGGCCGGCCCCTGCTCGGAAATCTACTACGACCGCGGCCCCGCCTACGGTGTTGAAGGCGGTCCGCTGGCGGATGAAACCCGCTACATCGAGATCTGGAATCTCGTGTTCATGCAGTACCAGATCGAAAATGTGCGTTCCAAGGAAGACTTCGATGTGGTGGGCGAGCTGCCCAAGCGCAACATTGACACCGGCCTTGGTATGGAGCGCCTGGCCATGATCCTGCAGGGCGTCGAGAACATGTATGAGACGGACCAGGTCCGGCCCGTCATCGACAAGGCCGCCGAGCTGTCCGGCAAGGAATACACCTCCGCCGAAACCGACGAGGATCCGCACCACACGGACGACGTCCGGATGCGCGTCGTCGCCGATCACATCCGCTCCGCCCTGATGCTGATTTCCGACGGCGTCACCCCCTCCAACGAAGGCCGCGGCTATGTCCTGCGCCGCCTTATCCGCCGTGCCGTCCGTTCCATGCGGCTCCTGGGTGTGGAGCAGGCCTGCCTGCCCGAGCTGCTGCCCGCCTCCCGTGACGCCATGAAGGGCGTTTACCCGGTTGTCGAAACCGACTTCGCACGGATCAGCCGCATCGCATACGCGGAAGAGAAAGCCTTCCTGCGCACTATCGCCTCCGGCACCGCACGCCTGGAAGACGCCGTCAAGGAGTCCAAGGCCGCGAACAGGCCGCTGTCCGGCGCAGACGCCTTCACCCTGCATGACACCTACGGGTTCCCCATCGACCTCACCCTCGAAATGGCTGAGGAAGCCGGGCTCAAGGTTGACGAAGCCGCGTTCCGCAGCCTGATGCAGGAGCAGCGCCAGCGTGCCCAGGCCGACGCGAAGGGCAAGAAGGGCGGCCACGCCGACCTCTCTGCCTTCCAGGAGATCCTTGGCCAGGGCGAGACGGTCTTCACCGGCTACACCGAGCTCGACGGCGAATCCCGCGTCCGCGGACTGCTCGCCGCCGGACGTCCGGTCCAGCAGGCCGCAACGGGCGATGAAATCGAGCTGGTGCTCGCGGAAACCCCGTTCTACGCCGAAGCGGGCGGACAGGCAGCCGATACTGGCCTCATCACCGGCGACGGGTTCGTCGTCGAGGTCCTCGACGTCCAGCGCCCGCTCAAGGGCCTGAGCGTGCACAAGGCGATTGTCCGGGAAGGCGAAATCGGCGCCGACTCGCTGGTCCGCGCCGCGGTGGACCGCGACCGCCGGCACGCCGCGGAGCAGGCCCACACCGGCACGCACATTGTGCACGCTGCGCTGCACCAGATCCTTGGCCCCGAGGCCACCCAGCGCGGCTCCTACAACAAGGCCGGCTACCTGCGCTTCGACTTCGCCTGGGGCGAGGGCCTGAGCACTGCCACCCGCTCGGAAATCGAGGAAGTGTCCAACCTCGCCATCCGCAACAACTACTCCGTGGAGACCAAGGTGATGGGGCTGGCCGAGGCCAAGGCCCTGGGTGCCATGGCACTCTTCGGCGAAAACTACGGCAGCGAAGTCCGCGTGGTGGAGATCGACGGTGCCTGGTCCCGCGAGCTCTGCGGCGGAACACACGTTGCCAACACCTCGCTGATCGGCAGCCTCTCCCTGCTGGGGGAGCAGTCCGTCGGTTCGGGAAACCGCCGGGTGGAGGCCTTCGTGGGCATGGACGCCTTCCGCCACCTGGCCGCCGAGCGTGCGCTGGTGACGGAGCTGACCGACATGCTGAAGGTTCCCTCCGGGCAGCTCGCCGACAGGATCGCCGCCACCCTCGCCAAGCTCAAGGCCACCGAGAAAGAACTGGACCGCCTCCGCAAGGAGCAGCTCGCAGCCTCCGCCGCACAGCTGGTGAACAGCGCCAGGGACGCCGCAGGCGTCAGCGTTATCGCCCATGACGCCGGCACGGTCAGCGGCGCCGACGACCTCCGCGGCCTCGCCCTTGACCTGCGGAACCGGCTCGGCTCCGCCGCAGCCACCGTAGCCGTCGCAGGCGTGGCGAACGACCGGCCCATGATCCTGGTGGCAACCAACGAGGCAGCACGGGCGGCCGGCGTCAAAGCCGGCGCCCTGGTCCGGCTCGCTGCCGGCATCCTTGGCGGCGGCGGGGGCGGCAAGGACGACGTTGCCCAGGGCGGCGGCACGGACGCCGGCAAGGTGGGCGCTGCCCTGGCAGCGGTCGTCGACGCCGTCGAACGTCGCTAACCCTGCCATGACCAATCCTGCAGCTGCCGGCGGCTACCCCCAGGGCGTGAAACTGGGGGTGGACGTGGGCACCGTCCGGGTGGGCGTGGCCATCTGTGACCGCGACTCCATCCTGGCAACGCCCTATAAAACGCTGGACCGCAACGCCAGGAAGAACTCGGACGTCCGCGTCATCGCCAAGCTTGCCGAGGAACTGGAAGCCGTGCAGGTCATCGTCGGTTTGCCCCGCACCATGAAGGGCGAAGAGCACTCGTCCGCACGGATGGCCACGGAGTACGCCCTGCTGGTGGCCACCGAACTGGCGGCCCGCGGTCTGGCGGTGCCCGTGAACCTCGTGGATGAACGCCTGAGCAGCGTCACGGCCCATCGCAGCCTGCACGAAGCTGGCATGAGCAGCAGGAATCACCGTAAAGTAGTTGATCAGGTCGCGGCGGCAGGTATCCTTCAGCACGCCATCGACATGCAGAAAGCCAGGGGAGCGGATGTCGGCTCACGCGTGACACCGCCTTCCCCGTCCGTGGGCCTGGGGGTCGGCGAGGTGGACGAGTCCGTCCGCGCTACCCCGGGGGACACGGCCCCATCTTTAGATAATGGAAGGCAACAGTGAGCCCTGCCAACATTGACGACGCTTCCGGCCCCTTGGACGCCGGGGCAGCGAGGCCGCTGACCCGCAAGGAAATACGGGCACGCGAAAAGAGCCTCAACACCGGCGGCCAGGGAACCGTTCCCGAGCAGGCGTACGAGACCGGACACGATGTTCCGCCACTGCCCGATGAACCGCCGGCCGTGCCGGCACCGTCGATTCCTGAGGCTCCCGTTGCTGAGCCTGTGACAGCAGCCCAGCCGGTACCGGCCGTTCCCCAGGCGCCCCCGTCCATCCAGGAGGCACTTCCGCACGAGGCGGACCACCAGGATGATGCGCATGACGCCTACGCCGAACCTGCCTTGGTGGGCCACCAGTATGTGGCAGACACGCAGTATGCCGACCATGCCCACCACACGGGCGGGTACGACTACCCGGACCATGGCCAGGAGTACGATGCGGCCTCCCATCATGACGTCCACCACCACCCGACCCACTACGAGGCACATCACGATGGCGGTACCCACCATGAGTTCCTTCCCGGTTCATCGGCAGCGCAGGTAGTGGCCAAGCCGTCAAAGAAGGTGCGGCGCCGCCGCAGGCTGCTGGCGCTGTTCCTGACGCTCGCCGTCTTCGTTACCGCTGTAGCGGTGGGAGCGCAGTTCCTGAAGCCCCTCCTTGGCACCGACAAGCCCAGCGACTTCCCGGGCCCGGGTTCAGGCGAAGTCCAGGTGACCGTCGACAATGGCGAGGGCACCCGGTCGGTTGCCGCCGACCTCGAAAGCAAGGGAGTGGTGGCCAACGCCGACACGTTCCTGCAGGCGTTCGCCGCTTCCGGGGGAATATTGTCGCCGGGCGACTACACCTTCAAGGCCGAAATGAAGAATTCGGACGCCGTCAACGTCCTGCTTGGCAAGGACAAGACAAAGGTCATCTACTTTGCCCTGAGCGCAGGACTGCGCGTTGGCGAATCACTGCAGGCCATCTCCGAGGGATCCGGCGTTTCCGTACAGGACCTGCAGGCATTGAGTGACCAGCCGCAGCAGTTCGGCCTGCCCGCGAACGCGAAGAACCTCGAAGGGTACCTGGCCCCGGGTGAGCACCGGTTCCCGCTTGGCACACCGGCGAAGGACATCCTGCAGGCACTGGTCAAAATAACCGTCGACGAACTCGTATCGCAGGGGATCTCGGATCCTGCCAAGCAGTACGAGGCCGTCATCGTTGCCAGCATTGTGCAGGCAGAGGGTGGCCAGGCCGAATACGGTGACGTGGCAGGGGCCATCTACAACAGGCTCAAGCCCAACGACCAGACCAACGGCTTCCTGCAGGTGGACTCGGCCGTCACCTACGGCCTGGGAACCAAGAGCTACAACTTCACGGACGAGCAGCGCCAGGACAGCTCCAACCCCTACAACACGTACGCAAACCCCGGCCTTCCGCCGGGCCCCATCGGTTCGCCGGGCAAGACCGCCATCGATGCGGCCGCCAGGCCCAAAACCAATGATTACCTGTACTGGGTGACCATCAACCTGGATACCAAGGAGACCAAGTTCTCCCGCACGCTGGCGGAACACAACACCTACGTGGAGCAGTACAACGCCTGGTGCATGGCAAACGTGGGCCGCTGCGCATGAGCCTGCGGGCTGCCGTCCTGGGCCACCCGATCAGCCACTCGAAATCACCGGCACTGCATCTTGCCGCGTACGCGCAGCTGGGGATCGGGATCAGCTACACGGCCATCGACGTCACCGAAGGCCTGCTGCCTTCGCTGATGGGACAGATCCGTGACCAGCAGGGCTGGCGCGGGCTCTCGGTGACCATGCCGTTGAAGACCGCCATGCTCAGCCAGGTGGATGAAGTACGGGGCGTCGCCAAGACGCTGGGCGTGGTGAACACGGTTTCCTTCGAAGACCACAACGGGACGCGGAAAGCCATCGGCTCCAACACCGATGTGGCCGGCATCGTCAACGCGGTCCGCCACGCCGGCAGTGCAGCAGCACCTTCAGCCGTCGTCCTCGGCGGCGGGGGGACCGCTGCATCAGCGGTCGCCGCCCTCAAGGAACTCGGGACGGCCCACGCCCAGGTCTTTGTCCGGGACACGTCCCGCACCGCCGATGTGCGCGCGGCAGCGGAAGCCCTCGGCGTGGACCTGGAGATCCGCAGCCTCACTGACGCTGCCCGCCCCACGGCAAGTGCCGACGTCGTCATCTCCACCCTGCCGCCGCGTGCGGCGGACGGACTTGCGGCTGAAGTGGCGGCGCTGAAGACCCCTACCCCTGGCGTGCTGCTGGACGTGGCGTACGATCCCTGGCCCAGCCTGATAGCCACGGTGTGGCAGTCAGGCGGCGGCGCCGTGGTGCCCGGCCTGGAAATGCTGCTGTACCAGGCCGTGGAACAGGTGCGCCTTTTCACGCGCCGTGGAGATGACGTTAATGCAGCTGTCATAGATGTGATGTGTGACGCAGTCGGCCTTCCCCGACGGGCGTTGTGACCGCCCTAGTGGCAGGATGGAAATTATGTTGCGTTGGTTGACTGCCGGGGAATCCCATGGTCCGGCTCTGATGGGAATTATTGAAGGCGTCCCCGCCGGTGTGGAAATCACCAGCGGGCACATCGCCGACTCCTTGGCACGCCGCCGCCTGGGCTACGGGCGCGGCGCACGCATGAAGTTCGAACAGGACGTTGTGACCATCCTTGGCGGTGTCCGCCACGGACTGACCCAGGGCGGTCCCGTCGCGATTCAGGTGGGCAACACCGAGTGGCCCAAGTGGGAGCAGATCATGTCCGCGGATCCCGTGGATCCCGAATTGTTGGCCGACCAGGCCCGTAACGCGCCCCTGACCCGGCCCCGGCCGGGCCACGCCGACTTCACCGGCATGCAGAAGTACGGGTTCGACGAAGCCCGCCCCGTCCTGGAACGGGCCAGCGCCCGGGAAACCGCAACCAGGGTTGCCATGGGCACGGTGGCTGCGCAGTTCCTCAAGCACCTCGGAATCGAACTGGTCAGCCACACCGTCTCCATCGCCAGCGTCACCGTCCCCGAGGGCCGTCCGCTGCCCGTTCCCGCCAACGTCATCGCGCTTGACGCCGATCCGCTGCGCTGCTTCGACCGGGAAACCTCGGACGCCATGGTGGCTGAGGTGGACGCGGCGCACAAGGAAGGCGAAACCCTTGGCGGCGTCGTGGAGGTCCTCGCCTACGGCCTTCCCCCGGGACTGGGCAGCTACGTGCACTGGGACCGCCGGCTTGACTCCAGGCTCGCCGCCGCCCTGATGGGCATCCAGGCCATCAAGGGAGTGGAAGTAGGCGACGGTTTCCGCACCGCAGCACGCCGCGGTTCCGCCGCGCACGACGAAATCGTCCGGGACGCCGACGGCAGGATCGTCCGCACCACCAACCGCGCCGGCGGCATTGAAGGCGGCATGAGCATTGGTGACGTCCTCCGCGTCCGGGCCGCCATGAAGCCCATCGCCACCGTGCCCCGGGCACTGAAGACCATTGACATCAGCACCGGCGAGCCCGCCAAGGCCCACCACCAGCGTTCCGACGTCTGTGCAGTCCCGGCCGCCGGCGTGGTGGCCGAAGCCATGGTGGCGCTGGTCCTGGCCGAGGCCGTGACCGAGAAGTTCGGCGGAGACTCCGTGGCGGAAACCGCCCGGAACATCAAGGGTTACCTGGACGGGATTCCCGCGTCCCTGGACTCGATCGGACAGTAGTGCCGCACCGCAGCAATACCGGTCCTGTCGGTGACCGGCCGATTGTCCTGATCGGTCCCATGGCAGTCGGCAAATCCGCCATCGGGCAGCAGCTGGCCCAGCAGTTGGGTGCCCCGTTCGTGGATACCGACGCCGTCATCGTGGCGGGGCACGGGTCCATTGCCGACATCTTTGCCGGGCGGGGGGAACATGCCTTCCGCGAGATTGAGGCCCGAACCGTGGCCAACGCCGTCGAGGCTGCCGAAGGGACCACCAGCGTGATCTCGCTCGGGGGCGGCGCCGTCCTCGACTCCGGGACCCAGCAGCTGATTGGCCGCTGTACGGTGGTCTACCTCGAATGCGACGCCTCCACGGTGGCCAGCCGCATCGCCCGCAATTCCGGGCGGCCGCTGCTGGCCGGTGACGCCATGGGCCGCTGGACAGCAATGTTCGCCACCCGCAAGCCGGTCTATGAACGGCTGGCAGACATCACCCTGGACGTGCGCCAGGGCTCGGTAACCGAGCTTGGCGCCCGGCTCGAAGCAGCACTGCGGACCTACGCAGCTGCCCAACAGGAAGTTGAAAAGTGAGCACCGAATCAACAGTGATCAAGGTCACCGGCGAATCCGCCGCCAATAACTACGACGTCGTCGTTGGACGCGGGCTGCTGGGCGAACTTCCCGGGCTGCTGGGTGAGCGCGTCCGGCGGGTCCTGGTGATCCACCCCCGGGCGCTTCGGCTTACCGGCGACACCGTGCGCGACGAACTGGCGGAAGCCGGGTTCACCTCACTGACGGCCGAGATACCGGACGCCGAGGAAGGCAAGCACATCCAGGTCGCCGCTTTTTGCTGGCAAGTCCTGGGGCAGAACGATTTCACCCGCTCCGACGCTATCGTTGCCGTCGGCGGCGGCGCCGTCACGGACCTTGCCGGTTTCGTGGCCGCCACGTGGCTGCGCGGTGTCAAGGTCATCCACATGCCCACCAGCCTGCTCGGCATGGTGGACGCCTCCGTCGGCGGAAAGACCGGCATCAACACCGCCGAGGGCAAGAACCTTGTGGGCGCCTTCCATCCGCCCGCGGCGGTCCTCGCCGACCTGGACACGCTGAACACGCTGCCCAAAAATGAGCTCATTTCCGGCATGGCCGAGGTCGTCAAATGCGGTTTCATCGCCGACCCGGCCATCCTGGACCTGGTGGAAAAAGACACCGCCGCCGTCGTGGACCCGCAATCGGACACGCTCCGGGAACTCATCGAGCGGGCCATTGCCGTTAAGGCGAATGTGGTCTCCCAGGACCTGAAAGAGTCGGGACTGCGCGAGATCCTCAACTATGGCCACACCCTCGGCCACGCCATCGAACTCGTGGAACGCTACTCCTGGCGGCACGGGGCCGCGGTATCCGTGGGCATGATGTTCGCTGCCGAACTGGCGCGCAGCGTGGGGCGCCTCAGTGACGCGGATGCCGATCGGCACCGCAGCATCCTGGACGGCATGGGTCTTCCCGTCACCTACCGCCGGGACCGTTGGCAGGGCCTCCTGGACGGCATGCGCCGCGACAAGAAATCCCGCGGCGACCTGCTGCGCTTCGTGGTGCTGGACGGCGTGGCCAAACCGGGGATACTTGACGTCCCGGACACGTCCCTCCTGTTCGCCGCCTACCAGGAGATTGCTTCCTGATGCAGGGCGACATAACAGGAACGGCTGACTGGCCGGAAGCCGGCTTCCCCGGGATCCGGATCAACCCGGAGACCCTGCTGCCGGAAATCGTCAACGAGGACGCATGCCGTGCCGCTTTAGCGGACTCCACCGATCCGGCCGACCGGATCTTTGTCCTGATCGTCGAGGGACATGCTTCGGAAGCGGCGGAACTCCTGGCGGAAGCCCGCTTCAACGATCCCGAGTCATTCCGCCTGCGGACTTTCGAGGCCGAGGTGCTGCGGGTTACCCACCGGACGGACCGCGCCCTGGAGCTCTTCCGCCAGTTGCTCGGTGAGTTCCAGGGGACCGACCGTGAAGCCCTGGTCCTGCATTACCTGGGCAAGACGCAGTACACGGCCGGCCACATGTCCGCGGCCGTTGAGGCATTCACCCGCGCACTGGATCTCCGGGTTGCCCAGTCGGCCGACGCAGCCCTGATCTACTCGTCAACGGTGGCCCTGCAGCGGGCGCGGGACGCTTTGGACCTGGCCTGCTGAATCCGGTTTCCCGGGCCGCCGGCAAGCTGTCGCGTATTTACCGGTAGAATAGTTTTTGGATTTTTTCGAACCACGCGATTTTTGACAAACACGCGCCGGCAAGCCGTATGGCCTGCCTGGCCGGCATAGAACGTCTGACCACGTAACCAGACACAGAAACCAGAGGAAACCAGTGGCAACCACTAACGACATCAAGAACGGAACGGTCCTGAAACTTGAGGGCCAGCTCTGGAACATCATTGAATTCCAGCACGTCAAGCCGGGCAAGGGCGGAGCCTTTGTGCGGACCAAGATGCGCAACGTGATGTCCGGGAAGGTTGTGGACAAGACGTTCAACGCCGGCCTCAAGATCGAGACCGCCACGGTGGACCGCCGCGACTACCAGTACCTGTACCAGGACGGCGCAGACTTCGTCTTCATGGACACCTCCGACTACGACCAGATCACCGTCTCGGGCGCCACGGTGGGCGACGCCACCAACTTCATGCTCGAAAACCAGATGGTCAACATCGCCATCCACGAAGGCACCCCGCTCTACATCGAGCTGCCGCCGAGCGTTGTGCTGGAGATCACCTACACCGAGCCGGGCCTGCAGGGCGACCGCTCCTCCGCAGGCACCAAGCCGGCCACGCTCGAAACGGGCTACGAGATCCAGGTCCCGCTGTTCATCGAGAACAACACCAAGGTCAAGGTGGACACCCGCGACGGCAGCTACCTCGGCCGGGTCACCGAGTAGTGAGCGCACGCGGTAAAGCCCGCAACAGGGCGCTGGACGTTCTTTTCGAGGCCGAGCAGCGCTCGGTGTCAGCCTTCGACGTCCTCCGGGCGCGCAGGGAAAAGACCGACCAAATCATCAATCCCTACACACTGGAAATCGTCGAGGGCGTGCTGTCCCAGCAGGCCGCCATCGATGAGTTCCTGGAAACCTACTCGCAGGGCTGGAGCCTGGAACGGATGCCGTCCGTGGACCGCATCATTTTGCGGATCGGCACCTGGGAACTGCTCTACAACGACGACGTCCCGGACGGCGTGGCGGTCAGCGAAGCCGTGGCACTCGCCAAGACGCTTTCCACCGACGAGTCGCCCCAGTTCATCAACGGACTCCTGGGCCGGCTGCAGCAGCTGAAGCCTTCGCTGCTCGCCTAGCCAGGCGCGGCCACCCGGCGCACCGGCACAAGGGCCGGCTTCCACCACCGTGGAGGCCGGCCCTTTCGCTATTAACTAAGGATTCCGCCGTCGGGGCCTCAGGCGGCGACTGCCGCCCGCAGGGCAAGGATGCGCTGCAGCTGCTGCCGTTCCTCAGCCTGGTGCAGCTGGACGTCGCGTCCGCTCAGGATGCGCTGCCTGGTGTTCGCGAGGTGCGTCGCGGCCTTCAGGAATTCCTTCATCTGCCGCTTCCTGCCGTAACCGCCCGCCCAGCTCAGGGCCGTGCGCCGGCCGCCCAGCGTCGCGAGGAGCTCCACCTCGGCCGGGGTGAACCAGCCGGCGGCGGAGTATTCCAGCAGCCGCTGGCGCGTCAGGCGCTTCTCGGCCACCCGCAGCAGGATGATGCCACCCACCGCGAGGAAAAAGATGGGCACCTGGACCAGGATGTAGTCCACCAGGAAGCCTTGGCCCATGCTGTTCCAGCGGTTGTGCAGGAACATGGCCGGCAGCAGCCCCACAACGAAGGCGGCCACCGAGGCACCCGTATGCCAGCGCCTGGCGGCGAAACCCATGATGAGCCCCGTGGTGCCTGTAAAGATCGCATGGGCAAACGGGGACATCACGCCGCGGAGGAAAAAGACCTGCGCAAAGTCGCTGGCCGGGCTCACCGATTCCGCAATCGCCCGCCCGAAGTACAGGATGTTCTCGGTGAAGGCAAAGCCGCCCGCGATGGTGAACGCGAACACCACACCGTCCACGGGCCCGTCAAAATGCCTCCTCGCGAAAAGGAGAAGCAGGAGCAGGCCGAGGGACTTGGCAAACTCCTCCACGATGGGCGCCTGCACGGTCGCCATGTACGTCTGCAGGTCAGGGACGTCCGAAAACTGGAAGGTGAGCACAAAAAACGGCTGGATGAGGAGCGTGACGGCGATGGACACAGCGGCGCCCCAGGTAAAGGCAAAGAACAGCAGGCGCTTCGGCTCGGGTTCCCACTTGTCGATGACGTAGACCGCAAGGAGCACCGCGGAGAGCGGGAGCAGCGAGGCCAGGAATCCAATCAGGAAACCCGCCGTGCCGGTGTTGGACAGCAGGAACGGCACCACCAGGAACAGGCTGAGGAACGCCAGCGCGCTGCCGGCCACGGTGAGGCCCAGCAGGCCGCCGCGGGTCCGGGCCGCACGTACTGCCGCGCCCTGGAACTCCGGCGGAACCACCGCGTTCACGGGCCTGCCCTGATGGCCCGGCGCAGGGCGGTAGTTTTCCGGCTCAACGTGCCCCATCCAACTCGGATTCGCCTCGCGGGGGAGCGGCCCGGACCTTCCGAAGTGTGGATCTTCCGGCGGGCCCTGGTATGGCTGGCGTGGATACATCGACATATCCGAAAGCCTAGGGGGGAGGCGCCGCCGCACCAAGGACCCGGCTGCGGTGGCGCCGCGGATGTGACCAGCACCGCGTCCCCTCGGCACCGGCCGGCCGGAGCCCGTGTGGTAATTTTGGTACGCACATGATCCTTTTTTAATTCCGTCCTGTGAGGCGGGGAAAGGGGAGACGAGCGTTGACTTCTGTCACCAGCGCACCGGTTCCAGCCAGGGTAGTCCTTAGCCAGGCGGACATTGACCGGGCCCTCACTCGTATCGCCCATGAGATCCTCGAAGCCAACAAGGGTTCCCAGGACCTCGTCCTGCTGGGCATTCCACGCCGCGGCTATCCGCTGGCAGTCCGGCTCGCCGAAAAAATCGCCGCCGCGGACAACACTGTTGACGCCGCAGCCATCGTCGGCCAGCTCGACGTCACCATGTTTCGGGACGACCTCTCGCACCAAGGGACACGCCCGCCCTACCCCACCAAGCTGCCGCGTACGGGCATCGACAACAAGGTGGTGGTCCTGATCGACGACGTCCTCTACTCCGGCCGCACCATCCGCGCAGCCCTGGACGCCCTCATCGACCTCGGACGCCCCCGCATCGTCCGGCTCGCCGTGCTGATCGACCGGGGCCACCGCGAACTCCCCATCCGCGCAGACCACGTGGGCAAGAACCTCCCCACCTCCTCCGCCGAAAAAGTCCGGGTCCGGCTGGAAGAAACGGACACGCCCGCCGGCGGCACCCCTGTCAACGAAGTAGTGATCGAAGGCGGCTCGTGAAGCACCTGCTCTCCACCCAGGACCTCAGCCGGTCGAACGCCATCCGGATCCTGGACACCGCCGAGGAAATGGCGGCCGTCGGCGACCGTGAAGTCAAAAAGCTCCCCGCCCTGCGCGGCCGCACGGTGGTGAACCTCTTCTTCGAGGACTCCACCCGCACCCGCATCTCCTTCGAAGCCGCCGCCAAGCGCCTCTCCGCGGACGTCATCAACTTCGCCGCGAAGGGATCCTCGGTGTCCAAGGGCGAGTCCCTCAAGGACACGGCCCAGACACTCTCCGCGATGGGTGCGGACGCCGTCGTCATCCGCCACTGGGCCTCCGGGGCACCGCACCGGCTGGCCGCGACGGACTGGATCGACGCCGGCGTCATCAACGCCGGCGACGGCACCCACGAACACCCCACCCAGGCGCTGCTGGACGCCTTCACCATGCGCCGGCACTGGTCGCGCCTGGCCGGCACCGGGTCCGAAGGCGCCGATCTCACAGGAATGCGCGTCGCCATCGCCGGCGACGTCCTGCACTCCCGGGTTGCCCGCTCCAACGTCTGGCTCCTGCGCACCCTCGGCGCGGACGTCACCCTGGTGGCGCCGCCCACGCTGCTGCCCATCGGCGTCGAAAAATGGCCCTGCAAGGTCAGCTACAACCTGGACGAAACCCTTGAAGGCGGAGTCGACGCCGTCATGATGCTCCGCGTCCAGGGCGAACGGATGAACGCGTCATTCTTCCCCACCACCCGCGAATACTCCCGCCGCTGGGGCTTCGACGACACCCGCCTCCGGTCCCTCGACAGGCTCGGCATGAAGGACACCATCATCATGCACCCCGGCCCCATGAACCGGGGCCTGGAAATCTCCGCAGCCGCCGCTGACTCACCCCGCTCCACCGTGCTGGACCAGGTCCGCAACGGAGTGTCGGTTCGGATGGCCGCCCTCTACCTGCTGCTTTCCGGGGACACCCGCGAACCAGCCGCCACTCCCGCCCTGGCCTACGCCGGCACCCATTCCACCAAGGAGACCAACTGATGGCAGGCAACACCGGAACCTATCTGATCCAAGGCGCCTCCATCCTGGGCGGTGAACCGGCGGACCTGCTGATCCGTGACGGCATCATCGCCGAAACCGGCAACGGCCTTTCAGCCGATGGGGCCACCGTGATCGACGCCGCCGGCCTGGTGGCACTGCCCGGCATGGTGGACGTGCACACGCACCTCCGCGAGCCGGGCCGCGAGGACGCCGAGACGGTGGAAACAGGAACCCGCGCAGCAGCGCTGGGCGGCTACACCGCTGTCCATGCCATGGCCAACAGCACCCCCGTTGCGGATACCGCAGGCGTGGTGGAGCAGGTCTACTCGCTGGGCCGGACGGCCGGCTGGGTGGATGTGCGGCCTGTCGGCGCGGTCACCGTGGGCCTCGCGGGGGAGCAGCTGGCCGAACTTGGCGCCATGGCCGATTCCCGCGCCCGGGTCCGCATGTTCTCCGACGACGGCATCTGCGTCCACGATCCCGTCCTGATGCGCCGCGCCCTGGAGTACGTCAAAGCGTTCGACGGCGTGGTGGCCCAGCACGCGCAGGAGCCGCGGCTGACGGCCGGTGCCCAGATGAACGAAGGCGAGGTGTCCGCCGTACTGGGCCTCACCGGATGGCCCGCGGTGGCAGAGGAAAGCATCATCGCCCGCGATGTCCTGCTGGCCCAGCACGTGGGCTCCCGCCTGCACGTGTGCCACGTCTCCACAGCCGGCTCGGTGGAAATCATCCGCTGGGCCAAGGAACGCGGCATCAACGTCACCGCCGAGGTGACGCCGCACCACCTGCTGCTGACCGATGACCTGGTCCGCAGCTACGATCCCGTCTACAAGGTCAACCCCCCGCTGCGCACGGACGCGGACGTCCAGGCATTGCGCGCAGGGCTGGCAGACGGCACCATCGACGTTGTGGGTACCGACCATGCGCCGCACCCCAGCGAGCACAAGGAGTGCGAGTGGGCGCAGGCTGCCATGGGTATGACCGGCCTGGAAACCGCCTTGTCCGTGGTGCAGCACACCATGATTGAAACCGGCCTGATGGGCTGGGCGGACTTCGCGCGCGTCACCTCCACCGCGGCGGCACGCATCGGCCGGCTCGAGGACCAGGGCCGTCCCCTGGAAGCAGGGGAGCCCGCAAACGTCATCCTGGTGGACCCCGCCGCGCGCTGGACCGTGGACCCGTTCCGCATGGCAACCATGGGCCGCAACTCGCCCTTCAAGGGCCGGGAGCTGCCGGGCAAGGTGGTGGCCACCTTCTTCAAAGGACACCCCACCGTCCTGGACGGCGAACTCAACACCCCGTACCCGCATGCGGCGTCCGCAGGCGCCGCCTGATGGATACCCAGCTGCTCTCGCTGGCCATCACGCTGGCACTCATCGCCGTCGCGTTCGGCCTCATCTGGCTGGGCTGGCGGAACCGCCTGAAGCGCCAGTCCGACGTCGAACAGCTGCCCCCGGTGCCTGCGGCACCCGGCGAGCCCCTCGCCGTCGCGGAGGGCCAGTACATTGCGACCACCACCGGCGGCGACTGGCTGGACCGGATCGCCGTGCACGGCCTCGGCATCCGCACCACGTCCACCCTCGCGGTGTACCCGCACGGAGTCCTCTTCGACCGCTCCGGGGCCCAGGCGCTCTACATCCCGGCCGCCTCCCTGGGCGGCGTACGGCAGGACAGCGGCATGGCCGGCAAGTTCGTCGAGAAGGACGGCCTGCTGGTGGTGACATGGGTGCTCGGCTCCCATGAGCTGGACACCGGGTTCCGCACCCGCCGTGCCGCGGACAAGGACGTGCTGTTCACGGCACTTCAGCAATTGATTTCCTCAGCCCCGGCGGCCGACGCCAACAGTGGAAAGTAACACAGTGACGGACCACGCAGCGACCACACCAGCAGCGAACCAGACAGCAGCCAAAGACCCAGCAGTGAAAGCGAATACAGTGACAGCAACCACCTCCGCTCCGGCAGTCCTCGTCCTCGAGGACGGCCGCATCTTCCGCGGGACCAGCTACGGAGCCACCGGAACCGCGTTGGGCGAAGCCGTTTTCGCCACCGGCATGACCGGGTACCAGGAAACCATCACGGACCCCTCCTACGCCCGCCAGCTGGTGGTCCAGACCGCCCCGCACATCGGCAACACCGGCGTCAACAGCGAGGACGCCGAATCCCGCCGCATCTGGGTCGCCGGCTACATCGTCCGCGACGCCGCCCGCCGGCCCTCCAACTGGCGCTCCGAACGCTCCCTCGATGAGGAACTGGCCGGGCAGGGAATCGTGGGCATCCAGGGCGTTGACACCCGCGCCATCACCCGCCACCTGCGCGAGCACAAGACCATGCGCGCCGGCATCTTCTCGGGCGACGCCGCGCAGGCAACGGACAAGGAACTCCTCGACGCCGTCCTGGCCAGCGCCCCCATGGAGGGCGCCCGCCTGGCGGAGGAAGTCAGCGTGGACGAGGCCTACGTCGTTGATCCCAAGGACCACGGCTGGGACGGCGACGCGCGGTTCAGCATCGCCGCGATCGACCTCGGCATCAAGGCCATGACGCCCATCCGGTTTGCCGAGCGCGGCGTGCGCGTCCACGTACTCCCGGCCACCGCCACCCTGGAAGACGTCAAGGCCGTCAACCCGGACGGTGTCTTTATGTCCAACGGCCCCGGCGACCCCGCCACCGCCGACGTCCAGGTGAAGCTGCTCCGCTCCGTCCTGGACGAGAAGCTGCCGTACTTCGGCATCTGCTTCGGAAACCAGATCCTTGGCCGCGCCCTGGGGTTCGGCACCTACAAGCTCCGCTACGGCCACCGCGGCATCAACCAGCCCGTCATGGACCGCCGCACGGGCAAGGTAGAGATCACCTCGCAGAACCACGGCTTCGCCGTGGACGCACCGCTCGACGGCGCCACGCAGGCTCCGGAAGAACGTTACGGGCGCGTCGAGGTCAGCCACGTCAGCCTGAACGACGACGTCGTTGAAGGCCTCGCCTGCCTGGACATCCCGGCCTTCTCCGTGCAGTACCACCCGGAGGCAGCGGCCGGCCCGCACGACGCCGCCTACCTCTTCGACCGCTTCATCGAGCTGATGGAGGGAACCCGGGACGGCAGGACCGCCAACCTGTCCAAGGAGCCTGTGGACTCCGTGCACAATCCGATCGAACGCAACGCCGCTGACAACAAGACTGAGGACAAGAAGTAATGCCCAAGAGAACTGACCTTAAGAGCGTTCTGGTCATCGGATCCGGACCCATCGTGATCGGCCAGGCGGCCGAGTTCGACTACTCCGGCACCCAGGCGCTGCGCGTCCTCAAAGAGGAGGGCCTCCGGGTCATCCTGGTGAACTCCAACCCGGCCACCATCATGACCGACCCCGAGTTCGCCGATGCCACCTACGTCGAGCCCATCACCCCCGAGGTAGTGGAGAAGATCATCGCCAAGGAACGCCCGGACGCGGTGCTGCCCACCCTGGGCGGACAGACCGCGCTGAACACCGCCATTGCGCTGGACAAGAACGGCGTCCTCGAGAAGTACAACGTGGAGCTCATCGGCGCCAACATCGCCGCCATCGAACTGGGCGAGGACCGCGAGAAGTTCAAGGGCGTCGTGGAGCGTTGCGGCGCAGAATCGGCCCGCAGCCACATCATCCACACCATGGACGAGGCCCTCAAAGCCGCCGAGGACCTGGGCTACCCCATGGTGGTCCGCCCCTCCTTCACCATGGGCGGCCTGGGCTCCGGCCTGGCCTACAACGAGGATGACCTCCGCCGCATCGTGGGCCAGGGCCTGCAGTACAGCCCCACCAGCGAGGTGCTGCTCGAAGAGAGCATCCTCGGCTGGAAGGAATACGAGCTCGAAATGATGCGCGACAAGAACGACAACGTCGTTGTTGTCTGCTCCATCGAGAACTTCGACCCCGTGGGCGTCCACACCGGCGACTCCATCACGGTCGCCCCCGCGCTGACCCTCACCGACCGTGAATACCAGCGGCTGCGCGACATCTCCATCGCCGTGATCCGGGAAGTGGGCGTGGACACCGGCGGCTGCAACATCCAGTTCGCCATCGACCCCGCCACGGGCCGCGTGGTGGTCATCGAGATGAACCCCCGCGTTTCCCGCTCCTCGGCACTGGCGTCCAAGGCCACCGGCTTCGCCATCGCCAAGATCGCCACCAAGCTCTCGCTGGGCTACACGCTCGATGAAATCCCCAACGACATCACCCAGAAGACCCCGGCATCCTTCGAGCCCACCCTCGATTACGTCGTCGTCAAGGTTCCGCGCTTCGCGTTCGAGAAGTTCCCGGCCGCGGACAACACCCTCACCACCACCATGAAGTCGGTGGGCGAAGCCATGGCCATGGGCCGCAACTTCACCGAAGCCCTGCAGAAGGCCCTGCGCTCACTCGAGCAGAAGGGCTCGCAGCTGGACTTCAGCAGCGTCCCGGAATGGGAAGTCGCAGAGCTGATCGAAAAGGCCAAGCGCCCCACCACCGAGCGCCTGCACCAGGTCCAGCGCGCCCTCCTGGGCGGCGCCACGGTAGAGCAGCTCTTCGAGGCGACCAAGATCGACCCCTGGTTCCTTGACCAGCTCCAGCTGCTGAACGAGATCTCCCACGAGATCCGCCAGGCCGGCGCCCTCACCAAGGAGATGCTCCAGCGCGCCAAGCGCCACGGCTTCTCCGACGAACAGATCGGTGCGCTCACCCACAACCCGGAGGCCGTGGTCCGCGGGGTCCGCCAGGCACTGGGCATCCGTCCCGTCTACAAGACCGTGGACACCTGCGCCGCCGAATTCGCCGCGTACACCCCGTACCACTACTCGGCCTATGACGAGGAGGACGAGGTGGCGCTGCACTCCAAGCCGTCCATTCTCATCCTGGGTTCCGGCCCGAACCGCATCGGCCAGGGTATTGAGTTCGACTACTCCTGCGTCCACGCCTCCATGGCACTGCGCAAGGCCGGCTACGAGACCGTGATGGTCAACTGCAACCCGGAAACCGTCTCCACCGACTACGACATCTCCACCCGCCTGTACTTCGAGCCGCTCACGCTCGAGGACGTGCTGGAGGTCATCGCTGCGGAGGAACGCACCGGCGGCGTCATGGGCGTGTTCGTGCAGCTCGGCGGCCAGACACCCCTGAAGCTCGCGCAGCAGCTGGCTGACGCCGGTGTTCCCATCCTTGGGACGTCCCCGGAGGCCATCGACCTCGCCGAGCACCGCGGAATGTTCTCCCGCGTGCTGGACAAGGCCGGGCTCATCTCTCCGAAGAACGGCACCGCCGTTTCCTTCGAGGACGCCAAGAAGATCGCGGATGAAATCGGCTACCCCGTGCTGGTGCGCCCGTCCTACGTCCTGGGCGGCCGCGGCATGGAAATCGTCTACGACGAGCCCAACCTCTCCCGCTACATCGCCAACGCCACGGAAATCACCCCGGACCATCCGGTGCTGATCGACCGGTTCCTTGAGGACGCCGTCGAAATCGACGTCGACGCGCTCTTTGACGGCACGGACATGTACCTGGGCGGCCTCATGGAGCACATCGAGGAAGCCGGCATCCACTCCGGCGACTCCGCCTGTGTCCTGCCGCCCATCACCCTTGGCAGCAACGTCCTGGAGCGGGTCCGCACCGCAACCCGCGCCATCGCCGAAGGCGTGGGCGTGCGCGGCCTGATCAACATCCAGTTCGCGCTGGCATCCGACGTCCTGTACGTCCTGGAAGCCAACCCGCGCGCGTCCCGCACCGTGCCCTTCGTGTCCAAGGCCACCGGCGTCCAGATGGCCAAGGCCGCAGCCCTGATCGGCACCGGCGTGACCATCAACCAGCTGCGCACTGCCTACAAGATGCTGCCGGAAACCGGCGACGGCTCCACCCTGCCCCTGGACGCCCCCGTCTCGGTCAAGGAAGCAGTCCTGCCGTTCAGCCGCTTCCGTACCCTGGAAGGCAAGGTCGTCGACTCCCTGCTCGGCCCGGAAATGCGCTCCACCGGCGAGGTCATGGGCATCGACAAGCACTTCGACACCGCCTTCGCCAAGAGCCAGGCCGGCGCCAACAACGCCCTCCCCACCGAAGGCAAGATCTTTGTCTCCGTGGCCAACCGGGACAAGCGCTCGGTGATCATGGGTGTCAAGCGGCTCTCGGACCTCGGCTTCGAGATCGTCTCCACCGGGGGCACGGCGGACGTCCTGCGCCGCAACGGCATCCAGGCGACACCCGTCCGCAAGGTGGCAGAGGGCAGCAGCGCCGAAGGCGAAGGCACCATTGCCGATCTCGTCATCGCCGGCGAGATCGACATGGTCTTCAACACCCCGTCCGGCGGCGAAGCCCGCAGCGACGGCTATGAGCTCCGTGCCGCCGCAACGTCCATCGGCATCCCCTGTATCACCACGGTGGCCGAGTTCAACGCCGCGGTCCAGGCCATTGAAGCCATGCGTACCTACGAGTGGTCCGTCACCAGCCTGCAGGAGCACGCCGCGGCGTTGGCGGCCTCGCAGAAGGCGGCCCTCCAGCATGCCTGAGCAGGTATCCGCAGCCGGCCGGGAGTCTTTCGGCTCCCGGCTCGGCGCGGCCATGGCCGCCCGCGGCCCGCTGTGCGTGGGCATCGATCCGCACCCTGCGCTGTTGAAGAGCTGGGGGCTGGACGACGACGCCGCCGGGCTGCGGCGCTTTTCGTTGACAGTCCTGGAGGCGGTGGCTTCGCTCGCTGCCGCGGTCAAGCCGCAGGTGGCCCTGTACGAACGCCACGGCTCGGCCGGGATGGCTGTGCTGGAAGAGCTTCTTGCTGCCGCCAGGGATGAATCGGTGCTCACCATCGCCGATGCCAAGCGCGGCGATATCGGGTCCACCATGGCCGCCTACGCCGACGCCTGGCTCCGCGACGGATCCCCGCTGGCCGCGGATTCTGTCACCCTCAGCCCCTACCTGGGGTTCGAGTCGTTGCGTCCCGCCCTGGACCTGGCAGCGGAGACCGGACGGGGAGTGTTCGTCCTCGCCCTGACCTCCAACCCCGAGGGTGCATCCGTCCAGCACGTTGGAGGAGCTGACTCCGTGGCGCGCCGGATCACGGCGGCAGCTGCCGCGGAAAACGTCCGCTATCAGGGGAGCCTCGGCTCCGTCGGGCTGGTGGTCGGCGCAACCGTCGGTTCCGCCCTGACCGAACTGGACCTGGACCTGGCGGCCGTGCGGGGCCCCATCCTGGCCCCGGGACTGGGAGCCCAGGGGGCAACACCGGCGGACCTTCGGGCCACATTCGGGGCTGCTTACCGGTACGTTCTGGGCACCTCCAGCCGGGACATCCTCTCGGCCGGGCCTGACCTGCACGGACTTCGTGAAGCTGCCCTGCGGACGCTGGACGGGCTGCGCGCCGAATAGCGCTCCGTTTCGCGTTTTGCATTGATTCAGGCAGCACCAAAGGGTAGTTTCAGGACAGGTCCAAGGGCGGCCGCCCTTGGACATAATCCGCCGAATCCGGGGGTGTCCTTCATGGTGCTGCGACCGCTATCCGCGACGGAACGGGCTGACGCCCTGAACAAGGCAGCCGCGGCCAGGGCTACCCGGGCCGCTGCCAAGGAAAGCCTCAAAAACGGCGAGAGGTCCGCGGCGGACATCATCAATTCCGCCATGGAGGACGACGCCCTGGCGCGGATGCGGGTTTCAGAGCTCCTTGAGGCACTGCCGGGGATCGGCAAGGTCCGGGCTGCGGCAATTATGGACCAGCTGGGCATTGCGACGTCCCGCAGGGTCCGCGGCCTGGGCGTGCACCAGCGCCGGGCGCTGGTAGATTTTATAGACGAGCATTAGGGCGGCCTGCGGCCGGCCATCCCCGAACTCCGGCAAAGGAATACGTGAGCAAGAATCCTGGACTGACAGTCCTCGCAGGTCCGACGGCTGTTGGCAAAGGCACCGTGTCCACCTACATCCGCGACAACTACCCCGAGGTCTGGCTGTCCGTCTCGGCCACCACCAGAGCCCCCCGCCCCGGCGAAGTGGACGGCGTCCACTACTTCTTCAAAACCAAGGAGGAGTTCGAGCAGCTCATTGCTGCCGGGGAACTCCTGGAATGGGCCGTGGTGCATGGCCAGAACACCTACGGCACCCTGAAGAGCACGGTGAACCAGGCCATCTCCGAGGGCCGGTCGGTGCTCCTGGAGATCGACCTGCAGGGCGCCCGGCAGGTCAAGGCGGCCGTCCCTGACGCACAGTTCGTGTTCCTGGCCCCGCCCACCTGGGACGAAATGGTGCGCCGCCTGGTGGGCCGCGGCACCGAAACACCCGAGGAACAGCAGCGGCGGCTGGAAACCGCTAAACTGGAACTTGCTGCTGAACCGGAGTTCGACCACACCGTCATCAATGACGACGTCCGCCGGGCAGCGGACGAGCTTGTTTCACTCATGGGGCTGACGCCGCACCCACACCTGCCGGAACCGTCAGCCCGCTAGAAATTTGGAGAATTCGTGTCCACGAACCTTGAAGGCATCATCAACCCGCCGATCGACTCGCTGCTTGAAGCAGCCGACTCCAAGTACGGCCTGGTGATCTTCGGTGCCAAGCGTGCTCGTCAGATCAACGCCTACTACGCGCAGCTGCACGAGGGCCTCTTCGAGTACGTCGGCCCGCTGGTAGACACCAAGCTGAACGAAAAGTCGCTCTCGATCGCACTGCGCGAGATCAACGAAGGCAAGCTGGTTTCCACACCGATCGAAGCCGCAGAGTAATCCTGCCGCTTATCTGACTTGCTGTTGACGGAGGTCACGTGCGCATAGTCCTCGGAGTCGGGGGAGGGATTGCCGCCTACAAGGTGGCATCGCTCCTCCGGCTTTTTACTGAAGCCGGCCATAACGTCACGGTGATTCCCACGGAGGCGTCCACGCGCTTTATCGGCACCGCCACCTGGGAGGCGCTGTCCGGGAACCCGGTCAGCAACAGCGTTTTCGACGACGTCCACCAGGTCAACCACGTCAGGCTCGGCCACGAGGCCGACCTCGTGGTCATCGCACCGGCCACGGCGGACCTGCTAGCCAAGGCTGCCACCGGACAAGCCGGAGACCTCCTCACCAACACCCTCCTCATGGCCCGGGGGCCGGTGCTGTTCGCGCCCGCCATGCATACGGAGATGTGGCAGCACGCCGCCACCCGCGCCAACGTGGAGATGCTGCGTACCCGCGGTGCCGCAGTCCTCGAGCCCGCCACCGGCAGGCTCACCGGCGCCGACTCCGGTCCCGGGCGGCTGCCCGAGCCGCAGGTCATTTTTGACGCCGCCATGGCCCTGGTGCAGGGACAAACCGACTACCAGCTGCCGCTGGCCGGCCGTACCGTCACCATCAGCGCCGGCGGAACCCGCGAACCCCTCGACCCCGTGCGGTTCCTCGGCAACCGTTCCTCCGGGAAACAGGGGGTAGCGCTGGCCGTCGCCGCGCGCAACGCCGGGGCCACGGTCCGGCTGCTCGCCGCCCACATGGAAGTTCCTGTGCCCGCCGGCGTGGACGTGGTGCCCGTGGAAACAGCCCTGCAGCTTCGCGAGGCGGCACTGGCAGCCGCCGCTGACTCCGACGTCATCATCATGTCCGCTGCCGTGGCAGATTTCCGTCCCGCTGAGGTGTCGGACACCAAAATCAAGAAACGCGATGACAGCGCCGACCCCGTCATCACCCTGGTCCGCAACCCGGACATCCTCCATGAACTGGTGGAACTGCGTAACAGTGCACTTCCAAACGCTGCAGGCTCTGCCGACGATCACCAGCTGATCGTCGGATTCGCCGCCGAAACCGGCGACAGCCACGGCGATGTCCTGGCCTACGCGCAGGCGAAGCTCCAGCGCAAGGGATGCGACCTGCTGGTGGTCAACCACGTCGGCTCCGACAAGGTGTTTGGCCAGGACACCAATTCCGTGGTCATCCTGGCGCGGTCAGGCTCCGAACCACAGGAGGCGGCCGGAACCAAGACAGAGGTTGCCGCTGCCATCATCAGCCGGATCGGCTTTGAACTGAACCACGTTTCGCCCCGGGCCTGAGTGTTCCCCGCCACGTTCGCTTAGCACGGGGACATCTCCAGCGGGGCGTACGGACTCCAACCAGTAAGGTAGTTGAGTGACTTTACCCCTGCACCTTCCCCAGACCTCCGGCGCCGCGCCCACCGCGCTCCGGCTGTTCACCTCCGAGTCGGTCACCGAAGGCCACCCGGACAAGATCTGCGACCAGATCAGTGACGCTATCCTGGACGCCCTGCTGGCGGCAGATCCGGAATCCAGGGTAGCCGTGGAAACCATGGCCACCACCGGGCTGGTGCACGTGGCAGGTGAGGTCACCACCGACGCCTACGTTGAAATCCCGCAGATCGTCCGCGAGACCATCCTGGGAATCGGCTACGACTCCTCGGCCAACGGATTCGACGGCGCCCGGTGCGGCGTCTCGGTATCCATCGGCCAGCAGTCCAACGACATCGCCGGCGGCGTCTTCAATTCCCTGGAAGCCCGCGAGGGACGCCAGGAGGACGACTACGACCTGCAGGGCGCCGGCGACCAGGGCCTGATGTTCGGCTACGCCAGCGACGAAACACCCTCCTACATGCCCACGCCCATCTGGCTGGCACACCGCTTGTCGGAACGGCTCACCGAAGTCCGGAAATCCGGTGAACTGGCCTACCTCCGCCCGGACGGCAAGACCCAGGTGACCGTGGGCTACGACCGGGACGTACCCGTCTCGGTGGAAACCGTGGTCATCTCCAGCCAGCACGCGGAAGGCGCAAGCCTGGAGCAGCTCCGGGCAGACCTGGCCGCCATCGTGATCGACCCGGTCCTGGCAGGCGCCAACCTGGATATTTCGCGGACCAAGAATATCCTCAACCCCGCCGGCGAATTCGTCATTGGCGGCCCCGTTGGCGATGCCGGCCTGACCGGCCGCAAGATCATCGTTGACACCTACGGCGGCATGGCCCGCCACGGCGGCGGAGCCTTCTCCGGCAAAGACCCGTCCAAGGTGGACCGGTCCGCGGCCTATGCCATGCGCTGGGTTGCCAAGAACGTGGTGGCGGCCGGGCTGGCCAAGCGGGCGGAAATCCAGATTGCCTACGCCATCGGCCAGGCCCGCCCGGTGGGCACCTACGTGGAAACCTTCGGCACCGAAACCGTCGATCCTGCCCGGATCAGCGCTGCCATCGCCGAAATCTTCGACCTGCGCCCGCGTGCCATTATCGATGCACTGGACCTGAAGCGCCCCATCTACGCCAAGACCGCAGCGCATGGCCACTTCGGCCGCGACGAACCCGACTTCACCTGGGAGCGCCTGGACCGCGTCGACGAGCTGAAGGCTTTCTTCAACGCCTAGGAACGTTGCATCCGGGCCCCTGGCGCAAATGTCAGTGCCCGGTGCTTGGCTTGGCATGTCCACCCGGGAGCTGAATGGAGGTAGCCGCAATGGTTGCTGACAACCCAGTCCAGCCCGGGCTGGACTTTCCCGCCGGGTCCGGGCATGCCGTTCAGCCCTCCCTGCTGCAGGGCTTTCCGTCGCGGAAGCTGCCTGCGGGGATCGTCCTGGCCGGCCATTTCCCCGTGGCCCGGGTACTGGTGGAGTCGTCCCTGCCGCACCTGGACCGCCCCTTCGACTATGCAGTTCCTGCCGCCCTCGGCCACGCCGCCCAGCCGGGGGTCCGGGTCAAGGTCAGCTTCAACGGCCAGGACCTCAGCGGTTTTGTCCTGGAGCGGGTTGCCGAATCGGATGCCGGGCACACCCTGGTGCCGTTGTCGAAGGTGGTGTCCCCGGTCCCGGTCCTGACGCCGGCCGTACGTGACCTGGCCACCGCCGTTGCCGCCCGTTATGCGGGGACCGTGAGTGATGTCCTTCGCGTTGCCGTACCGCCCAGGGTGGCCCGGCTGGAAAAGGAGTTTCCCGGCGCAGGCGCGGAGGCCGGAACGGTTGCGCAGCCGGAGGGCACAGGCCAGGACGACGACGGCCTGCTGCCTGCCCCTGCCTCCGCCTGGGCCGCTTACCGGAACGGCCCCGCTTTCCTCAGGCATCTTGCCGACGGCGGTGCCCCCCGTGCCGTTCTCAACCCGCTGCAGGGATACGGCCCGGCCGGCTGGCCCCGCCTGCTGGCCGAGGCGGCCGCCGCTGCGTACGCTGCAGGACGCGGTGCCGTGCTTGTGGTGCCGGACTACCGCGACCTGGACCGGCTCGAAGGCGCGCTCAAGGAAGTGCTGCCGGAGGAAGCCGTGGCCAGGCTCGCCGCAGATGATGGCCCCACCCCCCGGTACCGGAACTTCCTGCGCCTGCTGGCAGGGACCGCCCGGGTGGCCATCGGCACCAGGTCCGCCGCTTTCGCCCCCGTCAAAGAGCTGGGCCTGGTGGCGTGCTGGGACGACGGCGACGACCTCCATATCGAGCAGCGCGCACCTTATGCCCATGCCCGGGAGGTCCTGCTCCTGCGCGCCGGGCAGGAAGGCGCCGCGTGCCTGCTTGCAGGGCATGCCCGGAGCACCGAGGTCCAGCGGCTTGTGGATGCAGGCTGGGCACTGCCCGTTGAGTCGGAGCGTGCAGCCACCCGCCGGACTGTGCCGCGGGTCGTCAACACCGCGGACAGCTTCGAGCAGGAACGCGATCCGCTGGCCACCATTGCCCGCCTTCCCGGCGCCGCCTGGCGTGCTGCCAAGGAGGGCCTCGAACGCGGCCCGGTCCTGGTCCAGGTGGCCCGCGCCGGCTACGCGCCGTCCCTCGCCTGCGAGACCTGCCGCGAGCCCGCCCGGTGCGGAGCCTGCCAGGGGCCGCTCGCTCTTGCCGGTACGTCCGCCATGCCCCAGTGCCGTTGGTGTTCCACGCCGGCCCCGGACTGGCAGTGCCCGCATTGCGGTGGCCGCCGGCTCCGCAAGGGTGCCACCGGGGTCCTGCGAACGGCGGAAGAACTTGGCCGTGCGTTCCCCGGAAAAACCGTCATCACCTCCTCCGGCGACCAGGTGAAGGCCTCGGTGGGCGGGGGCACGGCCCTGGTGGTGGCCACGGTGGGGGCCGAACCGGTGGCCGACGGCGGTTATGCGGCGGCCCTGCTGCTGGACGGTGATTCGCTGCTGCGCCGCGAAACGCTCCGTGCCGGCGAAGACACCGTGCGCCGCTGGTTCAACGCCGCAGCCCTGGTCCGTCCGGCACCCGAGGGCGGCCTGGTGGTGGTGACCGCCACAGAGACCGCCGCTGTGGGAGCCCTGCTGCGCTGGGACCCGGCCGGCTATGCACAGCGGGAACTGTCCCTGCGGACCGAACTGCAGCTTCCGCCGGCGGTGCGCATTGCGTCCGTTACCGGGCCCCGCTCCGCCGTCGAACACTACACCGGAGCCGTGGAAGCAGAACTGGGGACGGCGGGCATCACCCTGCGGACCGCAGGCCCGGCACCCGTGCTGCTTAACAGCCAGCCCTCACCCCGGCGCCCGGCCGAGGACGTCCGCACCCTGCTGTTCTTCCCGTACAGCCAGGCGGCCGCCGTCGTCCGCGTGCTGCGGGTGACACGGGCAGCGGCGGCGGCCAAGCGCACCATGGAACCCGTCCAGGTCCGGCTGGACGGGGTCGATGTCCTTTAGCGGCGCCGCTTCACAATCTCTGCCGCGACGTCCACCAGTTGGCGGGCGGACTCCTCCCAGCTGAACTCACGTGCGCGGCTGACGGCCCGGCGGGACGCCTCCTGCCACCGTTCGCCGTCCTGAAGCTTTGCCACCGCTTCGGCGAACTGCTGCGGGGATGCCGGGTCCACGTATGTTGCCGCGTCACCGCCCACTTCACGGAAGATGGGAATGTCACTGGCGATGACGGGCGTGCCGATTGCCATGGCCTCCACCAGCGGAAGGCCGTACCCTTCGGCCCGGGAAAGGCTCACCAGCGCCGTTGCCGTCCTCAGCAATGCGGCATACTCCTCGTCCGTCACGCCGTTGTGGAAGACCACCGAGGCGCCCGGTGGAACCAGGGACTCCAGCTCTGCCCGCCGCTGCGGCGTGATCCTGCTGAGCAGGTGGAGGGTGTAGCCGGGAAGCTCTGCCATGCCGGCCACCATGGTTTCCACGTTCTTGTAGGGCATGAACGACCCCATGTAGACAATGGACTGCCCGGCACCTGCTTCCGCCGGGCGCGGGTCCTGCTCCGGCTGCGGGGCGTTGCTGATGATCCGCACCGGGCGGCGGGTGAGGCGGTACTTGGCAATCAGTGCCTCAGTGGTACGGCTGATGGTGGCCACCGTGTCGGCCCGGTCAAGGAGCAGCCGTTGCGGCCAGAACGCCTTGTGGTAGAGCCGCCACAGCAGCCGCACCGGGGCGGGCAGGAACCCGGGCGGTTCCGGGTGCTCGTAGTAGATCAGGTCGTGCAGGGTCAGGACGAGCCCGTACCTGCGCCCCCAGGTGCCCATTGTCTGCATGGGACACACCACAACGTCGGCCCCCAGGGCGTTGACCTTCCGGGCCACGAACAGTTCCAGCGGTGAGAGCGGGCTGCTGATCAGGGTGTAGGGAACGTCCGGGAGCAGTGCCAGCTGCCGGACGTCGGAGATGAGCATGGACACGTCAGCGATTTTTGCGGTCGCGGCGATCAGGCTTGCCCCGTAGCGGCTGATGCCGTCATGGTGGTCAGTCCTGGTGAACCGGGCATCGATGACGATCTTCATGCGGGGTGGTCCTTCAGGAAGCTGCGGATGTAGGTGGCGGCCGGCCCGGGAGTCTCGTAATGGATCAGATGTCCCACCCCGGGAATCACCCGGAGTTCCGCGTCCGGGAGCAGGGCCAGCAGGCGGTGCTGGTCGGGGAGGGTGGCGATCTCGTCCTTCTCGCCGGCGATCAGCAGGACGGGAAGGGCCAGGCGTGCGGCCACCTCCGCAACATGGCTGCTGACCGATGCGGTGAAGGACTCGAGCAGGCTGTCCCGGTTGGCGAAGGCGCTGAAGTAGGCATGGTGCTGGCCGTGGATGAAACGGCGGAGGTTGCGGTCGCCCGTCTTCGCCATCGCTTCGCTCATCACCCGGACGATGAGCGGGCTGCGGAGCAGCGCCAGTCCCAGGGGACGGGGGAGCCGCGCGGCCAGCCGGTAGTACACCACGGCCAGCCGGGTCATGATTCCCTTGGGCCCCTCGAGGGCCGGAGCGGCAATGGGGTTGATGAGGATCAGCGGGGTAACGGCCGTTGGGTGCCCTGCCACAAAGTGTGCCGCGATGATGGACCCGAAGGAGTGCCCCAGCAGGACCGTGTCCGGTCCCAGATCCAGGGCCGCCATGAAGTCTGTGATGAATTGGCCGTAGCGCTGCACGGAGTGGGGGCCGGAGTCGAAAGGCCCGGAACTGCCGAACCCGGGAAGGTCGGGCATGATGATGCGCATGTCCGGAAGCTGGTCCGCAACGCGCAGGAGGCCGTGATGGTCGCCGCGGAACCCGTGGATCACCAGGATGGTCCGGGTGTCCGGGCCGGTTTCCTGGGGGTCATAAGTCCAGAAGGCGACCTTGGTTCCATCAAGTTCAACGGTGGAGGCGGTGGTGCGTGCCGCCAGGTCCGGGCTGATGTAGGCAGGCGCGGCTGATGGCCCGGGGTTTGTTGTTTTCATGGGTCGTGGCCTTAGTTGACGTTGTCCGGATGGGAGCCGGTGCGCTGTCCCCGCTCAAGTCCTGCGAGTGCAGCCATGTCCCTCTCGGAAAGTTCGAAGCGGAACACGTCCAGGTTCTCCCGGATGCGCGCCTCGGAGCTGGCTTTGGGCACGGCGGCGTGCCCCAGCTGCATATGCCAGCGGAGGATGATCTGGGCGGGGGTCCTGCGGTGTTCCGCCGCGCACGCCTGGACAACAGGGTCAGCCAGGACCTGGCCGCGGCCCAGGGGGCTCCACGCTTCGGTCATGATGCCCAGCTCGCGGTGCTTGCCGCGCAGTTCCTCCTGCTGCAGCCACGGGTGCAGTTCCACCTGGTTGACGGCCGGAATCACTTCGGCCGTCTGCAGCAGGCGGTCCAGGTGGGCAGGCTGGAAATTGCTCACGCCGATGGCACGCACCCTGCCTTCCCGGTAGAGCGTCTCGAGCGCCCGGTAGGTCTCCGGAAAGAGCCCCTTCCGCGGGCAGGGCCAATGGATGAGGTACATGTCCACGTAGTCCAGCCCCAGGTTCACCATGGACGTATCGAAGGCCCGCAGCGTGGCGTCATAGCCGTGGTGGTCGTTCCACACCTTGGTAGTGATGAACACGTCCTCCCTGGACAATGCCGGAAAAGACTCACCCGACCCGCCGCTGCCCGGTTGCGTGCTGAGCTGCGGGCCGACGCCGCGGGCCACGCCAAGTTCATTGCCGTACATCGCCGCGGTGTCGAAACGCCGGTAGCCGGCACCTAGTGCGACGGCGACCAGCCCTTCCGCGTCCCGGGCAGGCACCTTGTACAGCCCGAAACCAAGCTGGTCGATCAGCACGCCGTTGTTCAGGCTGAGCTTGGGTGAGGTTCTCATACCATCGACTCTACCCATTCAGTGTGGCGTGGCCTTCGAAATGCACCAGCCTCCGCGCGGTGGCTTCCAGGGCTTGTCACGAGTCCGGTGCGATCATTGCAGGGACGGGCGCTTGCCAACAGCCGCCACCAAGACAAGGACGTCACATGAACCAGTACATACTCGCCCTCGACCAGGGCACCACCAGCACCCGCGCGATCATCTTTGACCACGACGGGGCGGTCGTCTCGTCGGGCCAGATGGAACACGAACAGATCTTTCCCCAAGCGGGATGGGTCGAGCACAATCCGGCCGAGATCTGGAACAACACCCGGGAGGTCATCGCCTCCGCCCTTGCCAAGGCAAACCTGACGCGGCACGATATTGCCGCCGTCGGAATCACCAACCAGCGCGAAACCGCTGTGGTGTGGGACAAAACCACCGGCGAGGCCGTGTACAACGCCATCGTGTGGCAGGACACGCGCACGCAGGGCATCGTGGATGAGCTGGCCAGGGACGGGGGAGCGGACCGCTTCAAACAGAAAGTGGGCCTGCCGCTGGCAACCTACTTCTCCGGCACCAAGATCATGTGGATCCTGGACAACGTGGCCGGCGCCCGGGAAAAAGCCGAGGCCGGTGACCTGGTGTTCGGCAACACCGACGCCTGGGTCCTCTGGAACCTGACCGGCGGCGTGGACGGCGGAGTCCACGTCACCGACGCCACCAATGCCTCCCGCACGCTGTTCATGGACCTGGAGACCCTGCAGTGGGACGACGAAATCCTCGGGATCTTCGGGGTCCCGCGGAGCATGATGCCGGACATCAAATCCTCCTCGGAGGTGTACGGCCGCGTGCACACGTCCCAGTTGCTCAGGGAAACTCCGGTGGCCGGTATCCTGGGCGACCAGCAGGCGGCCACCTTCGGCCAGGCAGCCTTCCAGGCCGGCGAGGCCAAGAACACCTATGGCACCGGATGCTTCCTGATCTTCAACACGGGCGAAGAGATCGTCCATTCCAGGAACGGCCTCCTCACCACGGTGGGCTACAAACTGGGCGACGCCGCACCCCACTACGCCCTGGAAGGTTCCATCGCCGTCACCGGCTCCCTCATCCAGTGGCTGCGGGACAACCTGGGAATGATCAGCAGCGCCCCCGAGGTGGAAACCCTGGCCGCATCGGTCAAGGACAACGGCGGTGTGTACATCGTGCCGGCGTTCTCCGGCCTGTTCGCCCCCTATTGGCGCTCCGACGCGCGCGGCGCCATCGTGGGCCTTACCCGCTTCGTCAACAAGAACCACATCGCCCGTGCCGCACTGGAAGCCACCGCATTCCAGACCCGCGAGGTGCTGGACGCGGTCAACGCGGACTCCGGCGTGCCGCTCACCGAACTGAAGGTCGACGGCGGCATGGTCACCAACGACGCGCTGATGCAGTTCCAGGCGGACATCCTGGGCGTGCCGGTCATCCGTCCCATGGTGGTGGAAACCACTGCCCTCGGCGCAGCCTACGCCGCAGGCCTCGCCGTCGGCTTCTGGAAGGACCTCGGCGAACTCTCGGCCAACTGGTCCGAGGACAAGCGCTGGGAACCCCAACTGGACCAGGCCGAACAGGACAGGCAGCTGCGGCTGTGGAGGAAGGCCGTCACCAAGTCCATGGATTGGGTGGACGATGACGTGAAGTAACCCAATCCTGGCTTCTTTCAGCCCTCGTGGGTTTCGATGGTGCCGGCGTTGCCGTCGACTGTTACTAACTGTCCCGTTCTCAGGACGTGGGTGGCGTTGCCGGTGCCCACCACTGCGGGGATGCCGTACTCACGTGCAATCAGGGAGGCGTGCGCTGCCAGATTGCCGCCGTCGGTGACTACTGCCGCGGCGTCGGTGAAAAGCGGGGTCCAGGCCGGCGCCGTGACCCTCGCTACCAGGACTTCGCCCGGCATGAACCGGGCGAACTCCCCGGGGCCGTCAACCACGCGCACCCGGCCCATGGCCCGGCCGGGACTGGCCGGATGCCCCACGATGGCACCGCCCGGCAGGTTCCTGGTGCTCCGGGCCGAATTGGCAATGCGGTCAAAGGCGTTGCCCAGTAGCGGCGGCATCTTACCCAGGGTCAGCGGGGCTGCCAGCTTCCGCTGCCGGAGCCAGTCAGCCCGGCGCCGGGACACGGCGTCCTGCTGGGGCGGCGCGTCCGTACGCAGGGCATCCAGCGTCACGAAGTAGACGTCGTCAGGGGCCGCGATTATTCCGCGGTCATGGAGACGGCCGCCCAGCTCCGCGGCGCAGCGGCGAAGCAGTGGCCAGCCCAGGGTGAAGTCCCGGGCCTGCTCTTCGCGGAGGATTGCGTAGTGCTGTGCCACGCTCAGGAGGACTTCGAACTTTTCCAGCCGAGGGGTTCCCCTGAGTACCGCGCGGCACGCCGCCTCAGTTATTGTTCGCCGCTCAGCTGCCACCGTGGCGGGAAGCGGCCCGGACGTGCCACCCGGCTCCGCGTGGGAGGGGAAGCGTTCACCCGCCGTCGGGTGGTACCAGTCGAGGCTGTATACGGCATGGGGAACAACGGCAGGCAGGGGCGACAGGCCGCCCAGAAGGACCTGGTAGCCCATGGCGTTCTCCGAATCGGGTGCTGCCGATGCGAGCGCGCCGGCGAGGTGCCGGCGCCAAAACCTGCCCAAGGCAACTTCCATTTTCCATGCGGCGCCGCCTGTGGCCGAAATAAACCAGAGGTATTCCCCAGCCTGCCGGGCCACCTCATCCACAATGGAGATCAGTTCCGGCATTGTTGCAGCAGGCAGTGCCGGCCGCGATGAGTCGATAAGGGCCTTGTAAGCAGGCAGGCAGTCTTGGCGCCATGTGCCCTCAAGGCCGCGAAGGATCGTCCTGTCCGCACCTGCCGGGTCGAACGTGGGCCGCAGGACCGCGTTGATGAAGAACGACAAGGACTGTCTGGCCGCCCCACCGAAGAGCATCCGGGGGATGGACGTGGGACTGGGCGGGGAAAGGTAATACCAGCCGTTGACCACCCCGCTGCGCACGGGCGCGGCGACTCCCAGGGTCTCTCCCAACGTTCCGTTGAAGGCATCATCAATTCGCGGGATCAGCCAGTCCATGAATAAGGGCGTCACAGGTTCGGGCAGCCACTCGCCCAGCCGGAAATTCCGCACCCAGATACCTTTGCCTGGCGGTTCCCACACCACGGGATCAGGCAGGGCGGTCATGGGGCGGGCCTGCAGGATCTGGACGTGGCCGTCGCGGTCCACCGCCCATTCAATGTCCTGTGGGCAGCCGAAATGCCGGCCGATCCTGCCCGCGATGGCGGCCACCGCCGTCGCGGTTTCAGCCGAGAGGAGTCCGTCCTCACCGCGCGCGTGCACAGGCAGTCCCGTCCGGACGATCCATTCCTCTCCTGTCTGCAGGCCCGAGACGAGGCTCTCACCCAGCCCCGGGACAGCGGAGATGACGGTTTCGCTGCGGTCCCCGGTCAGGGGGTTGGCAGTGAAGGCGACGCCTGCGGCCGCGGCATCCACCATCTGCTGCACCAGGACGGCCATGCCCCCGCCGGCCTGAGCCGGACCAAGGTCATCGCGATGCTGCTGGAGGCTGGACTCGTAGGCGCGGATGCGGTCCGCCGTGGCAGCGTCACAACAGCGTTCGACGGCGGCGGCCAGGTCAGGGGCGGACACGTTGAGGTAGCTCTCATACATGCCCGCGAACGACGCCCCGGGCAGGTCCTCGGCGGCGGCAGAGGACCTGACTGCATAGGGGCCGGACCCGGCCCTGCGGGCGGCGGCCTGGAGTGCGCCATCCAGCCCGGCGCCGGCGTCCTGCGCCCTGGCTGCTGCGAGGGCAGTGCCGGTTACAACGAAACCGGCCGGGACCGGGAACCCGGCTGCGGCCAGCCCTGACAGCGCCGCGGCCTTGCTGCCGACGGTTTCCCTTGCCAGCGCGGCGGGATGGCCCAGAGGGGGAAACAGGATGTCTTCGCTCACGGGAGTCACCGGTCCGGATCAGTTGTTGCCTCGCGGACCCCAGTGTATTCCTGCGCTGCCGCGCCGGACAGGGCCGCGCATGCGGCGGCACCGCGATGCTTCGGTGCGCTAAAGTAGTTCCATGCGTGCGATCCTTCTGCTTAGTTAGCCGCCAGGTGTCCGGGACACGGACAGCTGAGCGGCAGCCCCTCCATGGTGAGGGGCTTTTGTGTGTCCGGGAGTATTTCCGGTCCGGCAGCAGGAGGATCAGGCCGTTATGGCAGCACAGATGCCGTAACAGAACAGAAGAGGGCAGCAGTGGGCGTTCAGCCGGAGACAGAGACCGGAACAGCAGCAACAGTGGCGGCGGATGGGCCCGAGGAGGGCACCTACAGCTTCACGGCCATGGAGGCCAAATGGCCCCAGGTGTGGGAAGACCTGAAGGTCTTTACCCCTGTCGACGACGGATCACGGGAACGCCGGTACGTACTGGACATGTTCCCCTACCCGTCGGGTGACCTGCACATGGGCCACGCCGAAGCGTTCGCCATGGGGGACGTGGTGGCACGCTACCTGCGCCAGCAGGGCTACGACGTGCTCCACCCGATCGGCTGGGACTCCTTCGGGCTGCCTGCCGAGAACGCCGCCATCAAGCGCAACGCCCACCCGAGCGAGTGGACCTACGCGAACATCGACACCCAGGCGGCGTCCTTCAAGCGCTACGCCATCTCGGCTGACTGGTCGCGCCGGCTGCACACCTCGGACCCCGAGTACTACCGCTGGACGCAGTGGCTCTTCAAGCGGTTCTACGAGCGCGGTTTGGCGTACCGGAAGGACTCGCCGGTCAACTGGTGCCCGAAGGACCAGACTGTCCTTGCAAACGAGCAGGTTGTCAACGGAGCCTGCGAGCGCTGTGGCACCACGGTCACCAAGAAGTCGCTGAACCAGTGGTACTTCAAGATCACCGATTACGCCGACCGGCTGCTGGATGACATGGAAGAGCTGCGGGGCCACTGGCCCGAGCGGGTCCTGGCCATGCAGAAGAACTGGATCGGCCGCTCCGAAGGTGCCCACGTCAACTTCGTGATCGAGGCCGACGGCGGCAAGCCCGCCAAGGACGTCACGGTCTTCACCACCCGCCCGGACACGCTGTACGGCGCCACGTTCTTCGTGGTGGCAGCCGACGCGCCACTCGCCGTCGAACTCGTCACGGAGGAGCACGCCGCTGCCTTGGCCGAATACCGCGAGAAGGTCAAGGCCCTCACCGAAATCGAGCGCCAGTCCACCGAACGGGAAAAGACCGGCGTCTTCACCGGCCGGTATGCCGTGAACCCGCTGAACGGGGAGAAGCTTCCCGTCTGGGCCGCCGATTACGTCCTGGCTGACTACGGCACGGGCGCCATCATGGCCGTCCCCGCCCACGACCAGCGCGACCTCGACTTCGCCCGCAAGTTCGACCTTCCCGTGCGCGCCGTCCTGGACACCGGCGAGGAGGACCCTGCAGTATCCGGCACCGCCACAGCAGGGGAGGGGACACTGATCAACTCCGGCGATCTGGACGGCCTGCCCAAGTCCGAAGCCATCCCCGCCGCCATCGCCATCCTGGAAAAGCAGGGCACGGGCGAGAAGTTCGTCAACTTCCGCCTGCGCGACTGGCTGCTGAGCCGCCAGCGCTTCTGGGGCACACCCATCCCGATCATCCACTGCCCCGCCTGCGGCGAGGTGGCAGTTCCGGACGAGCAGCTGCCCGTCACGCTCCCGGCTGACCTCCGCGGCGAGGACCTGTCGCCGAAGGGGACATCCCCGCTGGCTGCCGCCGAGGCCTGGGTCAACGTTGAATGCCCCAACTGCCACGGACCTGCCAAGCGGGACACCGACACCATGGACACGTTCGTGGACTCGTCCTGGTACTTCCTGCGTTTTGTGTCGCCGCAGTACACGGAGGGTCCCTTCGATCCGGAGAAGATCAACGACTGGATGCCGGTGGGACAGTACGTGGGCGGCGTGGAGCACGCCATCCTGCACCTGCTGTACGCGCGCTTCTTCACCAAGGTCATCCACGACCTCGGCATGATCGACGCCGACGAGCCGTTCAGCGCCCTGCTGAACCAGGGCCAGGTGCTCAACGGCGGCAAGGCCATGAGCAAGTCCCTGGGCAACGGTGTTGACCTCGGCGAGCAGCTCGACAAGTACGGCGTGGACGCCGTCCGCCTGACCATGATCTTCGCCTCCCCGCCGGAGGACGACGTCGACTGGGCGGACGTGTCGCCGTCGGGTTCCGCCAAGTTCCTGGCCCGGGCCTGGCGGCTTGCGCAGGACGTCACCAGCCAGCCCGGTATTGACCCCGCGGCCGGTGACCGGGCGCTGCGCTCCGTCACGCACCGGACCATCGCCGATGCCGCAGCGCTGCTGGACAACAACAAGTTCAACGTGGTGGTGGCCAAGCTGATGGAGCTGGTCAACGCGACCCGCAAGACCATCGACGCCGGCGCAGGCGGGGCCGATCCTGCTGTCCGCGAGGCCGCCGAGGCCGTTGCCGTCATCCTCAGCCTCTTCGCGCCGTACACGGCCGAGGACATGTGGAACGTCCTGGGCCACCCAGCTTCCGTCGCGAACGCCGGCTGGCCTGCCCACGATGAGGCGCTGCTGGTCCAGGCGACCGTCACCGCCGTCGTCCAGGTCCAGGGCAAGGTCCGCGACAGGCTCGAAGTCTCCCCGGACATCAGCGAGGACGCACTTCGTGAACAGGCCCTGGCCAGCGAAAACGTCCAGCGCGCCCTCGACGGCCGCGGCATCCGCACCGTTATTGTCCGCGCACCTAAACTGGTGAACATCGTCCCGGCCTAGCATCCAGCAAGCCGGCTCCGGCCACCGGAACAATTCCGGTGGCCGGTCACCGACACCAGGAGGCCACTTGCCCGAGAGAAACACCGCCGCCTGGACCTGGTTCCGTGCGCGCCTGGCGGGCCTCCGCCCCCCACCCAGGCCGGGAGCCGCCGTCGTACGCACCGCGGTGGTGACCGACTCCGCTGCTGCCCTGCCGGCGGAGTGGGTAAACGGGCTCGGAGCAGAGGGACTGCTGACGGTCATTCCGATGCCCGTGATGGTGGGCGCGGAAATTTACGGCGAGGGCGAAGACGACATCCTCGAGACCATCGCGCTGGCCCTGGCCGCAGGAAAGGCGGTGAAGACGTCGAGGCCTTCCCCGGGCCAGTTCGAAAATGCCTACCGTGCCGCCCGGCGGCTGGGATACGAGGCCGTCGTGTCCATCCACATCTCCGGGGAACTTTCGGGCACGGCTGACGCCGCGCGGCTCGCTGCTGCGCGGGTGGACATTCCCGTGGAAGTGGTTGACTCACGCACCGTCGGCATGGCCCTGGGTATGGCGGTACAGGCCGGAGTGGCCGCCGCGGCAACAGGCGCGGACGCAGCCGGGACCGCTGCTGCCGCAGCAAGCCAGGCTGCCCGCACCACCGTGTATTTTTACGTGCCCAGCCTTGAGCAGCTCCGCCGCGGCGGACGGATCGGCGCCGCGGCCTCCCTGGTGGGAACCATGCTCGCCATCAAGCCGATCCTGGCCGTCGATGACGGCAAAATCGTGCCGCTGGAAAAAGTGCGTTCAGCGGCCAAGGCAGTGGCGCGCCTGGAGGAAATCGTTGCTGCCGAGGCGGAAGCACGGAATGGGGCGGTGCGGCTGGCCGTCCACCACTTCGGAAACCCGGAGGAAGCCGAAAGCCTGGCCGTCCGGCTGTCAGCGGCACTGCCCCACTGCCCGCCAGCTCAGATCAGTTCCCTGCCGGCCGTGCTGGCCGCGCATGCGGGGCTGGGGGTTCTGGCCGTCATCGTGGGCCAGGAACCTGACGGGGCCGAGGCGGCGCAACTGTCCACATAGCCGCCGCCGGTCCTGTTGCCGGGGGACCGGTGTCCCTAGCGTGAAGGCATGTCACGCCGGGATGCTGGAGCAGCAGGTCATCAGGCGCGCCATGCCAGGGACAGGCTGCAGGCCACCCTTGGGCCCGGCCCCGGGGGCCTCCTGCTGGAAGGGAGCGGGGAGCAGGCGTTTGAATACCTGGGCCCGGAGCAGGGGGACTCGGACGGCCTCGAGGGGCACGGGAACGGTGAAGGCCCGGAATCCCTTGGCTCCCCGAAGGTGGGGCCCGCGCTGCGGTGGCGGGTGGGCATGCGCGTCGCCATCCTCCTGGGAATCCTTGCCGTAGCTGCGGGGGCGCTGTTCTGGTGGCAGACCGCATCCGGGCGGCCGGAAACCCTGCCCCTGAGCGGAATCAGTCCGGGCGGCACCGAAGCGACAGGCGGGGACGCAGCGATAGAAGGTGCCGGGGAGCCGGAGGCCGACGCGCAGCCTGGCGGTGGCGTGGAGCCTGGGGGAGGGGACCCCTCGGCCCGTGATCCGTCCCCCGGCACGGTGGTGGTCCATGTCGCCGGTGCCGTGGCCAGCCCGGGCGTGGTCCACCTGCCCGCCGGAAGCCGTGTCCACGAGGCCATCGCGGCCGCCGGGGGCGGAACCCCGGATGCCGACCTGAACCGCCTCAACCTTGCCCTTGTTGTCGAGGACGCCCAGAAGATCCACGTCCCACGGCACGGGGAAGCAGCTCCGGCGGGACCGGAGAGTGCAGGAACCCCTGATCCCGGTGCCGGCGCAGGTGGGGCTGCGGGCGCACCGGCGGGCTCGAAAATCAATATCAACACGGCTGAGGCCGCCGAACTTGATGCCCTGCCCAAGGTGGGCCCGGTGCTGGCCCAGCGGATCGTGGACTGGCGCAAGGAACACGGAGCGTTCAAGAGCATCGAGGAACTGGATGCCGTTGACGGCGTGGGGCCCAAGATGCTTGAGGCGTTGCTGCCCCTGGTGACCGTATGAAGCGGGACAGGCCATGAACGGCAGCCGGATGCGCAGCGGCGGAGGGCAGCGGAGGCCCAGCCCCTGGAGCCGCTACGTGGAGTCAGCCGTCCGGGGCGGGGCGGCTGATGCTCCCTCCGTCGAAGTGGATGCGGGAGGGGACCGGGCCCCCTTGCCTGCCCGGGATGCCCTGACCGGCCGCCCGGGTAAGCGCCCTCAGGGACAGCCGGCGCCCCGCCCCGCAGGGCCACATCGCCGGGATTTCCGTGAATACGGCGGAAGGCTTTCTGAATTCGCCCGGGAGCGGGCCGGCACCAAGGGAGCGGGACAGGGGAACGACGCCGGCAGTGAGGCCCCGCGGCGCCGCACCGACGTGCGCCTCGCATTGCCGGCCGCCATGGTCTGGGGTGCATCCATCGCGGGCCTGTGGCTGACGCCGTCTGTCCTGGCTGTGCTGTGTATCGGGTTGCTTGCCCTGGCGGCACTTCTGCTGGTTCGGCTTTCACGGCTCGCCGGCCGCACACCTGCCAGGCGAAGCTTCCTCGCCACCACTGCTGTGGCCTGCGTGCTGGCCGCTGCCGCCGCAGCACACTCCTCCACAGCATCAAGCCAGCGGTTCGAGGGTCCCTTGGCCGCAGCCGTAGCCTCGGGGAAGTCCGTTGTGGCCGTCGTCGAGGTGGCCGGGGCGCCGCGTGCCCTGGACGCGCCCCGGCAGGCAGGGCCGCCGGCGCGCTGGTCGGTTCCGGTCTGGACCCGGGAGGTGACCACGGGCGGGATGTTGCTCCGGACCCGCGCGCAGTTGATGGTGATGGGCGGCGACACGTGGGCAACGCTGGTCCCCGGGCAATCCGTCCGCGCCACCGGAAAGCTTCGGCCTCCGGACCCCGGGCGGCAGGAGGCAGGCACCCTTACCGCGTCATCCGCACCGGGCATGCCTACCGGCGGGAAGGGGCTGGAGGGCGCGGCCAAGGATTTGCGGACACGCTTTGTTGCGGCCTCGGCCTTTCTGTCGCCCGATGCGGCAGGCCTGCTCCCGGGAATGGTCACAGGGGATACCAGCGCCCTGGATGAGGGACTGGAAAATTCGATGAAAGCGGTGGGCATGACGCACCTGACGGCAGTCAGCGGGGCCAACTGCAGCCTGGTCCTCGGTGCCGTCCTGCTCGCCTGCAGGCGGTTCCGCCTGCCGCGCATTCCTGCGGCGGCGGTTGCCCTCACGGTATTGGGGCTGTTCGTGGTGCTGGTGGGCCCGGACGCGAGTGTCCTGCGGGCAGCCCTGATGGGGGCTGTGGGGGTGGCTGCGTTGGCGGGAGGCCGCTCCGGCCGGGGACTGAGCTTCCTCTGCCTGGCCGTTATGGGATTACTCCTCCTGGACCCCGGGCTTGGCGGCAGCTTCGGCTTCCTGCTGTCGGTTCTCGCGACGCTCGGAATTATCGTCCTGGGCCGGCGCATCATCGAGTGGACGCCGGCTGCAGTTCCCCGCTGGGCAGCTGCAGCCGTGGCGGTCCCGTTGTCGGCCCAGCTCCTGTGCGGGCCGGTGATTGTGCTGCTGCAGCCCCAATTCTCCACGTATTCGCTCCTGGCCAACGTGGTCGCTTCGCCGCTGGTGGCGCCCGTGACGCTGCTGGGGACAGCAGCCGTTCCCCTCATTGTCCTGGCACCCTGGCTGGCCACCGTGCTGATCGCGGTGGCGGGGACGTTCAGCGCCGGGGTTGCCGGCACGGCCCGGATCGCCGCCCGGCTTCCCGGCTCGGCCCTGGCCTGGCCCGAGGGCGTGCCCGGGCTGCTGTCCATGGTGCTTTTTTCGGTTCTGACAGTGGCTGCCGTGTGGGCGCTGGCACGGCCCGGGCAGGCCATGGACCTGGTTCTCGCTTCGCACCGGCACACGGTGGTGCTCCTTGCACTGCTGGAGCGGCACATCGCTGCCGTCCGCGCCCGCTGCGGCTTTGACCGCGGGCCGGGACGTGGCAGGCTGGGATTCTCCACAAAACTTTCCGGAAGGAACCCCCGATGGCCGCTGCGCAAAAGCGAGCAACCCGTTCCCCGGCGTCGAATGCCGCCACCTGGCGTGACGTAACCCCTGCCGCCGTCGTCCTGGTCAGCGGGCCTGAGGAATATCTGGGCATCAGGGCCATGGACACCATCCGAGCGCAGGTCCGGGCAGCGGCTCCGGACGTGGAAGTGAGCCGCATCAATGCGGCAGGCTACGAGGCCGGGACGCTGCTGATGCAGGTCAGCCCCTCACTGTTCGGTGAAAGCAAACTGATCGAGGTTGAAGGTGTCGAAGCCATGAATGACGCCTTCCTCGCTGACGCCCTTCGGTACCTGGACCATACGGAACCGGACGCCGTGCTGGTCCTTCGGCACGCCGGGGGAACGCGCGGCAAAAAGCTTCTGGACGCCATCAAGAAGGCCGGCTGGCCCGTGGTTGACTGCCAGCCCCTGAAAAAGGACGCCGACAAGATGGCGTTCGTTTCCGCCGAATTCAAGACCGCAGGGCGCCGCATCGAACAGGAAGCCGTCCTTGCCCTTGTCAACGCAGTCGGAGCCAATCTTTCCGAGCTCGCTGCCGCATGCAGCCAACTGGTGGCAGACGCCGGCACCACAGTGACGTCGGAAGTGGTGGACCGCTACTACGGCGGGCGGATCGAGGCCACCGCATTCAAGGTGGCAGATGCCGCGATGGCAGGCAACGGCCCCTTGGCGCTGTCCACGCTCCGCCACGCACTCGCTACCGGAGCCGACCCCGTTCCGCTCGTGGCAGCCCTCGCCGCCAAACTGCGCACCGTCGCCCGGGTGGCGGGAGCCTCCGGTTCCTCAGCCCAGATCGCATCCGAACTGGGAATGCAGCCCTGGCTGGTGGAACAGGCCCAACGCGACGTCCGCCGCTGGACACCGGAGGGGCTGGTCCGTTCCATCCAGGCAACTGCCGAAGCCGATGCCCAGGTCAAGGGATTGTCCCGCGACCCGGTGTATGCGGTAGAGCATGCCGTGACGGTGATAGCGATGTCCGTCCAGGGCAGGTAACGCGTCCCCGCGCCCGTGCATGCGGGGGCCGCTGACCCGGTTCCCGCGCCCGCTTCACGGTGCTGCCTATTGGTGCTTAAAGATGTGTGGCCGGTACCCGAGGGTACCGGCCACAACCATCAGTTCAGACGAACTGGAAACCTTAGAGTGCGTTGACCTTCTTGGAGATCGCCGACTTGCGGTTCGCTGCGTTGTTCTTGTGCAGAACACCCTTGCTGACAGCCTTGTCCAGCTTGCGGCTGGCAGTAACCAGGGCAGCAGCAGCTGCATCCTTGTCCGTGGACTCAACGGCGGTGTTGACGGCGCGGATGGCCGTCTTCAGCTCGGACTTGACTGCGTTGTTGCGCAGGCGTGCCTTCTCGTTGGTGAGGATGCGCTTCTTCTGGGACTTGATATTCGCCACGTGTGAACTCTCTTTTTAATGCGGAAATGGTCTAGAGGGCTTTCAGATTGGCCATTGACTGAGCGGCGTGGGGATACCTATGGCGGCCAACCATCAGTGGCCGTCGACCTGCACGGACACACAGCTATAAAGAATAGCAGGTCAGGCGCCGGACTGGCCATTTTGCCGTTAAGACCAGCCGTGTCGCCGCCGCAGCCCGGCTGCCACGCTGTCGAAGCGCGTCCGGTCCAGGACCGCGCCTTCCCGCCGGATGCTGTCCGGCCTGATCTGCAGGATGCGGTCAAGCCTGGCTTCACTCGGCCGGCCCTGCCGGTCCCAGCCTCCCTTGCCCAGGTCCACATAGTCGATGGAGGCCGACGCGGCCGGAACGCGGTCCCGGCTGGTGAGCATCAGCCCCAGCAGGTAGGGCCCGCTGCGCCCCACCAGGAGGACCGGTCGGTCCTTCCCGCGGGTGTGGTCCTCTTCGTACGGAACCCACGCCCAGACAACCTCGCCCGGATCCGGGGCACCATCGGGCTGCGGCGCATACGAAACCTTTGACCGCCCCAGGAAATCACCGGGGTAGGCGTCCCCGGGCCGGCCCGCGGCAACGGCACCGGCGGAAGCTGCATTCCGGGAACCAGACTTCTTGGACATGGAACCCCGGGTAGCGCGGTTCGGTGCGGGGCGGGGGCCGGCGGGTGGTGTTGCCCGTCCTACCTTCCGCAGCAGCCGGAGGCCGCTTCCGACGGCTTTTCCCAGGGAACGGAGGAGGTTGATAGCCATCCCGCCACCCTATAGCCGGCGGTGCGCCGGGGAATGACGGCAGATCCGGCATGGAATGCAGTGCCACAGGTCCGGACGTGGGACACTGGATGTTCCAGATGTGCGGCTTAACCGCAGGGGCCCTGTGCAGTGCCCCGGCGGTGCCGCGTGAATGCCAACAGTAAGGACCCTGCGTGTCTCCCATGGCCCGCACCGCCCCGGTGCCCGCCGCGACAGATCCGGCCCTCATTCGGAACTTCTGCATCATCGCGCACATTGACCACGGTAAGTCCACCCTGGCAGACCGCATGCTGCAGTTCACCGGCGTCGTTCAGTCCCGCGACATGAAGGCCCAGTACCTGGACCGGATGGACATCGAACGCGAGCGCGGCATCACCATCAAGTCCCAGGCAGTCCGCATGCCCTGGGAACTCGACGGCACCAGTTACGCGCTGAACATGATCGACACCCCCGGCCACGTGGACTTCACCTACGAGGTTTCCCGCTCGCTCGCCGCCTGCGAAGGAGCGATCCTCCTGGTGGACGCAGCCCAGGGTATTGAGGCCCAGACCCTCGCCAACCTGTACCTGGCGATGGAAAACAACCTCACGATCATTCCGGTCCTGAACAAGATTGACCTCCCGGCAGCCCAGCCCGAGAAGTACGCGGCCGAACTTGCCAGCCTGATTGGCGGAGATCCGGAGGACGTCCTTCGCGTCTCGGGAAAGACCGGCATGGGCGTTGAAGCCCTGCTGGACAAGATTGTCCGCGACCTGCCGGCCCCCGAAGGCGACGCGGACGCCCCCGCCCGTGCCATGATCTTCGACTCCGTCTATGACACCTACCGCGGCGTGGTGACGTATGTCCGCGTGGTGGACGGCATGCTCCACCCCCGCGAACGCATCCAGATGATGTCCACGCGGGCCACGCACGAACTCCTTGAGATCGGCGTCAGCTCACCGGAGCCCACACCTTCCAAGGGACTGGGCGTCGGCGAAGTGGGCTACCTCATCACCGGGGTGAAGGATGTCCGCCTGTCCAAGGTGGGCGACACCGTCACGAACCTCGCCAAACCGGCGGCTGATTCCCTGCCCGGCTACGCCGATGCCAAGCCGATGGTCTTCTCCGGCCTGTACCCGCTGGACGGCACGGACTATCCGGTGCTCCGCGATGCGCTGGAGAAGCTGATGCTCAACGACGCCGCCCTCGTGTACGAACCTGAAACGTCCGCTGCCCTGGGCTTCGGTTTCCGCGTGGGCTTCCTCGGCCTGCTCCACCTGGAAATCACCCGGGAGCGGCTGGAGCGCGAATACAACCTTGACCTCATCTCCACCGCCCCGAACGTGGAATACGAGGTGACGCTGGAGGACAAGAAGGTGGTCCACGTGACCAACCCCAGCGAATACCCCTCCGGCAAAATCTCTGAGGTCCGCGAGCCCATGGTCTCCGCAACCATCCTGGCCCCCAATGAGTTTGTCGGCGCCATCATGGAGCTGTGCCAGAGCCGCCGCGGCGTGATGGGCGGCATGGACTACCTGTCCGAGGACCGGGTGGAAATCCGCTACCGCCTGCCGCTCGCCGAGATCGTGTTCGACTTCTTTGACATCCTCAAGAGCAAGACCCGCGGTTACGGCTCCCTGGACTGGAAGGCCGACGGCGACCAGGTGGCGGACCTGGTGAAGGTGGACATCATGCTCCAGGGTGAGCAGGTGGATGCGTTCTCCGCCATCACCCACCGCGACAAGGCCTACTCCTACGGGGTCATGATGACCACCAAGCTGCGCGAACTCATTCCCCGCCAGCAGTTCGAGGTGCCCATCCAGGCAGCCATTGGCTCCCGGATCATTGCCCGCGAGAGCATCCGCGCCATCCGCAAGGACGTCCTGGCCAAGTGCTACGGCGGTGACATCTCCCGTAAGCGCAAACTGCTGGAGAAGCAAAAGGAAGGCAAGAAGCGCATGAAGATGGTGGGCCGCGTTGAGGTCCCGCAGGAGGCCTTCATCGCCGCACTCACCACCGACGAATCCAAGGACAAGGCCAAGAAGTAGTGATGATGGTGGCCGGACATAACCAGGGCCGCAACGATGCCTAGCGTTCTTCCCCTCGGCGACCCGGCGCCGTCGGACGGACTGCTGCCTGCCCAGGCGGCAGAAGGTGCGGCGGACCGGGCGTTTGGGTTGTATGTACACATTCCGTTCTGCGCCGTCCGTTGTGGTTACTGCGACTTCAATACCTACACCGCCACCGAACTGGGCGGCGGTGCGTCGCAGGATGCCTACGCCCAAACCGCGGCGTCCGAGGTGGCGCTGGCGGCCAAGGTGCTGGCCGGATCCGGAATCCCCGACCGGAAGCTCAGCACCGTCTTCTTCGGCGGCGGCACCCCCACGCTGCTTCCCGCGGACGACCTTGCCCTGATTCTTCGGACGGCCATCGACCAGTGGGGGATCGAGGACGGCGCCGAAGTCACTACGGAGGCCAATCCCGACTCCGTCACGCCCGAATCCCTCGCCATTTTGAAGGAGGCCGGGTTCACCCGGATCTCGTTCGGCATGCAGTCGGCTGTTCCGCATGTGCTCAAGGTCCTGGACCGGACGCACACGCCCAGCCGGGTACCGGAGGTTGTGCAGTGGGCGCGCGAGGCGGGTCTCGCCGTCAGCCTGGACCTGATCTATGGAACGCCGGGGGAGTCCCTGGCCGACTGGCGCCACACGCTGGAAACGGCATTGTCCTACGGTCCGGACCACATCAGCGCCTACGCGCTGATCATCGAGGACGGCACCAAGCTGGCTGCCCAGATCCGCCGTGGGGAGGTACCCGGAATCGACGACGACGACCATGCGGACAAGTACGAGCTCGCCGATGAGCTGATCACCAAAGCCGGGCTGGGCTGGTACGAAGTCAGCAACTGGGCCCGTACCCCGGACCATGCCTGCCGCCACAACCTCGCCTACTGGCGCGGGGACGACTGGTGGGGGATCGGCCCCGGCGCGCACTCCCACATGGGCGGTGTCCGCTGGTGGAACGTCAAGCACCCCACTGCCTACGCCGGCCGCCTGGCGCAGGGCCTGTCCCCGGCCGCAGGCAGGGAGACCCTGGACCTGGAAACCCGGAACATCGAGCGCGTCATGCTGGAAGCCCGCCTTCAGGCCGGGCTTGAGGTGGCCGCCCTGAGCGCCGTGGGTCGCCATGAGATTGCCGGGCTGATTGCCGACGGCCTGGTGGACCCGGCCGCGGCATTCCGGGGGAAGCTGGTCCTCACCCTCAAGGGACGCCTGCTGGCTGACGCGGTGGTCCGCCGCATCCTTCCCGAGTAATCCGCTAAACCAACACGGGGTCACGTCCTGCCCAAAAACGCGTGGTTATCGGGCAGGGAGTGACCCCCGTGGTGCGGTTACTTGATCCAGCGAAGGTTGTACGGGTAGCGGTGCGGCTGGCCGCGGTTGACGTGGATGCCGGCGGCCACGGAGAAGCAGGTCAGGGCGATCCAGATGAGGGTCGCGATCACGGCAAAAATGTTGCCGATCACGGGGATGAACACCAGGATATTGGCCACCACGGCCGCGATGGTGGGCGGGAGGCTGAAGTTGAGGGCTTCCTTGGACTCCTGGGCGGTGAACGGTCCACGGTCCCTGAAAATGAGGAAGATCAGCAGGGCAGGAACGCAGCCGAGGATCCCGCCAAAGTGCGCCAGCGTGGCCCACTGCCGGTCCTCGCCCGCCGTCAGGGGCAGCGCATTCGCCGGGACGCCGTGGTATTCCGAGCGGCCCGCGCCGCCCTGGCTGTCCCTGTGATCACGTGCGTTTTCTGACACAGTCTGTTCCTTCGAGAGTGCAAATGGTGCGAATGCCGGTGGTTGGGTGCGGGCCTGCCCCTTTTTCACAGGCACCGCAGTACCAAGAATACTGGCTATCCGGGTGTTGGCTGCCCAATCAGGGAACAGTGAGGAAGTCGATCACTTCCTCAACCCGCCCCAGCAGGGATGCTTCCAGGTCTGCATAGCTGCGGACGGCCCCCAACAGCTTCTGCCATCCAAGCCCGATGTCTTCCTTCGTGTCGTGGGGCCAGCCGAAAGCGGCCAGGATCCCGGTCTTCCAGTCCTGCCCGCGCGGCACAACGGGCCACTTCTCGATGCCGAGGACAGCGGGCCGGATGGCCTGCCACACGTCCACGTAGGGATGGCCCACGATGAGCACGTTCCCGGCCGCGCCGGGAGACGCCATGACGGCATCGGCAATGCGCGACTCCTTGGAGTCCGGCACCAGGTGGTCCACGAGCACGCCCAGGCGCCGTCCCGGTCCGGGCCGGAAGTCGGCCACCGCGCCGGCCAGGTCGTCAATGCCGTGCAGGGGTTCGACGACGATGCCCTCCACCCGGAGGTCGTCTCCCCACACTTTTTCCACCAGTTCGGCGTCGTGCTTTCCCTCCACCCAGATGCGGCTGGCCTTGGCTACCTGTGCGCGCTGGCCGGCAATCCGCACCGAGCCGGAGGCAGTCCTTCCGGCGGCGGGGGCGGCCGTCGCCGGACGGGGTGCCGGGGGCATCAGGCGGATTGCGCGGCCTTCGAGGAGGAAACCGAAGCCCAGCCGGAAGGTCCGTGACTTCCCGCGGCGGTCCTCGAGGACCACCACGTGCATTCCGCCGGACTTTTCCACCCGGGTGACGGCGCCGACCCAACCGGACTGGACGTCCTCCAGCACCATGCCGCGCTCAACGGGCACTTCGGGCAATTGGGTCCGGACGGGCGCGGACATGTCCCGGGGGCCCCAGTTCTGGTAATCCATGGATCGACTCCGCCTAGCGCTAGATCAGTGCCACCGGAATTTCGCCCGGAGCGGTACCAATGCTAACAACGGCCCGGGGCATAATAGACTGTTAGCACTTAGGCATGTCGAGTGCTAACCCTGGTGGTGGCACGGTGCGGGCGGCACGGCCGCCCTGACCCTGGATGGAGGTGGAGTGTGAGCGAGCCACGCAAGCTGGAAGTACTGCGGGCCATCGTGGAGGACTACGTCCACTCCCGCGAGCCGGTGGGATCCAAGGCCCTGGTCGAGAGGCATCATCTTGGCGTCTCCAGTGCGACAATCCGCAACGATATGGCGGCGCTGGAGGACGAGGGCCTGATCACCGCCCCGCACACCAGCGCGGGCCGGATTCCCACGGACAAGGGCTACCGTCTGTTCGTCGACCAGATTTCGGCCGTCAAACCCCTGTCGCAGGCCGAGCGCCGGGCCATCCAGTCGTTGCTGGAGGGCTCTGACGACCTTGACGACGTCCTGGACCGGACGGTCCGCCTGCTGTCGCAGCTGACCAACCAGGTGGCGGTTGTCCAGTATCCGCACCTGAGCCGTGCCCTGATCCGGCACATCGAATTCGTCCTGCTTGCTCCCCGCAAGGTGCTGGTGGTGCTCATTGCGAACAGCGGCAAGGTGGAACAGCGGGTCATCGACGTCGGGCAGGACCTGGGGGACGACGCCCTGGCCGCCTTGCGGACCCGGTTCCTGGGTTCCCTTTCAGGAACGCCGCTGGGCCAGCTGGCCCAGTCACTTCCGGCCGTGGTGTCGGCGGTCAGTCCCAGCCAGAGGCCGGCCGCGCAGGCGCTGGCCCACGGGCTGGAGGTGCTGGCGCACAGCAGCCGTGAGGACCGGATGGTGATGGCGGGAACGGCGAACCTTGCGCGGTCCAACGTCGATTTCCCGCTCAGCATCGGCCCCGTCCTGGAAGCCCTTGAGGAGCAGGTGGTCATGCTGCGGCTCTTGAGCGAGATGGCGCAGGACCACCGCGGCGTGGCCGTCAGCATCGGCCGCGAGAACCCCTACGACGGCCTTTCCGAGGCGTCCGTCGTGGCCACGGGATACGGCCCGGACAGCACGGCCAAGATTGGCGTGCTGGGGCCGACGCGCATGGACTATCCCACCACCATGGCCGCCGTCAGGGCTGTTGCCCGTTACCTTTCCCGGATCCTGGGACCCTGACCGGCGGTCCCGGCGCTTAGGCAGCCGGAACCACGGGCAGGGCACCCCGCATGCAGGCAGTACAACAAGGAAGAGATACGAACTTTGAGCAGCCACTATGACGTCCTTGGAGTCTCACCGGAGGCCACCGGCGAAGAAATCAAGAAGGCCTACCGCAAGCTGGCCCGGACCCTGCACCCGGACGTTAACCCGGGTGAGGACGCCGCAGACCGCTTCAAGGCAGTAACCCACGCGTACGAGGTCCTTTCCGACCCCCAAAAGCGGCGCGTCTATGACACCACCGGCAACGAAAACGGTACCGACAACGGATTCGGCGGCGGCAGCTACGCCGGCCAGGGCTTCGCGTTCCAGGACATCTTTGACACGTTCTTTGGCGCCGGCGGCTCCACCGGGCCTGCCTCCCGTGTCCGCCGCGGCCAGGACGCCCTCATCAGTGTCCGGATCGACCTCCGCGATGCGGTGTTCGGCGTCAACAAGAAACTCGAAGTGGACACCGCTGTCACCTGCCCCACCTGCGAGGGATCATGCTGCCGGCCCGGCACCCACCCCGAACGGTGTGACATCTGCGGAGGCAGCGGCCAGGTCCAGCGGGCCGTTCGCTCCATCCTGGGCCAGGTCATGACGGCTGCGCCCTGCGGCAGCTGCGAAGGCTTCGGCACCGTCATCAAGGACCCCTGCAACGAATGCAGCGGCCAGGGACGGATCCGGAGCCGCCGGTCCCTGACCATCAAGGTTCCCGCCGGCGTGGCCACCGGCACCCGGATCCAGCTCTCCGGCCAGGGCGAGGCCGGGCCCGCCGGCGGACCCTCCGGTGACCTTTACGTGGAGATCCGCGTCAACAATGACGCCACCTACGTCCGCGACGGAGACGACCTCCACGCCACGCTGAACATCCCCATGACGGCCGCAGCGCTGGGTACAGAGGTAAGCCTTGAGACCTTCGACGGGACCCAGGAAATCGACGTCAAGCCCGGAACGCAGTCCGGTGAGATCATCACCCTCCGCGGCCTCGGCGTTACCCACCTGCGCGGCTATGGCCGCGGCGACCTGAAGGTGCACCTGCAGGTTGAGACCCCCGCAAAGCTGGATGCCGCCCAGGAGGACCTGCTGCGGCAGCTCGCCAAGATGCGCGGCGAGCAGATTACCGAGGGCAAACTCGCTGCCAGCGGCGGCATGTTCGCCAAACTCCGGGACCGCCTCGGTAACCTGTAGCGGTGAGCAACCCCGTCTTCTTCACTCCCGCCGGGTCCCTGGACGGCGTCGCGCCCGCAACACGCTTCATCCTGGAAGGACCCGAAGCCAGGCACGCTGTTGCGGTTAAACGGCTGTCACCCGGTGAAGCTGTGGACATCGTGGACGGTGCCGGCACACGGATGAGCGGACGCGTCACCGCGGCTTCTTCCTCGGCTCTGGAGGTCGAGTGCACGTCGGTGGCTGTCGAAGACCGCCCCGATGTCCGGCTGGTCCTGGTCCAGGCGCTTGCGAAGGGCGACCGGGACGAGCTGGCCATCGAAACGGCGACAGAGCTCGGAATCGACGCCGTCATTCCGTGGCAGTCCGAGCGTTCCATCGTGCGCTGGAAAGGTGACCGGGCCGCCAAGGCCCATGCCAAATGGCAGTCCGTTGTGACTGCGGCGGCCAAGCAGGCACGCCGGGCCTGGGTTCCCGAGGTCCGGCCCGCCGTCGACACAGCCGCCCTGTCCGCGGCCGTCGAAGCCGCCGGCCTGGCTGTCATCCTTCATGAGGACGCCGTGCGGCCACTGCGAAACGTCCTCGAAGCATGGGATGGAGCGGGGGGAGCGGCGCCCCGGGAAGTGCTCCTGATCGTGGGACCGGAAGGCGGCATCAGCCCCCGGGAAGTCACGAAACTCTGCGACAAGGGCGCCGTGACAGCACTCCTGGGCCACCACGTCCTGCGCTCATCAACGGCCGGGCCTGCCGCCGTCGTCCTTGCCAGCGACATCCTGGGCCGCTGGAAGGCTACCGCACCTTAAAGGCCCGGTTGTCCTCGTACTGGTCCGGCTGGTCGCCAGTACCCGCCTGGGAGACCCGCAGCTCGTAGTCACCTGGCGGCAGGTTGAGCGCCAGGGTGAACACCCCGGCCTGTCCCTGTTCAGCAGACGCGGTGGTCTCGCCCGTGAGGAACGGCTCCTTGGCGCCGTTGTCCCTGGACTGGAGGATCTGCCAGCGGAGCTTGCCGCCTGCCGTTGTGCTGCGCCCGGTGATCTTGACGCTGCCGCCGCCCACTTCCACGTTTTCCTGCGGGTCAATAATCCAGACGGGCGCAACAAGGCCTGCGGTCCGCGTCATCAGGGCTCCCAGCTGGATGTGGTCAAAGGCCACGTAGTCCGTATGTCCGTCCACCAGGATCCGCACCCGGATCTGCTGGCCCGAGTCGATCAGTCCTGAGCTGGCAGCCGCCGCCGTCGCCGTATACACCAGCTGCTGGATGGCCCGGGCAGCCATGTCGGCGTCGAGATTGCTGTTGAATGCATCCTCGGACACATCAACAGTGATGACGTCCTTGCCCGAAATCGACGTGGCGAGCTGGCTCGGGTTCTGCCAGGGGGTAAAAAAATCAGGGTCGAGGGGTTTGTCGGACATCATGGCCCGCAGTGCCCGGGTGACCGGATTTTCCTGGTCCGGGACATCCCGGAATTCCCGGTAAAGGAAAACCCCGCTGTCGCTGCGGCCGATCCAGTACACCGGCGCCTTGTTGGAGGACTGGGTGGTTTCCAGCGGCGCGCTGGTGGACGGAGGCTGTGCGGTGCCCGAGGCGGCCGGACCTGTGAGCGGCGTGGCGGTGGGCGACGGTCCCGCTTCGGCAATGCAGCCCGTTAAGGCGGGGACGGCAACAAGGACACCGGCAAGCACAAGTGCGCGCGCGCGGCCCATGGCGCGGGCGGCGCCCTTGGGCGCAGCGGTTTCCGGCACTTTTGTTGCCTGTCCTTTCCTTGCATGGAGGGCCGATCCCCGGGCGGCCTGGTGTTCCAGCTGCAGCTGGATTTCCAGCATGGCACAACGCGCGGGGCGCAAGAGCCGCGGAGCGGCACTGGCGGCCAACTGCAACGGGAACGATATGAGGCCGATATGAAGTTGATACCTTATGACGCAACCACCGCCGCGGCGGGCCCTTTCGTGCCTGCAGGGCAGCCTCCCTATATCCGGCCGTGGGACGCTCTGGCGTAAGATGGAAGGATCGCTGGACGGGAGGACCGGGCAACGGCCTCCGCGCAACAGCCCAACAACTGAACCGACCTCGAGGGGACCACAGGCCTACGGGCCAGCACCATGACTGAATCAGCTAACGGAAAGCGCCGGCTCACCACCGGAGAGGGCACGCCCGGGGAGTTCCCCCATTCCCTTCCCGGCATCCGGACCGAGGTAGTCCTTTTTGACAACTCCGATCAGATGGTTCAGTCACTCGGCAGCCATGATGAGGCGTTGCGGTACATCGAGGAACAGTTCCCGGACGTTAATTTCCACGTCCGCGGCAACGAACTCTCCATCAGCGGTCCCACCAGTGACGTACCGCGGATCATGCGGCTCCTCCATGAAGTCCGCGGCCTCGTTGCCCGCGGCACGGTGATCAGTCCCACGGTGCTCCAGCAGCTGGTGGCCCTCTTGCGCACCCAGTCCCTGCAGAACCCCGTGGACGTGCTGACCCATGACATCCTCTCCAGCCGCGGCCGCACCATCCGCCCGAAAACCCTGAACCAGAAGAACTACGTTGACGCCATTGACGACAACACCGTGATCTTTGGTATCGGACCGGCCGGAACCGGCAAGACGTACCTTGCCATGGCCAAAGCGGTCCAGGCGCTGCAGCAAAAAGAGGTCAGCCGGATCATCCTGACCCGTCCGGCGGTTGAAGCCGGGGAACGCCTGGGTTTCCTCCCCGGAACCCTGAGCGACAAAATCGATCCGTACCTCCGTCCGCTCTATGACGCACTGCACGACATGATGGATCCCGAATCCATTCCGCGGCTCATGGCAGCCGGCACCATCGAGGTGGCACCCCTTGCCTACATGCGCGGCCGCACGCTCAACGACGCCTTCATCATTCTCGACGAGGCGCAGAACACCACGCCCGAGCAGATGAAGATGTTCCTGACGCGGCTCGGCTTCGGCTCGAAGATGGTGGTCACCGGTGACGTCACGCAGGTTGACCTGCCCTTCGGCACCCGGTCCGGACTGCGGATCGTGGAGGAAATCCTGACCGGCATCGAAGGCGTGAACTTTTCGGTCCTGGACGCGGCCGACGTCGTCCGGCACCGCCTGGTGGGCGACATCGTCAATGCCTACAGCATCTGGGACGATGCCCAGCGCCGCCGCGTCAAACATTCAGCAACCAAGGAAAAACGGGGGGAACACGCTTGAGCATCGAGGTGAACAACGAGTCCGGCGTCCAGGTTGACGAAGCGGAACTCGTTGCGCTGTCCCGGTACATCTTCGAACAGCTCTATATCCATCCCCAGGCAGAACTGTCGATCCTCCTCGTGGACGAGCCCGCGATGGAGAAGCTGCACATCGAACTGATGGATGAGCCGGGATCCACCGATGTCCTGTCCGTACCCATGGACGAGCTCACACCCGGGACGCCGGACCGGCCCACTCCGCAGGGAATGCTTGGCGACATTGCCATTTGCCCCCAGGTGGCCGTGGTCCAGGCCCGGAACGCGGGCCATCAGCTCCAGGATGAAATGCTGCTGCTGACAACACACGGCATTCTGCACCTGTTGGGCTACGACCATGCAGAACCCGAGGAGAAGGCCGAGATGTTCGGGCTCCAGCGGGAGCTCCTGTCCGGCTTCACCGGCAAAGAAGCACCCGCCGAGACCACCCAGTGACGCCTTTGCTCCTTGTCGCGATGGCACTGGTCTTCCTGGGTATCGCGGCGGTGTTGACCGCGGCCGAGGCCGCCTTCAATTTCCTCCCGCGCCACGACGCCGAGGAGGCACTCCTCAAGAGCCGCAATATCGCCATGCGCCGGATCCTCGCCCAGCCCGTGGCGCATATCCGGGCCCTCCGGTTCTGGCGCATCTGGTTCGAGATGGCTTCCGCGGTGGCTGTGGCCGTCCTGCTTTACAGCCTGCTGGACAACATCTGGCTTGCCGGCCTGGCAGCAACCGGCATCATGGCCCTGCTGGGATTCGTGATCGTGGGTGTCTCACCCCGGCAGCTGGGCAGGCTGCATTCTGCTGCCGTGGTCCGTTTCACGGCCCCCTTGATCCGCTTCCTCACCTGGGTCCTGGGGCCCATCCCCGGCTGGCTCGTGGCCTTGGGAAGCGCGGCAGCGCCCGGCGCGCCGGGCGGCGACGAAGCGTTTTTCAGCGAGCAGGAATTCCGTGAGCTTGTGGAGCGGGCCAGCGAATCCGACATGATCGAGGACACCGAGGCTGAGATGATCCAGTCCGTGTTCGACTTCGGCGACACGTTGGTGCGCGCGGTCATGGTGCCCAGGACGGACATCCTCAGCATCGAAGCGGGCTCCAGCCTCCGCCAGGCCATGACGCTGTTCCTGCGCTCCGGCTATTCCAGGATCCCTGTGATCGCCGAGGACACCGACCATATCCTCGGCATCATTTACCTTAAGGACGTTGCCGCCGTCCTGCATGAGCTGGCCCCGGACGAGGAACCGCCGCTGGTGGAGTCACTGGCCCGGGAGGTCCGGTATGTGCCGGAATCCAAGCCGGTGAGCGACCTGCTGCGTGAACTGCAGAAGGAATCCACGCACGTTGCCATCGTCATCGACGAATACGGCGGCACGGCCGGTCTTGTCACCCTCGAGGACCTGATCGAAGAGATCGTGGGCGAAATTGTTGACGAGTACGACACCGAAAGCGCGGAAGCCGTGGAGCTGGGCGATGGCTCCTATCGGGTCAGCGCGCGCATGAGCATCGACGACCTGGGCGAGCTCTTCGACATGGAGCTCGACGACGACGAAGTGGACACCGTGGGCGGCCTGCTCGCCAAGGCGCTCGGCAGGGTTCCGATCGTTGGAAGCCACGTGGAAGTCCACGGAGTCTCGCTCCGGGCGGACCGGTTGGAAGGCCGGCGGAACCGCGTCAGCCACATAATTGCGGCAGCGGTGCCAAGAGTAGACACTGACCTTGAAGACCTCCTCGAAGAGGCGGAAACAACCCAGCAGGGAGTTCCACGTGAGCAAGAAAAATAAAGCAGCAGCAGAGGAAGACTTCGGCGGCTTCCGCGCAGGCTTTTCAGTCCTGGTGGGGCGTCCCAACGCCGGAAAGTCCACCTTGACCAACGCCTTGGTGGGGAAAAAGGTGGCCATTACGTCCGCCAAGCCGCAGACCACCCGCCACACCATCCGTGGCATCGTGCACCGGGAGGACGCCCAGCTGATCCTGGTGGACACTCCGGGGCTGCACCGCCCGCGCACCCTTTTGGGTAAGCGCCTGAACGACCTCGTGGCGGACACCCTCGCCGAGGTGGACGCCATCGGCTTCTGCCTGCCGGCCAACGAAAAGATCGGTCCGGGGGATAAATTCATCGCCGCCCAGCTGGCCGCGGTGGGACGCAAGCCTGTCATCGCCATCGTCACCAAGGCGGACCTGGTGGACCGCCAGGCCCTGACCGAACAGCTCCTGGCAGTCGCGGCGCTTGGCCGTGAAGTGATGGGGGAGGACGGCTGGAAGGACATCGTGCCCGTGTCCGCGACGGATGGCTTCCAGGTGGAAACCGTGGCGGATGTCCTGATCAGCCACATGCCGCCGTCGCCTCCGCTGTATCCCGACGGCGAACTGACGGACGAGCCCGAGGCCGTCATGGTTGCCGAGCTGATCCGCGAAGCGGCACTCGAAGGCGTCCGCGACGAACTGCCGCACTCCCTCGCAGTGGTGGTCGAAGAGATCGTTCCCCGCCCGGACCGGCCGGAGGACAACCCGCTCCTGGACGTGCGCGTGAACCTGTACGTGGAACGCCCGTCGCAGAAGGCCATCATCATCGGCAAGGGCGGCAGCCGGCTTCGCGAGGTGGGAACCAACGCGCGCAAGGGGATTGAAGCCCTGCTGGGTACACGCATCTACCTGGACCTCCACGTCAAGGTGGCCAAGGACTGGCAGCGCGACCCGAAGCAGCTGGTCAAGCTGGGTTTCTGACCTGGTTCACCGGTGCCGCTGCAGCGCTGCCGGGCAATTCCCAGACTGGGCCACTAAAATGGACCGGATTTTGATTTTAGAGGAAGGTTCACCACGTGGGGCGAGGCCGCGACATGCGCGACAAAAGGGCTGACGTGTCACCCGGAACAGGACCTGCGTCCCGCCATGCGGACGATGGCACTGCCGGGGCAGCGCGCCACCTTGGCTCCCTGCGGGGAATGCCCGTGTGGCTGAAGGTTGTCACCGCCGTCCTGTCACTGGCCATCGTGGGAGGCATCGCGTTCGCCGGGTTTTGGTACCTGCGCCTGCAGGGCAATATTTCCAAGGCCCCGCTGAACGCGGGCGGGGGAAACAGCGAGACGGTCAGCGACGCCACCGGCAGGATGCAGATCCTCATCCTGGGCTCGGACACCCGCGACGGGAAGAACGCCGAATACGGGGAAGCCGACCTTTCCGCAGGCTACGGCAAGTCTGACGTCATGATGCTCATGGACATCTCCGAGGACAACAAGCGCGTCAGCGTCATCAGCTTCCCGCGTGACCTCCTGGTGGACATTCCCGAGTGCAAAGACGGGGAAACCGGTACGGAATACCCTGCCCGCAGCGACGTCATGATCAACGAGGCAATGACGGAAGCCGGCATCGGCTGCGCCGTGGATACCGTCAACAGGATCACTGGGCTGGAGGTGGACCACTTCATGATGGCCGACTTCAACGCCGTGAAGGAACTCTCCAATGCCGTGGGCGGCGTGGAAGTCTGCATCAGCGACGCCGTGTATGACCCCGACTCCCGGCTTCGGCTGCCGGCGGGCACCTCCATGGTCCAGGGAGAGCAGGCACTTGCGTTCCTGCGCACCCGCCACGCATTTGCCGACGGCGGCGACCTGGGCCGCATCAAGGCCCAGCAGGGCTTCCTCTCCTCGCTGACGCGGAAGATCAAGGACGACGGCACCTTGGCCGATCCCGGCAAGATGCTGAAGATCGCCGACGTCGTTACCCAGAATTTGACCGTGGATGAAGGGCTGGCCTCGGTTCCCACCCTGCTGACCATCGGCAACCGGCTCAAGGACATCGACATCAGCAAGGTGGCGTTCGTCGCCGTCCCCACCGCCCCGGCAGACCTTGACCCCAACAGGCTCCAGATCGCCGAGCCGGCCGGCTCCCAGCTCTTTGCTGCCCTCCGCAAGGACGTCGACCTGACCGACCCCACCGCTCCCGCAACGCCCTCGCCGAGCGAAACCGCCCCGCCGTCGGCCGCCCCGACCGAAACTGCCCCGGCCCAGCCGCCCTATGACAAGGCACTTCAGGCTGTCGCGGTGGCGAACGGCACCGGCGTCCCCGGTCGTTCCCAGGAAATTGTCCAGGCGCTGATCTCCGGGGGCTTCACGCAGGCTGCCCAGTTTGAGGCAACAGCGGTGGCGCAGTCGGTGGTCTACTACGGTCCCGGCTTCGCGGATGTCGCGGCCGACGTTGCCGCGGTACTCGGGATCCCGGCCGGGCAGACCGTTGCCCTTCCCGCAGTTTCGGGAGTCCAGGTCTATCTGGGCACTGATTTCACGACGGGCACCACGTACGGCGCGGCTGCCGCGTTGCCGGAAAACATCGTCAACCAGACGGCCGGCGACGAGACATGCCAGCAGGCGAACCCGTACCTCATCGTTTCTGAATAAAGCCAGGCTGCTTAACTGCATCGGGGCCCGCCGGAAGGCGGGCCCCGATTCAGTTGTTCTGCCTGGCTGTTACCAGATGCTGACGCGCTCCGCCGGCGGCATCCACATGCCGTCCTCTTCGCTGACCTCAAACGCCTCGTGGAAGGCGTCCAGGTTCTTCACGATGGCGTTCGTCCGAAACTCGTTGGGGGAGTGGGGGTCCGTGGCAAGCCTGCGGATTGCCTCTTCCTGCCGGATGACCTGGCGCCAGCCGGCGGCCCACGAAGCAAAGAAGCGCTGCTGCCCGGTGAGCCCGTCCAGGACCTCGGGTTCCTGGCCGTCCAGGCTGATCTGGTAGGCCTTGTACGCGATTGCCAACCCGGCCAGGTCGCCGATGTTCTCGCCGAGCGTGAGCCGCCCGTTGACGTGGTGGTCCGGCGCCGCGGTGGGTGCCAGCGCATCGAACTGGGCCACCAGCTTCGCGGTGAGCTGCTCGAACGCCTGGCGGTCCTCCTCCGTCCACCAGTTCCGCAGCGTGCCCCCGCCGTCGAACTGGGAGCCCTGGTCGTCGAAGCCGTGGCCGATCTCATGGCCAATCACGGCGCCGATGCCGCCGTAGTTCACGGCGTCATCGGCGTCCGCCGTGAAGAACGGGGGCTGCAGGATGGCTGCCGGGAACACAATCTCGTTCATCATCGGGTGGTAGTAGGCGTTGACCGTCTGCGGGGTCATGAGCCACTTGTTGCGGTCCACCGGCTTGCCCACCTCGTCAAGGTGCCGGTCGACGTCGGCATTATGGGCCCGCTCCACGTTGCCCAGCAGGTCGGCGGGATCAATCTCCACCGCGGAGTAGTCAATCCATTCATCGGGGAAGCCGATCTTCGCCCGGAACCCCTCAAGCTTCCGGAGGGCCTCCGCCTTGGTGTCCTCACCCATCCAGCCCACGTCCGTGATGCTGCGGCGGTAGGCTTCGATGAGGTTGGCCACCAGCGTCTGCATCCGGGCCTTGTGGGTCTCCGGGAAATGCCGGGCGACGTAGATCTGGCCCACGGCTTCGCCCAGGGCTGCCTCCACAACGCCCACCCCGCGCTTCCAGCGGTCCTTGTTCCGGGGCGTCCCGCTGATGGTGGTGCCGTAGAACGCGAAATTAGCGTCCACGAAAGCAGAGGACAGGTAAGGTGCCGCTGCGCTGATGACCCGCATGGCCAGCCACTCCTGCCACGTGGACAACGGCTCGGACTCGATCAGCCCCGCCGCGCCGGCAAAGAAGTCCGGCGTGCTCACCACAATTTCCTGGCGCTTGTCCGGTTCGATGCCGGCGGCGTCGAACCAGGTGGCCAGGTGCGGGAACAGTGAAAATGCTTCCTCAGCCGTTTTCAGGTTGTAGGTCTTCTGCGGATCCCGGAGGGTGACGTTGTCCCAATGGTGCGACGCCAGCTTTGTTTCGAGCCCAACCACCCGTCCGGCCGCGCCTTCCGCATCCGCCACGTCCGCCAACGCGAGCATGGTCTGCACATGCTCCTTGTAGGCGGAGACCATGGGGGCGAACTTTTCTTCCCGGTAGTACGACTCGTCAGGAAGTCCCAGGCCGCCCTGTCCCGTGTACAGCAGGACGCGGTCCGGATTCCCGGCATCCGGGGCAGGGTAGATATAAAAAAGACCGCCCACATCGGAGCGGAACAGCCGGCCGGCCAATGCTATGAGGTCAGCGGTGGACGTGGTGGCGAAAACCTCGGCGAGCCGCTGGCGGATAGGCTCCATGCCTTTGGCTTCCACGGCAGCATCATCCATGAAGCTGTTGTACAGCCCGCCGATCTTCCGCTCGATTCCGCTGGCAGCGTCAGCCTTGGCGGCTGCTTCCTCAATAATGTCGCGGACGGCGATTTCGGAACCGTCCCGCAATGCGGTGAACGTGCCTTCCAGGGGCCGGTCGTCGGGAATTTCCGTGGCCTTAAGCCATGCACCGTTTACGTGCTGGTACAGGTCATCCTGCGGCCGGACCGTGTGATCAATGGTGGACAGGTCGATCCCCGAAATGGGCACTGAAACTCCTTTTTGCTGAAGGCCGCGGCCGGTTGGAACACCGGAAGGGTCTGCATGGTGGACTTTACGGACGGTAGTGCCCTTTCATCTTACGCACGCGTGTTACCCTCAAATGGTGCGTGCAGAGCTCCTTCTCCTTAGCTGCCGCGGCGAGGCCTCAGACGCGATCTAGCGCAAGGCCCACCCTCGCTGCGGAGTTTGTGTTGCCCGGCCACCCTTTCAATGAAGATCTCCAGAAAAGGCCCCCAGTAATGCGAAACGCACAAAAGCCCTCAGGAATGCCTGCCCACCGGTACACGCCGTTCCAGGACCAGATCAAAGTCGAACTGCCGGACCGCACCTGGCCGGACAAGATCATTACCAAAGCTCCCCGCTGGTGTGCTGTGGACCTGCGGGACGGCAACCAGGCACTGATCGACCCCATGAGCCCGGCCCGCAAGATGAAGATGTTCGATCTGCTGGTCCGCATGGGCTACAAGGAGATCGAGGTCGGATTCCCGTCCGCGTCACAGACCGACTTCGACTTCGTCCGCCAGCTCATCGAGGGCAACCACATCCCGGATGACGTCACCATCCAGGTCCTCACGCAGGCCCGCGAACACCTGATCGAGCGGACCTACGAATCCCTGGTCGGGGCCAAGCAGGCCATCGTCCACCTCTATAACTCCACCTCCGTCCTGCAGCGCCGCGTCGTCTTCAACCAGGACGAGGACGGAATCCTGGACATCGCCCTGCAGGGCGCGCGGCTGTGCAAGAAGTACGAGGAAACCCTCGCGGACACGCACGTCACCTACGAATACTCCCCGGAGTCCTTCACCGGAACGGAACTGGAGTATGCCGTCCGCGTGTGCAACGCCGTCGCCGACGTGTTTGAGGCTTCCGCCGACCGGCAGGTCATCATCAACCTGCCCGCCACTGTTGAGATGGCCACCCCCAATGTTTACGCCGATTCCATCGAATGGATGAGCCGGCACCTGCACCCGCGCGAAGGGATCATCCTCTCCCTGCACCCGCACAATGACCGCGGCACGGGCGTGGCTGCCGCCGAACTCGGCTACATGGCCGGTGCCGACAGGATCGAAGGCTGCCTCTTCGGCAACGGTGAGCGGACCGGCAACGTGGACCTGGTCACCCTGGGCCTGAACCTCTTCGTGCAGGGCATCGACCCCATGATCGACTTCTCGAACATCGACGATGTCCGCCGGACCGTCGAATACTGCAACCAGCTGCCCGTCCCCGAGCGTTCCCCGTACGGCGGCGACCTGGTGTTCACCGCCTTCTCCGGTTCCCACCAGGACGCCATCAAGAAGGGTTTCGAGGCCCTGGAGCGTGACGCCGCCGCGGCCGGCAAGGACGTGGCGGACTTCACCTGGCAGGTCCCGTACCTGCCTGTGGACCCCAAGGACCTGGGCCGCAGCTACGAGGCAGTCATCCGGGTCAACTCGCAGTCCGGCAAGGGCGGCGTGGCCTACCTGCTCAAGAACGAACACAGCCTGGACCTGCCGCGCCGCGCCCAGATCGAGTTCTCCGGCGTCATCCAGAAGCGCACGGACACAGTGGGCGGCGAAGTCAGCGGGGCCCAGCTGTGGCAGGTCTTCCAGGACGAATACCTGCCGTCCGGCAAAGCTGACGGGCAGTGGGGCCGCTACTCCCTGGGTGCCGTCAAAACCGAAACGGACGACGACGGCGGAATGACGCTTCACGCGTCCCTCACCGTTGACGGTGCGCAGGTCAGCCGGACGGGCACCGGCAACGGACCCATCGCCGCGCTGCTGAGCATCCTGCGGGAGGACGGCGTGGACGTCCGGGTGCTCGACTACAGCGAGCACGCACTCTCCGAAGGCGGCAACGCGATGGCCGCCGCCTACGTGGAATGTGCCGTGGGGGAGCGGGTCCTGTGGGGTGTGGGCATCGATGCCAACACCAGCATGTCGTCCCTGAAGGCCGTCATCTCCGCTGTTAACCGCGCCATCCGCGACGCACAGTCCTGATGCCCTTCCTGCCGTGCCGCCGGGTCATCCCGGCGGCACGGCAGTGTCCGGCAGCCGCACGCCCGGAGGGGATGGGAAGATAAAAGCGTGGCCCAACAGTCTTTCGCCTCCCGCGCGTACCGGGACGACGCCGTCGTGCTCCGCACCCATAAGCTGGGCGAGGCCGACCGCATCATCACGCTGCTGACCAAGCACCACGGCCAGGTCCGGGCTGTCGCCAAAGGCGTCCGCCGCACGAGCAGCCGGTTCGGTGCGCGGCTGGAACCCTTTATGGTCGCTGACCTTCAGCTGGTGTCCGGCCGCACCCTGGACATTGTCACCCAGGCCGTCGCCAAGGGGGCCTACGGGGGAAGCATCGCCGCTGACTACGGCCGGTACACCGTGGCCGCGGCCATGACCGAGACCGCAGAGAAGCTCACAGACGCGGACGGCGAATCCGGCACTGCGCAGTACAACCTGCTGGTCGGGGCCCTGGCCGCCCTGAGCAGGAATGAGCACGCCGCCGGCCTCATCCTCGATTCCTACCTGCTGCGGGCGCTGGCCACCGGCGGCTGGGCCCCCAGTTTCACCGACTGTGCCCGCTGCGGGCAGCCGGGCCCGCATACAGCGTTCGCAGCGCCGCTCGGCGGCATGGTCTGCAGCGGGTGCCGGCCTCCGGGATCGCCCGCGCCCGCACCCGAAACAGTGGTACTGCTGGCAGCCCTGCTCACGGGCGACTGGCCCACCGCGGACGGATCGCTGCCGGTCCACCGCAAGGAGGCGGCAGGCCTGGTGGCGGCCTACCTGCAATGGCACCTCGAACGAGTTCTCAAATCCCTCAAGCATGTGGAGCGTAGCTGACAGTGGCCCTGGGCAAAAAGACCAACACATCCCGCCGGCGCACCCACCCGGTGGTGGCCCCGTACCCGCATCCGTCCGGCGCCGTGGCGCCAACCATTCCGGCAGAGTTCATCCCGCGGCACGTGGCCATCGTTATGGACGGCAACGGCCGGTGGGCCAACCAGCGCGGACTGCCGCGGATCGAGGGACACAAAGCCGGCGAACCCGCGCTGCTGGACGTCATGGCAGGGGCCATCGAGCTCGGGATTGAGTATGTCAGCGTCTACGCCTTCTCTACCGAGAACTGGCGGCGGTCGCCCGAGGAAGTCCGCTTCCTCATGGGATTTAACAAGGATGTGCTGCGCCGCCAGCGGAACCAGCTCGACGAATGGGGAGTGCGCGTCCGCTGGTCCGGCCGCCGGCCCAAGCTCTGGGGATCAGTTATCCGCGAGTTGGAAGCGGCGGAGGAATTCACCGCCGGCAACAGCACCTGCACGCTGACCATGTGTGTTAATTACGGCGGCCGCGCGGAGATCACGGACGCCGTGTCCGCAATCGCTGCCGAGGTCGCAGCGGGAAGGATCAAGCCAGGGGCCATCACTGAGCGGACCATCCAGAAATATCTCGACGAGCCGGACCTTCCCGACGTGGACCTGTTCCTGCGCAGCTCGGGAGAGCAGCGGCTGTCCAACTTCCTGCTGTGGCAGTCCGCGTATGCAGAGTTCGTGTTCATGGATACCCTGTGGCCTGACGTCGACCGGCGGACCCTGTGGGCTGCCGTTGAAGAGTACGCCCGGCGGGACCGCAGGTACGGCGGCGCCGTGGACGCTGCGAAGCCCGTTGGTGCCGCCGCGGAAAGCCCGGCCACGCCCTAGCTGTCCCTCGTGCGTACGGACGGTATTCCTTATCGCCCGTCGGCCGGGTCCTGGTCCCCGTAGGCTTTGAGCCAGCGGGCCAGGCGGGCATACGCGTCGGCACGGACTGCGGCGGGGGAGAGGAACACGTCGTGCAGGGCGCCGTCGATCCGCTCTACGGTAACGGTGCGGCCAAGGGTAAGCGCCCGTGCGCCAATGACATGCACATCAAGCACGGCGTCGGTCCGCCGCATCTCCTCGGACCAGAAAAGTCCGTTCGCGCTTCCGCGGGACAGCAGGACCAGTATGGGCACCTCGATATCAAGGCCGCGGGCCACGCGGGCATGGCCCGCCAGCACCGCGCTCAGCCACCCGGCCCGCACGGGAAAGGCCATAGGCGGGCGGTACCGTTCATCCAGGGCCCACTCCCCGTCAGCGGCGCTGCTGATAGTGCGCCAGTAGAAGCCCCGCTCCGGCAGCCGGAGCACAGCCTCGGGACGGAACCGGGCTACGGGTCCCACCATGCCGGAAGCCGCCAGCCGCACCAGGGTGCTCCCGTGCATCTCCAGCCATGGGCTGTTGAGGATCAGCTGTGACACCGCGTCCGGGTGTTTGCTGGCCCACAGGACCGCCACCAGTCCGCCGGTGGAATGCCCCATCAGTGTCAATGGCCCCGGTCCGCCCTCCCCGCTGATAAGCCGGCACGCCACGTCAATTTCCGCGTCGTAGTCCGCGAGGTTTGCAACGTACCCGCCCGGGTCTTCAGGGCGCAGGCTCCGGCCGTGGTTGTGCATGTCCAGTGCATAGAAGTCATAGCCTGCGCCGGACCAGAAGCGCGCCAGGTCCACATTGAAGAAGTAGTCGCTCCAACCGTGCAGGAAAAGGACTGCCCTGCGGGCCTGCCGGGCCGAACCTGAGTGGTTCGCCGGGCGGAACCGGACCAGCGTCGCAGTCCGCTCCACGCCGTCGTCCCCGGCGGCCACAAAGGCGCGGGACTCGAACTCCTCACCCAGGATGTCCGGCTGCCACTCCATGGCTTCATGCTAATCCGGCAAAGCATTTGGTCTGTACCATTTTGGTCTGAGACGCCGGAGACGGAAGACTGGTGGCATGCGCGTTTATCCCACTTTCTTCAGGCTGGCCTTTTCATGGATGGACGCCGAGCGCGCCCACACAATCGGGTTCAAAGGCATCCGGTTTGCGCATGCCTCCGGCGCCGGCAAGGTCCTCCAGAAGCTCACGGCACCTGCGCCGTCCCTGCAGACCACCGCCTTCGGTGTCACCTTCCCGTCGCCGTTTGGCCTGGCTGCCGGCTTTGACAAGGAAGGGCACGGCATCGAAGCCCTCACCGAGCTGGGCTTCGGCCATGTGGAGGTAGGAACAATCACCGGCCAGGCCCAGACCGGAAACGAAAAGCCGCGGCTCTTCCGCCTGGTCCAGGACCGTGCCGTCATCAACCGGATGGGATTCAACAACGACGGCGCCCACACGGTGGCACCCCGTCTAAAGGCTGCCCGGGCGGCGCTGCAGCGCAGGCACCGCGGGGTTCGCCCCGTGATCGGGGTCAATATCGGCAAGACCAAAGTGGTGGAGCTCGCCGACGCGGTGGACGACTACCTCGTCAGTGCCCGCAGCCTCGCCCCCGCCGCCGACTACCTGGTGGTCAACGTCAGTTCCCCGAACACTCCCGGCCTGCGGTTGCTGCAGGATGTGGAGACCCTGCGGCCCCTGCTCACCGCAGTAGGCGAAGAGGCTGACCGCGCAGCGGGGCGCCATGTGCCGCTGCTGGTGAAGATCGCGCCGGACCTGAGCGACGAGGATATCGACGACGTCGCGCGCCTCGCCCTGGACCTGAAGCTGGACGGCATCATCGCCACCAATACAACAATCGCCAGGGACGGCCTCACATCCCCGGCCGAGCAGGTGGAAAAGTGCGGCGCCGGCGGGCTCTCCGGAGCGCCCCTCAAGCAGCGGTCCCTGGACGTCCTGCGGCGGCTCAAGGAAGCAACCCGCGGCGAACTGACCCTCGTGGCCGTGGGCGGTGTGGAAACAGCACAGGATGTCCAGGAACGGCTCGACGCCGGGGCAACACTCGTCCAGGGCTACACTGCATTCCTCTATGAGGGCCCGTTCTGGGCAGCCCGGATCAACCGCCAGCTTGCGAAAAACCGCCGGTCCTGACCTGGCAGGAGCCGCAGTCTCGTACGGCTCCTTAAACGACTAACCCCGGCGGTTCATACCGCCGGGGTTAGCTCATTGTTGTTGGTGTGGATGGACTCGACGGATCAGGCCGGGTACTGTCCGCGCTTGACCTGGGGCTTGGGCAGACGGAGCTTGCGGAACTGCAGCGAACGCATGGAGCCGTACCACACCGTGCCGCGCTCCACCTCGCCGAACTTTTCGGTCAGCCGCTTGCGGAGTTTGCGGGACAGGATGAAGACGTCGATGAAGACGGCCAGGAACATCACCCAGAATCCGCCCAGGACATAAATCATGAGGTCGCTGGACGCCGGCACCACCAGCGACACCAGGACAAAAACGAGCGCGCCGAACATGAGGTACTCGCCCAGGCTGAATCGGGCGTCCACGAAATCACGGGCGAAGCGCTTCTGGGGGCCCTTGTCACGCAGGGGGAGGAATTTCTCATCACCCGTATCCAGTGCCTGGCGCATCTTTTGCCGCTGGTCCTGGATAGCCTGGCGCTCAGCCGCCTTGGACGCCTTGCGGTCCTCCGGCACCAGTGGACGCCTGCGAGCCGCCTCCTGCGCCCGGCGGGTGGGAGTCGGGGCGCCCTTGCCCGTCACGCCGCCTTGCCGCGCTGCCGCTTCCGCCGCCTGCTGGTCTACTGATTCCTGCGCCGAAGGCGCTTCCTTTTTACGTCCGAACACCACAACAGAATACCTTGCGGGTGGGCAGGAAATGCCTGTTGGGCGGCGCTTCCGCTGGAGGCGGATGTGACGGGAGTAATGTTTCCGCCATGACTTCATCGCCGACGGCCACCCCGCACAACTCCAGCGGCCCCACAATCCCGGGCCTTGACGAAAGCTCCTGGACGGCAGACCTCAGGAACTCCATCGACCGCTCCTTCGACAGCACGCTGAGCCGGCTCAAGGAGCTTGTTGCCATCCCGGGCATCGCCTGGCCCAGCTTCGACAGGGCGCCGCTGGAAAGGAGCGCGGAAGCCGTTGCGGAACTGCTCCGCAGTGCAGGCCTGGACGGGGTGCAGATCCTGGCGTGCAACAAAGCGGACGGCACCCCGGGCGGTCCCGCCGTCGTCGCCCGCCGCGCCGCCGCGGCGGGCAAACCTACCATCCTTTTGTACGCCCACCATGACGTCCAGCCCGCAGGGGACGAAACGCTGTGGGAATCGAAGCCCTTCACTGCAGTGGAAAAGGACGGCAGGCTGTACGGACGCGGCGCAGCGGACGACAAAGCCGGCATCATGGCACACGTGGCGGCCTACGCGGCTGTTTCCGAAGTCCTGGGGGATGCGCTTGGCCTGGGCGTCACCTTCTTCTTTGAAGGGGAGGAGGAAGCCGGTTCTCCCACTTTCCGCCCGTTCCTCGAAGCCAACCGTGAGATGCTCCGCGCCGATGTTATTGTCGTTGCCGATTCCAGCAACTGGAAAGTGGGCATACCCGCACTTACCACCAGCCTGCGCGGGCTTGTTGACGGGGTCATTGAGGTCCAGGTGCTGGAGCATGCCGTCCACTCCGGTATGTACGGCGGCCCCGTGCTGGACGCCCCCACCCTGCTTTCCCGCCTGATTGCCACCCTGCACGACCACGAGGGCAACGTCGCCATCGAAGGACTCGTGGCAACGGACAATGCCACAGTGGACCTGCCGGAGGCGGACTACCGCGCCGATGCGTCAGTGCTCGACGGCGTACGCCTGGCAGGGTCAGGCAGCATCGCCTCGCGCCTTTGGACCAAACCGGCGCTGTCCATCATCGGGTTCGACGCCCCGGGCGTCGACGTCGCATCCAACACCCTCCTGCCCCGTGCGCGCGCCAAGTTCAGCCTGCGGCTGGCTCCGGGACAGGTCCCGTCGGAGGCCATGGAGGCGGTGCGCCGGCACCTGGAGGCCAACGCGCCCTTCGGCGCGAAGGTCATATTCACGCCGGGGGAGAGCGGCAACCCGTTCCAGACTGACACGTCCTCGGCGGCTGCCACTGTGGCCATGTGGGCGCTGGGTGAAGCGTGGGGCGTGCCCGCCGTGGAGACGGGGATCGGCGGTTCCATTCCCTTCATCGCCGACCTGCTGGAGCTCTATCCGCACGCACAGATCCTGGTCACGGGCGTGGAGGATCCGGATTCGCGCGCACACAGTGCCAATGAGTCCCTGCACCTTGGCGACTTCCGGAAGGCAATCCTGGCCGAAGCCCTGATGCTGGCCCGCCTTAACAGGGACGGGCTTCAGGGTTCCGGGGCCTGAAAAAACCGTCTGCGGGAACAACCGGTGGCCTTCCATGGTTACGTGAGGAGTTAGAGCTACACGGCTGTCCGACGTAGCATGTAGCTATAGCCCATACCCAATCCGTAGGGGCTGGCACCGCCAAGGCGGAGCCGCCAGGACCCGTCCTAAGAAGGTAGGCCAATGAGCACCGCAACCAATGAGAACAGCACCGAAACCACCAGCGCTGCCGGCGAACTGCCGGTCCACGAGGTCAAGCTGACCGACGTCGCCGCAGGCAAGGTCCGCAGTCTTCTCGAGCAGGAGGGCCGGACGGATCTGCGCCTTCGGGTTGCCGTGCAGCCCGGCGGCTGCTCCGGACTGATCTACCAGCTCTACTTTGACGAGCGGCTCCTCGACGGGGACGCCGTCCGCGACTACGACGGCGTCGAAGTCGTGGTGGATAAGATGAGCGTCCCGTACCTCAGCGGCGCCAGCATCGACTTCGAAGACACCATCTCGAAGCAGGGTTTCACCATCGACAACCCGAACGCCGGCGGCTCCTGCGCCTGTGGAGATTCCTTCCACTAGGCCGGTTATTTCGCCCGATGCCGGCGCCGTGTCTCCTGCCATCAACATTGGCTTGGGGGCACGGCGCCGACATGTGGGCGAAACGCCCGGCGGAGCGGTAAGCTCTACACCGAGTAGTAAAACTTTTAGTGTGCCCGGGGCGCCGATGGCTGCCCGGACAACAGCAACAAGTAGGAAGGGCCGTCTGTGAGTTCGCAGAACCGAACCGGCAGCCGACGCAAAACGATCACAACGATCACAGGCTTGGCTATTGCCGGCGCGTTGGTTTTGACCGGATGTTCGCCAGAGGTAGAGAAAGGGTGGCTGCCCACTGAGCGTGGCACCACCAGCAACACCGACCGCATCATGGACCTCTGGGTCAACTCATGGATTGCCGCCCTGGTCGTGGGCATCATTACCTGGGGCCTGATCGTCTGGTGCCTGGTGGCCTACCGTCGCCGCAAGGGCACCGTCGGGTTCCCGCGGCAGACCAGCTTCAACCTGCCCCTGGAAGTCTTTTACCTGACCATCCCGCTGTTCATGGTCCTGGTGTTCTTCTACTTCACCGACCGCGACCAGCAGGCCATTGATGACCGCTCCCAGCCCGCCGACGTCGTTGTTGACGTCCGCGGTAAGCAGTGGGCCTGGGACTTCAACTACAAGGCCGGCGACGTCATCGAAGAAGACGTCCACGAGGCCGGCGTCCAGGCGCACCTCACCGGAAACACCATTGACAAGGAACAGCTCCCCACCCTGTACCTGCCGGTGAACAAGTCCGTCGACCTGGAACTGAACGCACGCGACGTCATCCACTCCTTCTGGGTTCCCGCCTTCCTCCAGAAGCGCGACATGATCCCGGGCAAGACCAACTACATCCGGTTTACCCCCACTAAAGAGGGCACCTACGACGGCAAGTGCGCCGAACTCTGCGGCGAGTACCACTCCGAAATGCTGTTCCGCGTCAAGGTGGTGTCGGAATCTGAATTCCAGGCCCACATGGACGGGCTGAAGGCAGCCGGCAACACGGGCCTCCTCGGTGTGGAGTACGACCGCAACCCGAACCTGAACGAAATTAAGTAAGGGGAGCGACGTGGCTACGTACACTCAATCCGCACCCACCGGAGTCCTGACGGCTCCCGTGGTTCCCAAATCCAAGGGACGCATCGTCGTCAACTGGATCACCTCCACCGACCACAAAACCATCGGGTACATGTACCTGATCGCATCCTTTGTGTTCTTCTGCCTCGGCGGCGTCATGGCGCTGCTGATCCGTGCCGAACTCTTTGAGCCCGGCATGCAGATCCTGCAGACCAAGGAGCAGTACAACCAGCTGTTCACCATGCACGGCACCGTTATGCTGCTCATGTTCGCAACCCCGCTGTTCGCAGGGTTCGCGAACGTGATCATGCCGCTGCAGATCGGCGCCCCGGACGTCGCCTTCCCGCGCCTGAACGCCCTGGCGTTCTGGTTCTTCCTGTTCGGCTCCAGCATCGCCGTCTCCGGCTTCATCACCCCGCAGGGTGCTGCCTCGTTCGGCTGGTTTGCCTACGCGCCGCTGTCCAACACCACCTTCAGCCCCGGCATCGGTGGCGACCTGTGGGTCTTCGGCCTGGCACTGTCCGGCTTCGGCACCATCCTCGGTGCGGTCAACTTCATCACCACCATCATCTGCATGCGCGCCCCCGGCATGACCATGTGGCGGATGCCGATCTTCACCTGGAACACCCTGGTCACGGCCATCCTGGTCCTCATGGCGTTCCCGCCGCTGGCCGCAGCCCTGTTCGCCCTTGGCGCGGACCGCCGGTTCGGTGCGCACATCTTCGACCCCGAGAACGGCGGCGCTGTCCTGTGGCAGCACCTGTTCTGGTTCTTCGGCCACCCCGAGGTGTACATCATCGCGCTGCCGTTCTTCGGCATTGTGTCCGAGATCTTCCCGGTCTTCAGCCGCAAGCCGATCTTCGGCTACAAGGGCCTGGTCTACGCGACCATCGCCATTGCAGCCCTGTCCGTGACGGTGTGGGCACACCACATGTACGTCACCGGCTCCGTGCTGCTCCCGTTCTTCGCGTTCATGACCATGCTCATCGCGGTACCCACCGGCGTGAAGTTCTTCAACTGGATCGGCACCATGTGGCGCGGATCGCTGACCTTCGAGACTCCCATGCTGTGGAGCATCGGCTTCCTCATCACGTTCCTCTTCGGCGGCCTGACGGGCATCATCCTGGCCTCCCCGCCGCTGGACTTCCACGTCTCCGACTCCTACTTCGTGGTGGCGCACTTCCACTACGTGGTGTTCGGCACCGTGGTGTTCGCGATGTTCGCCGGGTTCTACTTCTGGTGGCCGAAGTGGACCGGCAAGATGCTCAACGAGCGTCTCGGCAAGATCCACTTCTGGCTCCTCTTCCTCGGCTTCCACGGCACGTTCCTCATCCAGCACTGGCTGGGTGTCGAAGGCATGCCCCGCCGGTACGCCGACTACCTCGTGGAGGACAACTTCACCTGGATGAACCAGTTCTCTACCGTGGCGTCCTTCGTCCTGGGTGCTTCACTGATCCCGTTCTTCTGGAACGTGTACATCACCTGGCGCAGCGCCGAAAAGGTGCAGGTGGACGATCCCTGGGGTTTCGGTGCCTCACTCGAGTGGGCCACGTCCTGCCCGCCGCCGCGCCACAACTTCACCTCCCTGCCCCGGATCCGTTCCGAGCGTCCCGCCCTGGACCTGCACCATCCTGAACTCCGCCAGGTCCACACCGTTGAATCCCCGGCTCCTGCAGCCCAGGCGCTGGGTAACGCCGACCAGAAGGACACCGCACAGTGAAAATCGAATCTTGGATCTTTGGAGCCGGAGTCTTCTTCTTTGTCCCGGTAGCACTGGTTTACGGTTTCCTGACCAACTGGGGCGAATGGGTAGGCATCCTGGGCATCCTGCTGGTCGGCGGCCTCGCCGGCATGATCGGCGGATACCTCGGCTTCACCGGCAAGCGCGTCGGCTTGCGTCCCGAGGACCGCAGCGACGCTGAAATCCACGAAGGCGCCGGCGAACAGGGTCACTTCAGCCCCTGGAGCTGGTGGCCGCTGGTGCTTGGCCTCGCCTGCGCAGGCGGGTTCCTTGGCCTGGCCGTCGGCTTCTGGATCGTCTACATCGCGGCCGGTCTGGCTGTTGTAGCCCTCGTCGGCTGGGTCTACGAGTACAGCCGTGGAGACCACGCCCACTAGGCAGCACATAGCAAACAACGACGTCGGGCCCCCACCTAAGGTGGGGGCCCGACGTCGTTGTTGTTTATGCCCGCTCTGTTTTTATCTGAAGCCCAGTTCCGTCTACAGCGCGCCCTGCGACTCTAGGAGAACGGCAAGGCCCCGGAGGGCATCTTCCGCCTTTTCGCGGCTTACAGCCCCGTTCAGGGCGTTCTCGCTGATGCCCAATTCCACCTCGCACCCGTGCTGGAAGTCAGCAGTCATCACGTGAAGCAACGACCGGGCGTCCACGCCGTTGATACCGGCTTTGGCGATCGTCACAGGAAGCCCGGTGTCGGTGACGGCCCGGACAAAGATGGCTGCCGGCCGTGCGTGCAGGCCGACGGAGGCCGTGACCACGGCCTTGTGTGTTGGCAAAGGGGACTCCTTCGTCGTGACGGCCCCATCCGTCGGTAACAGAATTTCCTGACCAAATATAGCGGGCCTGCATCGTCCATTACCAAAGAAGGTATCGGCTGCACGGAGCTGGTCTAGACCTGCCCTACGATTGAAGGGGAAAATCGACGGCAGGGAGACAGACCATGGCGGTTGGCGCTAAGGGAATCAGGGGCGAGATTGACCGTGCCAGCGGCACGGCGATCTATGTCCAGCTGCGGGAGATCCTGCGGAGCTACATCGCTGAGTCCTGCCCGCCGGGTTCTGCGCTGCCCTCCGAGCGGGATCTTGCGGAGCGGTTCGGACTTGCCCGGATGACCGTCCGCCAGGCGATCGACGCACTGGTGGGTGAAGAGGTCATTGAACGGGTGGTGGGGCTGGGCACGTTTGTCCGCCGGCCAAAACTCGACCTTCAGGTAAAGCTGACCTCCTACAGTGAGGAGATGCAGCGCCGCGGCATGGTCCCGGCAGCCAAAGTCCTCAGCTTCGAACAAATCGGCGCCAGCGCCTTCCTCGCGCGTGAACTGCAGCTGGACGAGGGGACGCCGCTGGTGCGCTTCCGCCGGCTGCTGCTCGCTGACGGTGAGCCCATGAGCGTTGATGAAAACTTCATTCCTGCCCACCGGGTGCCCGGGCTCCTGGACGGTGAACCCCCGACGTCGCTGTATAACGTCCTCAGCGAGCAATTCGGGCTGGTGATGGAGTGGGGCGAGGACATGATCGAGGCCACCGCTGCTTCGCCGTCCACCGCCCGGCTGCTTAATGTCGAGGTCGGTTCGCCGTTGCTGAAAATCCAGCGGCACGCCTTCGTTGCCCGCGCGATGGTGGACTATTCGGTGTCCTACTACCGGGCGGACAGGTACAAGCTGTGGGTTCCCCTGCAGCGTCCCGGAGCACGCCGGGCGCGGAACCACTAGACCTGGCAGGAATCCTGGCGGCCCGCCTGCGTCCGTCTGCCTGAAGCCTGCGAACAGGAAAACACAAGAGGCCCGGTCCATCTGGACCGGGCCTCTTGCTGTCTGAACGTGGAGCTTAGTGGGACAGGCTCTTTGCTTCTTCGGGGGCTTCAACCGCTGCATGGCCGTGGCCGTGGGCGGCTTCCAGCTCTGCAGGAGTGGCAGGAGCAACGCGGTCCTCGAAGAACCACTTGGAGAGGAACGCGCGGCGCTTCTCCTTGCTGGTCACCACACCGTGCTCGTTCGGCACGGCCGGAAGCACCTCAGGCGACTCGAATCCCACCAGCTTGTAGCGCTTGTACTCATCAAGAGGTGCGTGGACCTCGATGAATTCGCCGTGGGGGAGACGGACGATGCGGCCGGTTTCGCGGCCGTGGAGTGCAATCTCGCGGTCCTTGCGCTGGAGGGCCAGGGCAACGCGCTTGGTGACGATGAACGCAATGATCGGGCCGATGAAGAACAGGGCGCGCAGCCAGTACGTGACATCGTTCAGGGAGACACCGAAGTGCGTGGCGATGAGGTCGGAACCTGCAGCTGCCCACATCACGCAGTACCAGACGAACCCTGCCATGCCAATCGCCGTACGGGTCGGGGCGTTGCGGGGACGGTCCAGGACGTGGTGCTCGCGGTCGTCCTTGGTGATCCACCGCTCGATCCAGGGGTACATGAACATCACGGTGAAGAGGATGCCGGCAGGCACGAGGGCCGGAAGCAGGACGTTGAAGCTGAAGACGAAGCCGAACCAGTCCTGTTCCACCTGCCAGTTGCCCAAGGTGCCGGGCATCAGGCGCAGGGCGCCGTCAACGAAACCGATGTACCAGTCGGGCTGGGTACCGGCTGACACGGGAGAGGGATCGTACGGGCCGTAGTTCCAGATCGGGTTGATGGTGAAGAAACCGGCCATCAGGGCCAGGACACCGAACACGATGAAGAAGAAGCCACCGGCCTTGGCGGCGTAGACAGGTCCCAGAGGGTAGCCGACAACGTTGTTGTCGTTGCGGCCCGGGCCGGGGTACTGGGTGTGCTTGTGGACGACCACCATGAAGAGGTGCAGCACGATCATCAGCAGGATCAGTGCCGGTACAAGCAGGATGTGCAGCATGTACAGGCGGCCGATGATGGCCGTTCCCGGGAACTCCCCGCCGAACAGGAAGAATGAGATGTACGTTCCGATGACCGGGATGGACTTGATCACGCCGTCGATGATGCGCAGGCCGTTGCCGGAAAGCAGGTCATCGGGGAGGGAGTAGCCGGTGAAGCCGGCAGCCATCGCGAGGATGAGGAGCACGCCACCCACAACCCAGTTCATTTCACGGGGCTTGCGGAACGCTCCGGTGAAGAAGACCCTCAGCATGTGCACGGCGATGGAAGCCACGAACAGCAGCGCCGCCCAGTGGTGGACCTGGCGCATGAAGAGGCCGCCACGGACGTCAAAGGAGATGTCCAGCGACGAGTTGTACGCCACCGACATTTCGACGCCCTTGAGGGGAACGTAGGAGCCGTCGTAATGCGTCTCCGCCATGGACGGATCGAAGAAGAACGTCAGGAACGTGCCCGAAAGGAGCAGGATGACGAAGGAGTACAGTGCCACTTCGCCGAACATGAAGGACCAGTGGTCCGGGAATACCTTGCGGCCGAATTCCCGGAGGATTCCGGAACCGCCAACACGTGCATCGACGAAGTCGGTGAACCGGCCTGTCTTGGTTTTGGCGACGAAAGCGGGCTCAGCTGTTGATGCTGCGCTCATGCATATCACGCTCCCAGTAACTTGGTCCTACGGGTTCTTTGAAGTCGCTGGTGGCGACCAGGTATCCCTCGTCATCAACTGCGATGGGCAGCTGGGGGAGAGGACGGCTGGCGGGGCCGAAGATCACCTTGCACTCCTGCGTGAGGTCAAAGGTGGACTGGTGGCACGGGCACAGCAGGTGGTGCGTCTGCTGCTCGTAAAGAGCGACAGGGCACCCGACGTGGGTGCAGATCTTGGAGTAAGCAACGATTCCGTTGTATCCCCAGTCCTCGCGTCCCGCGGAAGGGTTCAGCGATGCGGGATCAAGGCGCATCAGCAGCACAACTGCCTTGGCCTTCTCGTTGAGCTTGCCCTCGTGGAGTTCGTTCAGGCCTTCGGGAATGACATGGAATGCCGAGCCGATGGTGACGTCCGAGGCCTTGATGGGCGTACCGTCGGGGTCACGGGCGAGACGCTTGAGCTGCCCGTCCTGGGGAGCCCACATGGTGTGGGCAAGCTTGTTGTCCGGACGCGGGCCGAGGTCGCCGAAGATGGCGACCGCCGGAAGCGGTGCGAGTGCAACGGCACCCAGCAGGGTGTTCCGGATCAGCGGACGGCGCTTGATGCCCGTCTCTTCCACGATGTCGTCAACGATGCGGACGGCAGCCTGCCGGTCCTCCTCGTAGCGGATGGCGTGGCGTTCCTCGGAGACTTCGTGGTCCGGCATCAGGGCCTTGGCCCAGTGAACGATGCCGGTGCCGATGCCGAGCATCGCGAAAGCCGTTCCAAGACCCAGGAGCATGTTCTGGATCCGGATGGTGTCAATGGTTGAGTCTCCAGGCCCCAGATCGATGGCGAAGTACGCCACCAGGAAGATCAGGGTTCCAACAACAGAGATGCCAAATAGTAAGGCGACCTGCCGTTCTGCCCGCTTTGCGGCCTTCGGGTCCGTGTCAGCCAGGCGCAAACGGTGCGGGGGAATTCCAGGGTCCTGGAACTTCTCCACCTCATTCTGACCAGCCGTAGCTACGGTGCCCGAGTGGTTCGGACTGCCGTCACTATGGTTGCCCATAATTCGCCTCATCCTTCTCTCGTCCCGGCGGTTGCCGGGTTAGTTTCTAATATCAACCTGCTGACAGGGCAGCAGAAGTTTGTGGTGCGTTGCCGGACGTCAGGACGTACGGGAGGTCAGCCAGATGGTGAAGGCGATGATGACACCCAGGCCGGCAACCCAGACAAACAGGCCTTCTGCGACGGGACCCAGGGAGCCAAGGTCAGCGCCGCCGGGGGAGCCGCTGGTCTCGATCTGCTTCAGGAAGGTGATGATGTCGCGCTTGCCTTCGGGAGTGATGTTGGAATCACTGAAGACGGGCATGTTCTGCGGGCCGGTGACCATGGCCTCGTAGATGTGCTTTCCGGAAGTGTCAGACAGTGCCGGAGCGAACTTGCCGCGGGTCAGTGCACCGCCGGCGGCAGCAGCGTTGTGGCACATGGCGCAGTTGGTGCGGAACAGTTCGCCACCCTCAGCAGCGTTGCCGCCCTCATCCAGCAGGTGTTCCTCAGGGATTGCCGGGCCGGCTCCCAGGGAAGCGACGTAGGCTGCAAGCTGGTGGGTCTGTTCATCGTTGAACTGGACCGGCTTCTCCAGGGCCTGGGGGCCGTTCATCTGCATCGGCATGCGCCCGGTGCCCACCTGGAAGTCAACCGCAGCGGCACCCACGCCCACCAGTGAAGGACCGTCCTGGCTTCCGCTGGCGCCCATACCGTGGCACGTGGCGCAGTTGGCGGCGAAGAGCTTGCCGCCTTCCTCGACGTCGTTTGCGCTGTAGGTAGTGGTGGAAGCCTTGGCCTCGTTGACGGTGGTGGCGACGGCATAGAGCCCACCCGTGAGGAGGAGACCCATCAGGAGCAGCGCTATGGCTGCAAGTGGGTGACGCCGCTTTTGTGAGAGTGCCTTCACGTGGTGGTTCCTTTATTCGTTCCTGCGCCGGCTCCGGGAGCCGCTACCTGAAATTCTGCCTCTTGTAGAAAAAGAATCAAAGCTGGCTACTTGAGTACGTAGATGACCAGGAAGAGGCCGATCCACACAACGTCCACGAAGTGCCAGTAGTACGAGGTGACGATCGCGGACGTTGCCTCGAAGTGACCGAACTTCTTCGCGGCAAATGACCGGCCCATGATGAGCAGGAAGGCGATCAGGCCGCCGATGACGTGGAGGCCGTGGAAGCCCGTTGTCATGTAGAAGGCCGAGCCGTAGGCGTTGGAGGACAGCGATACGTGCTCGGAGACGAGCATTGCGTATTCGGTGGCCTGGCCGGCGACGAAGAACGCGCCCATGAGGAACGTCAGGGTGAACCATTCGTTCATTCCCCACCGGGAGAACTGCAAGGCACCCCCGGTCCGGCGCGGCTGGAGCCGCTCAGCGGCGAAGACGCCCATCTGGCAAGTGAAGGAACTGGCCACGAGGACGATCGTGTTAACGAGCGCAAAGGGGAAGTTGAGCTTGGCTGTCTCGTCCGCCCACATCTGCGCGCTTGTGGAGCGCAGGGTGAAGTACATGGCGAAGAGACCGGCGAAGAACATCAACTCGCTGGACAGCCACACAACGGTTCCAACGGAAACCATATTGGGGCGGTTCAGCGTGGGGTGCGCCGGGGTACTGGGGGCATGGGTCGCAGATGTCACATAGACATTATGTCTGTAAAAGTCCGTGCTGCCCAACGCAAACCGCCTTTTCGGGGGACTTTTTCTACAAAGACGCGAAATCGCCGGGAAAAGTTCCCGCGGCCGTTCATATTGGTCAGTCCCCGCCATCCCTCGATAGCATCAGGAGGTGACTTCACAGGCATCTGCAGCGTCCGGCAACACCTGGCCCCGGTTGATCTCGGCATTGATCAGCGGCAGGGACCTCACGGCGGACAACACCTCCTGGGCGATGGACACCATCATGTCGGGGGAGGCCACGGCTGCACAGATCGCCGGCTTCCTGGTTGCCCTCAGCGCCAAGGGCGAAACGGTGGAGGAACTGTCCGGCCTGGTGGACGCCATGCTTGCCCACGCCAACCCGGTGGCCATTTCCGGTGAGAAGCTCGACATTGTCGGTACGGGCGGCGACCAGCTCAACACGGTGAACATATCCACCATGGCGGCCCTTGTAGCCGCCGGCGCCGGCGCCAAGGTGGTGAAGCACGGCAACCGGGCTGCATCGTCGTCGTCCGGGTCTGCGGACGTGCTGGAGGCGCTGGGCGTCCGCCTCGACCTGTCCATTCCACAGGTTGCACGCAATGCCGAAGAGGCGGGCATCACCTTCTGCTTCGCGCAGGTTTTCCACCCGTCGTTCCGTCACACGGCCGTTCCGAGGCGCGAACTCGCCATTCCCACGGCCTTCAATTTTCTTGGGCCCCTCACCAACCCCGCCAACGTGCAGGCTTCGGCAGTGGGAGTCGCAAATGCGAGGATGGCGCCGCTGGTGGCGGGCGTCCTGGCCCGGCGCGGAAGCCGCGGCCTGGTATTCCGGGGGAATGACGGCCTCGATGAGCTGACCACCACCGGCCCTTCGACCGTGTGGGAAATCCGCAACGGTTCAGTGGGCGAACTGACATTCGATCCCCGGGACTTGGGGATCAGCCTGGCCACGGTGGAACAGCTCCGGGGCGGCGACGCCCAGGCCAACGCTGCCGTGGTCCGCGAAGTGCTTGCGGGCAAGGAGGGACCCGCGAGGGATGCGGTGCTGCTCAATGCCGCGGCCGGCCTGGTGGCTTTTGACCCTGCGGCCGAAGGGCCGTTCCTTGACCGGATGAAGGACGCCTACGGCCGCGCCTCGGCGTCGGTCGACTCCGGAGCTGCCGCAGCCGTGCTGGAGAAGTGGGTCTCGCTTACCAGCTCCTAGGGGTGCCTACTGCTCGAACCCCAGTGAGAATGCTGCGTCCAGGTCGTGCTGCGAGTAGGCCCGGAAGGCGATGTGGGTAGTGGTGTGAACCACGGCGGGGACCTTGGACAGCCTGTCGGCAATGACGTCGGCCAGGTCTTCGTGCCGGGGTACGCGGGCAACGGCGATCAGGTCCCATTCGCCAGTCACTGAATACACCTCGCTGATGCCCTCGATCGCGGAGATCTCCTCTGCTGTCTCGGGAATACGGGCAGCGTCAGTTTTGATCAGAACGAATGCGGTGATCACGTTGAACCCTTCCGGATCTGTTGCGCCGCGGCATTGCCCGGCGAGCGTTTCGGTACTGTCAGCCTATTACACCAGCCATGGCCGCCAGGGCCGCGCCATCCCGGTGCCCGGCCGGGAAGTCACACGGTCCGTCGGCGCCCGATGGCGGCCAGCAACAAACGGTAGCCAAGCAGCAGCACACCCAGGCTGAGCAGCGCCACGATGATGAAGGGGAGCACAACCGTTTGGCCGGTGGCGGCCCGCAGGAGCATCCCGCCCACCAGGCTGCCAAGCCAGACTCCCAGACCTGACCTGCGCACCGAGAACGGGTCCCGCCACGCCCTGGTGGCAAGCCACCCGGCCGCCGCCCCGGCAAGGAATGGCCAGGCAGTGAGCAGGACGCCCGCCACAACATCCCCGCGCTGGTGGGCATCGCGTCCGATGGCGGCAAACAGCAGGATCAGCACGATGTCTGAAACGGCCGCAGCGGTCACCAGGCGGGCGGAGGGCGGCTTCACGGGCAACAGGTTCCGGGAACTCATGCATCCGAGCCTAGCCGCCCGTTCCCGGCCGACGCGATCCGCACTAGGCTCAAGCCGAAAGGAGCAACCAATGCCACGGAAGATCGGGACCTGCCTCTGGTTTGAGAACCAGGCGGAAGAGGCCGCAACGTTCTACATCAGCGTCTTTGACGATTCAAGAATCCTCGACATCTCCCGCTTCGGGGAGGAAGCGCCGGGGCCGGCAGGTGAGGCCATCGCGGTCGACTTCGAACTGGAAGGACGCAGTTTCACCGCGCTGAACGGAGCACGGACGTCCGGATTCACCGAAGCGGTATCCTTCGTGGTGGACTGCGAGGACCAGGCCGCCGTGGACCGGTACTGGGCTGCTTTGACCGACGGCGGCACGGAAAGCCAGTGCGGATGGCTTCGGGACCGGTACGGGGTGTCGTGGCAGATTGTTCCCGCCATCCTCCCCTCGCTGATTGCCGGACCGGATCCCCAGGGTTCGCAGCGGGCGATGCAGGCAATGCTGGGCATGCGGAAACTGGACATCGCCGAACTGCAGAAGGCCTACGACGGTTGAGGCTAACGGGATACCAGCCCGTTCCCGTAGCCGGAATCGCACTTGCCGTCGTGGATCACCCCGTTGCCGGGTGCCACGGCGTAGTTGCTGCCCGGGTTGAACACCGCTGTCCGCACACCGGTAACCTGCACGGCGCACGTCTGGGCGAAGGACATACTCTCTCCTTCGCCGCCGATCCACATGTCGATCCACAGTGAAGCGTCACCGTGTTCTTCAGCTCCGGTATGGCAGGGCCCAAGTTCCGGAGCCGGACCGTCGCCGCACGCGTCCTCCACGATGAAGTACCGGCGTACGTCCGGCAGGTAGATGCGGGTGCCCGCGGGGACATCCAGCACGCTGGTGCCTGTCTCCTTGGAATGCCCGACGGCGATGGTCACCGGATCTTCGTACGTTCCGGTTCCGCCGGCCACCTTGTGCAGGGCAGGGTGGCTGATGATGGCGGAGCCCGCTGGAGTGTTGTCGTACCAGGAATAGGCCGTGATGAAGACGTCGGAGACCACCGTTTCACCCGAGGCCCGCGGTGCGCCTCCGCAGCCGGCAGCGGCCAGGAGCACAAGGCAGAACCCTGACAACGAATAGACACCTCGTCCCATCCGCCCCCTCCAGAACTGCCGGCCGCTCCGCATCCCTCATTAAAGCGCAACTGCCCGTCATCAAGGGGCTTCCGTGAACCCATTCCCCAGCAGCCTGCCGAACTGGCGGGCTTCCTGCTCCACCCCGCTGCAGCTGTGGGACACGCCCTGGTGCTCCGGGTCGCAGGCGGTATCCCTGCTAAGCGACCACATCGACATCCTGCCGATGCCGCGGTCCCTCGCAAAGGCATTGAGGCGCTCAGCATCATCGAGCGTGAACACGTTTTCCTCCAGATCGTTCACGCCAATCATGGGCGTCAGCCCGATCCTGCTCCAGGCCTGTTCGTCACCGTTCAGCTTGCCTGCCTTCCCAAGAAGGTCCACGAGTGTGCGATGAGTTGCTTCTGCGGCCGCTGCCGACGCATCGGACATGCTGAGGCCGGCAGGGAGCGGACCGAAGTTCATGGTCATGATGTTGATTCCCGCCACCTCGACGCCCGCATCGAGCATGCTCTCAACTGAAATTGCGGCGGCGGACGTCAGCCCGTCCCGCGAAACGGGGAGCGTGAGCCAGACCCGCAGTGGCTTGCCCGATGGCTGTTCGGCCTGCAGGCGTGCCATGGCGGTGGCCCGCCTGGCGGCGGCGGCGGGGTCCGAGGCTCCTTGTCCTTCAACGTCCAGGTCAACGACGTCGAGGTTATACCTGGCAATGACCGTGGCGTATGCCCTGGCAAGGGATTCCTCGTCGGAACAGGCAACGGCCAGTTCCGTGCCTTTCTGGCCGCCGAAAGATACCGCAACGTTGTTCCCCGCGCTTCGGTAGGCGTCCAGCTGCGCGTCAAGGTCAAGCTTGTCGCCTGCCAGTTCCAGATCGTAGGACCCGCCCCACGAGGGTTCGCAGGGCCGGGCGGGGTCGGAACTAATGAAGGAAAGGACAGTGGTGGACGGTCCCCCCGCGGGGGCATCCTCGAGGCGGAGTGCCGGAAGGAGCGTGACGTCGAGATAACCCCCGAACCACGGGGAGACCTGTTCGCTAGGATTCACTCCTGCCTCCCCGCTGGTGTCGTCCCCTGGGGCGGATCCACAGGCGGCCATCGCGGCAACTGCCGCGATGGCCGCCAGAACGCGGATGCTGCCTCTGGCATCGCGCCTCACGTGGTGCTGGGGGAGAGGGGACCGGGGGAAACAGGGGTGGTGGTTTGGCCCGGAAGGTCTGCCAGGATGACACTGTTGGTGCGTTCGGGCCTGTACCACCCCACCGCTGAACCGCGCAGGGCGCGGAGCGCCGAACCAAAGACGACGTAGGCGCGCAGCGGTTCGTAGATCAGCCGGTAGATGGGCACCATGAGCAGGTGGAGGGGGTTTTCCCGCACCATGATCACGGCCACGATCGAAATCAGCAGGTGGGTTGCTGCCACGAACGCCGAGAAGATGGCGATGGCCTGCCATTCCCCGCGGCTCAGGCTGATGAAGGCCACCGCGACTGTCAGCGGCATAAACAGCAGCGGGACAAGGACGGAAATGAGGGCATAGGGCATGGTGAGCATTCCCAGGGCCCCGAACTTCGGGTTGAACAGCATGCGGCGGTGCTTGTACAGGGTCTGGAAGTTGCCGTATGTCCAGCGCAGCCGTTGCTTGAACAACCCGCGGAACGTCAGGGGCGCTTCAGTCCACGCCACGGCTTCATTTTCCTGGACGATGCTGTACCCCAGGCGCTGCAGGGAAAGCGTCAGGTCGGCGTCTTCAGCGAGTGTGTCATGGGAGTAGCCGCCGGCTTTCAGCAGTGCCTCACGGCGCCATGCAGCGCACGCTCCGGGAACGATGGAGATCGCGCCCATGAGGCCCTCTGCCATGCGGGTGACACAAATACCGGAGAGATACTCAAGGCTTTGCCAGGCGGTGACGATGTTCCGCCGGTTCCCGACCTTGACATGCCCGGCAACGGCTCCAACCTCCTTGCCGTTCCGGGGGGCCAGGAAGTGGCGGGCGAACATTTTTATCGTCTGGGGCTCGAAAAGTGTGTCGCCGTCCAGGGTCACCACAATCTCTCCGCGCGCCTCTTCGATTCCATAGTTGCTGGCTGCGGATTTGCCGCCGTTGGCCTGGTCGAGGACCCTGAGGCCGGGCCATGATTCGGCATACTCCCTCAGGACAGCAAGGGTACTGTCCGTAGAGCCATCGTTGATGGCGATGACTTCCAGCCGGGGGTAGTCACTGGCCTGAAGGGCATCGAGGGTTTTCGCCACCACGAGTTCTTCATTGAAGACCGGCAGGATCACGCTGACCAATGGCCACTCTGATTCGGCGATCTCCTCCCACCGGCGCTTCTTTTGGCGCCTGTTGTTGATGATGGCCAGGACCACGAAGAGGAACGTGAGGATGGTGAGGGATCCGATGCCGAACCAGAACAGCCAGTTCAGCAGCAGGTTGGGGGTCACCAGGTAGGTTGTCAGCGCCGCGAGGGTTACGTTGTCTTCAACGCTTGCCGGCACACTGTGCTGGGGCACGTAGTCGGCCGGCAGCAAGGGTTGCAGGGTGGCGAAAGTGTAGCCCTGCGCCTTCGCCTGGGGAATGAATTTCTTCAGCATCTCGATGGTTCCCCTGCGGTCCCCGCCTCCGTCGTGGAGGAGGACGATGTGCCCTTCGCCGTTCAGCTCCGGAATGGGGATTTCGGCTTCCGGGAGGTATTCCCAGTCCCTGGTATCCAGGTCCATGCTGACGTGCAGATAACCGAGTTGCTGTGACTGCAGCAGTGCCAGCGTGTTGTTCTCCGGGTCGCCGGTGGGGATGCGGAACAACCGGGACTCGTAGTTGTCGGCGGCACGCATGACCCGGTCGGTTCCGATGATTTGCTGGCGGTTGAAGGCATCATCGTGGGCCCAGAAGTCGATATGGGACATGGTGTGGTTGCCCACCATGTGGCCTTCCCGGACTATGCGCCGGAAGATGTCAGGATATTTGACGATGTTGTCCCCGACAGTGAAGAACGTGGCCGGTACGCCCTCGCGGGACAGCAGGTCCAGGATTTCCGGCGTGAACCTGGGATCCGGGCCGTCATCGAATGTCAGCATGAGCGTGCGCTCTTTGGTCTTGCCGTAGGCCTCCACAACATAGGGACTGGCGCCGATCAGCTTTGACTCTTCCGGTGTGGCTTCCCGCCAGACGGTGTCACTGAAGGGATCCTTCAGCAGAACTTTGCCGTCCTTATTTTCTACCGTTGCGATCCTGTGGAACGTAGCCTCGCCCAGGTCCACTCCGATCCTGGGGATGTTTTCCAGGTCCTGCAGGTCCAGCAATTGCCTGGGGTACGTCGCGACCTGATTCTGCTGCCCGGAGTGGACCGGGGCCGTGGCGGCGGGGAGGACCATCACAACTGACAGGACCATCAACAGCATGAGCGCAAGCAGGCAGCTGAGAATCCGGCGCCAGCGCTTGCCGCTTGCGTCGAAGAAGACAGGTGCCGCAGGGGATGAAGGAGATGGCGATGGAAGTGTCATGGAACCCTCGCATAGGAGCTGGACAATGGAGCGGGGATACACCCCGGTCGTGGGTAGTGAGTCCTGTTCCTCGAGCTTCAGCAAGGATCCGGCCGGCAATCAATCCTCAGGAGAAGAGATCACCGTGATCTGCCCACCTGGAGCGTTGGCAGAAGCCCTGAAAGCTGCTGCCCTGAATTCGAGACTACGGGGGCCGGTTGACGTCAACATGCGTAAGTGGTACTCGAATTCGAGTACCCCCATACTTGGTTACCTACAGGCGGCGCACCAGCCAACTTGCCTCCCAGCTTGCCTGGTATCCGGCGTCGTCGTCCCGTTCCACCAGGACATGCGTGACGGTGTAGGCGATGGCGTGGCAGGTGATGGCACGGACCTTGACGGGCGCCGGGCGGAGCATCAGCACCGGCCTGCCCGGGGCCTGCCGGAGCGCGTCCTCGGGGGCGGTGTCACGCGTTCCGGATGCCTGGGGGAGTGGGGACAACACCGCGCTTTTTTCTGCGGGTTCAGGGGAAAGCGGCATGATGATTCCTGGCTGTTGTGCACCGAAGCCGTCTGCATAAGCCGGCGAAGGAATGTGGCGATGACTGCCGGCAGAAGCCGAAGATGGCATGTGCGAACGACGATAGAAGACCGGCCGGCGTTTGGCACCCGTGGTGAGGTACCTGAATCTTCCCGGCGGGCTACCTGTGAACGGTCCATTGTGGCCAGCTGCTACTGCATGATGAAGTAACTACTGGTTTAGGCGTTCCGAGTACTTTTGCCCACCCTGGAGGTCCTGTGAACAAGCCACTGTGGATCTGCTGCCTTTTGGGCGCCGCTGTTGGAATCACCCTCGGCCTGGCAGTCTTCGACAGTCCGGTGGTGGGTTTCGCGCTTGGCCTGGGTGTCGGCGCCTTAGTGGGCGCCGGGATAGGGTCCAGGCGTTAGTCCGGGGAGGGGCGGGATTATCGCTACTTTACATAATGTAGATTATCGGCGTTTCGGAGAGGGGCCCGGACGGGGGTCGGGAAGGCCTGGAACGCCTGCAAGAGTTACCAGGACAAATGCGCAGGTCAAAAGCCTGAACCATTGTCTTAATCCGGGGCCTCGCTAAGAATGTGTCAATGACGGTCTACGTGCGATCACTTGAAACTGCAGTCCCGAAGACGATGCTGATCCAGTCAGAAGCCCGTGACGTATTTGCGGCCCAGCCCGGATTAACGCGGCTGGGCTCCAGGCTGGTGAATACGTGCTTTGACTCCGCGGCCATCGACACACGGTTCACCGCCGTCGACGAACTCACCAACGACTTCCGCTCCGATGACCCCCAGTTCTACGACCCTGCCACCGGCCTCCTGCTGAATCCCAGCACCAAGGTACGCAACGACATCTTCGCCCGGGAAGCTACCAAGCTCTTTGTCGAGGCCGCCCGTGCCGCCGTGGACGCCTGCCCGGAACTGGATTTACTTGACATAACTCATCTCGTTACGGTGTCCTGCACCGGTTTCTTCAACCCCGGCCCGGACTACAAGATCGTGCGGGAGCTGGGCCTGGATCCGGCAGTCCAGCGATACCACCTGGGCTTTATGGGTTGCTATGCAGCTTTCCCCGCGCTGCGCGCCGCCAAGCTCTTCTGCGAGGCCGACCCGAACGCCGTCGTCCTGGTGGTGTGCGCCGAACTGTGCTCCCTGCACGTGCGGACATCCAACGACCCCGACACCATCATGGGCTCGGCGCTCTTCGCCGACGGCGCCGCTGCCGCCGTCGTCACCGCCAGGCCGGGCGCGGAAGAAGCCTCGCTGCTGCAGCTGGACCACTTCGAAACGGTACTCACCCCCGTGGGCGAGGACTCCATGGCCTGGAACATCGGTGACCACGGCTTCGAAATGGTGCTGGGCAACTACGTTCCGCACATCATCGACGACCACATCGTGGGCGCGCTGCAGCCCCTCCTGGCCCGGGAACCTGAACTGCAGGCACTCCCCTACACGTCCATCCGGCACTGGGCCATCCACCCGGGCGGGCGGAGCATCCTGGACAAGGTCCAGTCCCGGCTCGGCCTCACGGACCAGCAGCTGGTTCCTGCCCGCGAAGTCCTGCGGAACTACGGCAACATGAGCAGTGCCACCGTGCTGTTCGTCCTGAAGCACATCCTGGACCAGGACAACGGAATCAACGACCCCCAGTCCGGCGATCACCAACCCGCCGGCAGCGGACCTGGTGACGATCGGATCTGCTCCATGGCCTTCGGCCCGGGACTCACGGTGGAGACGGCCATGTTCACCAAGCTGCCCCAGGCGCCGCGCGTCAGCAACGCGATGGCCGAACGGGACGCCCGTTACGAACCGGCAGAAGCGCCGGTGTCCTGACCGGGTGGGATTCCTGATGCGGGAGCGCGCCGCCGGAGTCGTGGAACTGATGGACCTGCCGGACTGCGATCCGTGGCGCCTGGACAACACCTACCGCCAGTTTGCCGTGGTCAACCGGGTTCTGGGCGGCTGGCGCCGGCTGTACCGGCGTGAACTCCTCCCCATGATGACCGCCGGCTCAGGTACCGCCACGCTGCTGGACATCGGCTCCGGCGGCGGCGACCTTGCCGTCATGCTTGCCCGCTGGGCGGAACGTGACGGACTGACGCTCCGGATCACGGGCATCGACCCCGATCCGCGGGCCGCCGCCTTCGCGTCGAAGCGGCAGCCGGTCCGGGGCGTCGAATTCCGGCAGGCCCACAGCGGAGACCTGGTCCAGGAGGGCAGGACGTACGACACCGTGATCTCCAACCATGTCCTTCATCACTTGAGTGCAGACGAGCTGCAGCAGCTGCTGGCGCATTCGCAGATCCTGGCGGCACAGAAGGCCCTGCACAATGATCTCCGCCGGAGTCCCATCGCCTATGCACTGTTCGGGGTGGCCGCCCTGCCCTTCCCCCGCTCCTACATCCGGGCGGACGGCCTGACCTCGATACGGCGGAGCTACACGCTCCCGGAGTTGGCGGCAATCGCTCCTCCGGGCTGGACGGTTGAGCGAAGCACTACCTTCCACCAGGTCCTCGCCTGGCGCAGGAACTGACTGTGTCCACCGACGTTGTGATCGTGGGCGCCGGACCGGTTGGCCTGTACCTTGCCGCGGCGCTCCTGCAGGAAGGCATTACCGTGCGGGTGCTCGAACGGAGACCGGCGCGGGATGCCCACTCCCGCGCCATCGGCATCCACCCGCCCGCCCTTGCAGCCCTGGACGGGGTCAACGTGGCATACGCGATGGTCCGGGAGGGTGTGCCCATCCGCACCGGAATGGCTGTCAGCGGCGGAAAAACTGTAGGCACCATGCGCTTCGACACGGTGTCGGAGGACTTTCCCTTCGTTCTGGCCCTCCCCCAGTTCCGGACGGAGCAGCTACTGGAGGACCGCGTCCGCGCCCTGGACAGCGGAGCGCTGCTGAGGGGTGTGCAGGCCACGGCTGTAACGGACGACGGCGGCCGGCCCAGCGTTTCGGTCCAGTCTCAGCCGGGTGCCACGCAGGGAAGCAGGAACTTCACGGCGTCCCTGGTGGTCGCCGCCGACGGTGCCCGGTCACACTTCCGCGATGTCCTGGGCGTGCCGGTGCAGAGAAGGACCTACCCGGACCATTACCTGATGGGCGACTTCGCTGACCCCGGCATCCATGGGGACATGGCCGTCCTGTTCCTCGAGCCCGGGGGGATTGTCGAGTCATTCCCCCTTCCGGGCGGAGTCCGGCGTTGGGTGGTCCGCCTCACCCGGCCCGCGGAAACCGCAGGGGCAGGCGACCTGGCAGAACTCGTACAGCAGCGCACCGGAATTCGGCCCGATCCCGGCACCAACAGCATGCTCTCGGCGTTCAGCGTCCGCTCCACCCTGGTCCGCCGAATGGTCGTGGGGCGGACCATCCTGATCGGGGATGCAGCCCATGAAATCAGCCCCATTGGCGGCCAGGGCATGAACCTCGGCTGGCTCGACGCCCAGGCGCTGGTGCCGCTCATCCGCGAAGCCGTGGCCGGCCGCCCCATGGACCACGGATTCCGGAAATTCGACGAAAGCCGGCGGCGCGCGGCAATCCTTGCCAGGCGCCAGTCAGAGATCAATATGATGCTGGGCCGCCCCCTGCCGCCCGCCCTGCTCGGCCTGCGTATTGCAGGCGTTGGAGCCGCCGTCGCCACCCCGGCACTAAACCGGTGGGTGGCCAGGCGCTTCACCATGCAACAACGGCGCTGGTTTCCCGGATACAGCAGGTTTAGTTACCGGAAGTAGCAGTCGTAGCTGTCCTGGCTGACAATCAGGCCGTTGCTGACTTCAAAGACAGACGAGGTCCTTGCCCGGATCGTGTCTCCCCGGTCCCAGTACGGGAGGTCCATCAGCACCGTTGCCGACCAATCCGCTTCTACAGCCACCCGACCGCCCTCGCACGTGGTGCGCCGGATGGCGAACTTCTGGTCCGCGACCACCTGCGCCGCCTGGTCCGCGCCGGCCAGCACATCATGCAAGGACCGCCTGGAGCCCTCCGGAGCCAGCAGGTGCGGGGCCTCCTCCAGCACGAATGAGTCGGCCAGGAAGGGCTTGATCCCGGCCGCTCCCCCGCCGGCTTCGAGTACCCGGATGAACCCGAGAACGCGGTCCAGCGGCGAGTCAGGGTGGGAGGGGAAGTCAGCCATGGGATAGACACTAGCCCAGCCCCGGAAGCGTCCCGGTATTCAGTAGGCTTTCGTCATGACCCACGCCGCGCCCGGGACCACCCTCACAGCAGAACAGATACGCGAACTTGTGGAACACATCCTCTCCGCCGGGACGTTGCCGCCCATCGTCCAGGCGGGCCACCCCGCACTGCGTCAGCGGGCCGCTGCCTTTGACGGTCAACTGCCTGCTGACCAGCTTGCCCGGCTCATCGACCTCATGCGCCAGGTCATGCACGAGGCACCGGGAGTGGGCCTGGCGGCGCCCCAGCTTGGCATACCGCTGCAGCTCGCGGTGGTCGAGGACCAGTTCGACGTCGACTCGGAGGCAGCCGCGCTGCGTCAACGGAACCCGCTGGAGTTCCTCGCTGTCCTCAATCCCAGGTACACCGCCCGGGGGTCCGGGACCGCCTCCTTCTACGAAGGATGCCTCTCACTGAACGGACTCCAGGCTGTGGTGGCGCGCCCGGAGAGCGTACTGCTTGAGTTTGAAACGCCCGACGGCGCGGCGGTCCAGCGGGAGTTCTCCGGCTGGCAGGCCCGGATCGTGCAGCACGAGACGGACCACCTCAACGGCATCCTCTACCTGGACCGTGCCCAGCTGAGGTCCTTGAGCACCAACACCGAGTACGCCGCGCACTGGGCCGAGGCCGGAATCAGCAGGGCACGCCAGGGCCTCGGGTTCGACGACGGACCTGCAGGTATCAGCGCCGGCTAAGCCTTTCCCCGTGCCCCCGTCATCCCCGCCCGGGCCTATTGCCGCCACCCTAAGATGGTTCAATGCCCTCTTCCGACCATCTCCCCCTGCTGTGCCCGGTGTGCTCGGGTCCGCTGGTTTTTGCCGGCGCGGATACCGCCGGTGCCACTACGGGCGGTCCCACTGCGGCCGCAGCCGGCGCGGCGCCCTCCCGCGTGCCGGGGCAACGTCGGCTGGCCTGCGCGTCAGGCCACAGCTTCGACGCAGCCCGGCAGGGCTACTTCAATCTGCTGGTGGGCAAGGGCACGGCCTTCGAAGCTGACACCGCGGCGATGGTGGAGGCCCGCGTCAACTTCCTTGGCCACGGGCACTACCGTCCGTTGGCCGAAGCGGTGGCAGCCGCCGTCGTGCCTTGTTTGTCCGACCACAATGGAGCCATCCTCGACTCGGGAACCGGAACCGGGCATTACCTGCGGCAAGTGCTGGATACTGCCGCGGCCCAGGGCCGTGAGGTCACAGCGGTAGGCCTGGACATTTCCAAGTTCGCGCTGCGCCGCGCCGCCCGGCTGAACCCGGAGGCAGTCAACCTGGTGTGGGATGTGTGGCAGCCACTCCCACTGGCGGACAGGTCTGTCGATGCCGTCACGGTGGTGTTTGCGCCGCGCAATCCCGCTGAATTTGCACGGATCCTGCGGCCGGCGGGCCGCTTGGTTGTTGTCACTCCCCGTACCGGGCACCTGGGGAACCTCGTGGCAACAGCAGGAATGCTGTCGATCGAGGAGAGCAAGGATGCGCGGCTGGCAACGGCGATGGCCCGCTATTTTGACATTGACACCACGTCCGACATCGATGTTCCCCTTACCCTCACGCGCCACGAAGCAGCAGACCTGGCCTTCATGGGCCCCGCGGGGCACCACGCGGACCGGGATGCCATTGGCGAACGGTTTGACGACCTCCCGGAACCCGTGCGGACCGAAGCGAAGTTCCGGCTCCTGGTTTTCCGCCCCAAGGAGGCGGCAACCGCGTAACGACTTGGCCACTATCCCTGGCCGCCCGGCATGAGCCAGCCCACACCCGATGCGCCCGGACTAGGATGGAAGGACAGTTACCGGAGGTTCCGCGCACGCGGTTCCCCGTAACGAAGGGGGAACCGGTGTTCGAATGGTTGGGGGAAAACTGGTGGGCCCTGTGGCTCACGGCTTTCCTGGCATTTGCAGTGATCGAGATGATCACCCTTGACCTGTTTTTCATCATGCTCGGCGGCGGAGCCCTCGCCGCCCTGGTGGCCGACTTTGCCGGCGCTGACGGATGGCTCCAGATCGTTGTTTTCTGCGTCGTCTCCCTGTTGATGATCGCCTTCGTCCGCCCGGTGGCACTGTCCCACCTGAAGAAGGGCCCGGCCGAGCAGCGGACCAATGTGGACCGGCTGATCGGCGAGCAGGCCGTGGTGATGGAAGCCGTAACCTCTGACGGCGGCCTCGTGAAAATCGGCGGCGACATCTGGAGCGCACGCTCGGCAGCGGGGGTCCTTCCCGCGGGCCAGAAGGTGGTCGTGGCTGCCATCGACGGCGCCACGGCTGTGGTCTCGGCTCCGCCGGCCACCACCGGCCAGTCCTGACACAGCCTTACTAATTGGGGAAGAAGGAAACGTATGGAAAACGCAGGAGGAGCCGCATTGGCCATCGTGCTGGTAGTCCTGATCGTGTTTGTGATTATCGTTCTGGTCCGCTCGGTCCGGATCATTCCGCAGGCACGGGCCGGCGTCGTCGAACGGCTTGGAAAGTACCAGCGCACGCTCAACCCGGGCCTCACAATCCTGATTCCCTTTGTGGACCGGCTCCTGCCGCTGCTCGATCTCCGCGAACAGGTGGTTTCGTTCCCGCCGCAGCCGGTGATCACCGAGGACAACCTGGTGGTGTCCATCGACACCGTGGTCTACTTCCAGGTCACTGACCCGCGCGCGGCAACCTACGAGATTGCCAACTACATCCAGGCCGTGGAACAGCTCACCACCACGACGCTGCGTAACGTCGTGGGCGGGTTGAACCTTGAAGAAGCGCTGACGTCGCGTGACCAGATCAACGGCCAGCTCCGCGGTGTCCTGGATGAGGCCACCGGACGCTGGGGTATTCGGGTTTCCCGTGTTGAGCTGAAGGCCATTGATCCGCCCCACTCCATCCAGGACTCGATGGAAAAGCAGATGCGCGCCGAGCGGGACCGCCGCGCCGCCATCCTCACGGCCGAGGGAACCAAGCAGTCAGCCATCCTCACCGCAGAAGGACAGCGGCAGGCTTCCATCCTCGCCGCCGAGGGCGACGCCAAGGCTGCCATCCTCCGTGCTGACGGTGAAGCGCAGGCCATCCAAAAGGTCTTTGATGCCATCCACCGCGGCAACCCTGACCAGAAGCTGCTGGCCTACCAGTACCTGCAGACCCTGCCAAAGCTGGCCGAAGGATCATCCAACAAGCTGTGGATCATCCCCAGCGAAGTCGGCGAAGCCCTGAAGGGGATCGGCAACGCCCTGGGCGGTACCAACCCCGATCCGGGCGCAACCGGTGGCCTGTTCGACGAGGTGGGAGCCAAGCCCTCCGAGCCGTAGGCAGTGCAGTAAAACTGGAAGGGATCTGCGCCGGTGACCAGTTCACCAGCCCGGATCCCTTCCTTTATTTTGCTCCCTGCGGCATGGCACCCGTATAATTGGGTATTTGTCCGGCAGGAGCAATCCGCTGGAACAACAAAGCTTCGCAATGCGTTGAATCTTATGATGCAGCACAGAGCACACAGTAGCCCGGCGGTGCTTCGTCACCACCGGCTGGCGCGGGGTTCTACTCCGCGAACCGATAAGAGGGAGAAATCATGAGCGATCGCAGCCTGCGGGGTATGCGCCTTGGTGCGCAGAGCATGGAGACCGAGTCCGGAGTCGAGCCGGCACCGCGTCAGCGTGTCGAGTACCGTTGCGAGGACGGCGAGCAGGTCTTTGTTACTTTCTCCTCCGAAGCGGAGATTCCCCCCGTGTGGGTTTCCAAGACCGGCAAGGAAGCGCTTCTGGTCGACGGCGAACGCCCCGATACCAGCAACGACAAAGCTGTCCGCACGCACTGGGACATGCTGCTGGAACGCCGCTCCCTGCCCGAACTGGAGCAGATCCTCGAGGACCGGCTGACCATCCTGCGCGAACGCCGCGGGGAACGCCGCTCGGCCTAGGTCTTTTCAACGAAAGAGGGGCCGTTCCTGCACGTAAGTGCAGGAACGGCCCCTCTTTTCGCGTTCCGCGTCCGGACCGGTGATGATCCGGTCCGGAACGGCGGACAGCCTAGGGCTGGGCGGAGGGCTTCTTGCCCCTCAGGGTGTTCCAGCGGGCCTGCAGGCCCCACTTGGTGACGTTGATCATGGCTTCGACCACGATGTTGCCGCTCATCTTCGAGGCGCCGAGTTCGCGCTCCACGAACGTGATGGGGCGTTCCTCGATGCGCAGGCCCATCCGTGCCACCCGCCACGCCAGGTCAACCTGGAAGCCGTAACCGACGGAGTCCACCTGGTCCAGGTTGAGTTTTTCCAGGGTTGTCCGGCGGAAGGCGCGGTATCCGCCGGTGACGTCCTTGATTTTCAGGCCGAGCATCAGGCGGGCGTAGGTGCTGCCCACCCGGGAAATGGCCTGGCGGTAGAGGGGCCAGTTCACCACGCGTCCGCCGGGCACCCAGCGGGAACCCATGGCAAGGTCTGCGCCCTGCTCGATGGCCTCCAGGAGCTGGGGC
>NZ_QRGQ01000024.1:207802-288899 GCF_003367205.1 Arthrobacter sp. RT-1
GACCTGCTGGTCGGAGGTGTCTTTCAGGCCCCGGTTGTGCAGGTACCGGTTGGACTGGGCCTGGTAGATCGCGTTCATCGGACCGATGCCCATGGACACGGTGGGGAATTCCCAGAACGCGGGCATCAGCCTCGGGTGCGGGTAGGAGGACAGGGCGTGGCCCTCACGGGATTTTTCCTGCCGGAACCCGTCCAGGTCCTCCTCGGAGAGCCGGCCTTCCATGAACGCCCGGGCGTACATGCCCGGGGACGCGTGGCCCTGGAAGAACACCTGGTCCCCGCCGCCGGGGTGGTCCTTGCCGCGGAAGAAGTGGTTGAAGCCCACCTCGTACAGGGTCGCAGCGCCTGCGTAGGTGGAGATGTGCCCGCCGACGCCGATGTTGGGCCGCTGCGCCCGGTGCACCATGACCGCGGCGTTCCACCGCATGTACGCCCGGTAGCGGCGTTCGTATTCCTCGTTGCCCGGGAACGGTGCTTCCTGGTCCACCGGGATGGTGTTCACGTAATCGGTGGTGGTCACCATCGGCACCCCGACACTCTGCGCGCCGGCGCGCTGCAGCAGGCTCCGCATGATGTATTGGGCACGCTCGGTGCCCTGTTCCCTGATCAGCGCATCCAGGGACTCAACCCACTCGGCAGTCTCTTCCGGATCACGATCAGGCAGCTGGTTAGTCAACCCGCTGAGGATATGGGAGGTATCTTCTCCTGCAGCCACGTCCAACCTCTCTTTGCGCGCATGAATCGGCGCACTCAGGCCAGGCAGGGTGACTGCCCGGCGTACATACGCCGTGTGCGACGTATCGGTTACAACAGCCCGGGCATGTGTGCCGGGCAGGGTCCTAGCGCTCCTATGTCTGCACGAAGTTACAAGGTTGTTGTCCCGCAGGCATAGTTGTCATCAGCCACTCTAGCCCTCCCACCAAGGCGATGCGTAGCTGCACCTTTGGCACCTCTGTTGTATTTCGCCGTCATACTGGTTGTGTGACGAAAAGCCGCTGCAAGGCGGGCTGACCACACCCGATGTGACGCAGAATATGCCGTTCCACGGGGGCGGCAGCTTGAAGCGCAGGCACAAAGGGTGTTGGCTTGGGAGTAATGGAAATCACTATGCGCACCGCATATATGAGGCATTGGAGGAACACGTGAGCGAGGCCGACGCCGCCACTTCGGTAAATGTGGCGGAAAAATTGGGTTTCAAAAACGGGGATCTGATTCAGGAGTTCGGTTACGACGACGATGTCGATTTCGACTTGCGTGACGATATAGAGGACCTCACCGGTTCAGAGCTGCTGGATGAGGACGACCACGAAGTTGCGGACGCCGTGATCTTTTGGTGGCGCGACGGTGACGGCGACCTTGTTGACAGCCTGATGGATTCGCTGACCACCCTCAGCGAAAACGGCGTTGTCTGGGTCCTTACCCCGAAGTCCGGAAGGGATGGCTACGTCTCCCCGGCGGACATCCAGGAGGCCGCCCCCACCGCCGGCCTGCACGTCACCACATCAGCCGGCGTATCCAAGGACTGGAGCGCTGCCCGGCTGGTGAGCAGGAAGAACAAGTGACGGCAGCGCTTGCCGCTGCCTCCGCTGCTGTACCCGCGGTCGGCGGGACAGCTCCTGACTTTGAACTCCCCAACCAGTTTGGCGAGCCGGTCCGGCTGTCGTCATTCCGCGGGCAGAACGTGGTCCTGGTGTTCTACCCGTTTGCGTTCTCGGGGATCTGCACCGGGGAACTCTGCGAAATACGGGACAACCTCGCTGTCTTCGAGAATGCCCATGCCACGGTCCTGGCCATATCGGTGGACAGCAAGTTCAGCCTCCGTGCCTACGCGGCCCAGGAAGGCTACGGTTTCGACCTGCTCTCGGACTTTTGGCCCCACGGCGCCGCAGCCAGCGCGTACGGTGTTTTCGATGCGGACACCGGAATGGCCAGGCGCGGCACGTTCATCATCGACGCCGCCGGACGCATCCGGTACACAGTGGTGAACCCGCGTGGCCAGGCCCGTGACTTTGGCGAGTACCGCGCAGCACTGGCCGGCCTGGACCAGGGCTGACGGGCCATGGACGCGCGGCGGCATGGGGTAGGCCTGACCGGCTTTGCCAGCATGCCGCCGTCGCCTCCCGCCCGGGCTTCTGCCGCTGACCTTGAGATCCTGGTCCGTATCCGGGACATCCTGGCCGGCACCCGTTTCGCGCTGCTGACAGGCGCGGGACTCAGCACCGATTCGGGCATCCCCGATTACCGCGGCCCTGGTTCGCCACCCAGGACGCCCATGACGTACCAGGAGTTCGTCCGGGATGCCGCAAACCGGCAGCGGTACTGGGCGCGAAACCACATCGGCTGGTCGCACCTCCGCCACGCCGATCCAAATCCGGGACATTACGCAGCGGCGGAGCTTGAACGCCGTGGCTACCTCACCGGGCTGATCACCCAGAACGTGGACCGCCTGCATGAGGATGCCGGAAGCGTGAACGTCATCGATCTCCACGGCCGGTTTGACCAGGTGGTCTGCCTGGACTGCGGCAGGACCTACTCGCGCCGGCTCCTCGCGGGAATGCTGGAGGAGCTGAATCCGGAGTTCCTTGAACGGGCGAAAAAAACGGGGCTGGTGGAAATGGCGCCCGATGCTGACGCCACCGTGGAGGACCAGGCCCTGATCAGCAGCTTTGTTGTGGCCGCCTGTCCGGCCTGCGGCGGCACGCTGAAACCCGACTTTGTGTACTTCGGTGAAAACGTGCCAAAGGACCGGGTGGAGAAGTCCTACGCCATGGTCGATGAAGCCGCCGCTTTGGTGGTGGCCGGTTCTTCGCTGACAGTCATGAGCGGACTACGGTTTGTCCGGCACGCCGCGAAGGACGGCAAGCCGGTAGTCATCATCAACAGGGGAGAGACCCGCGGGGACGACAAAGCCACCATCAAACTTGAGGCCGGGGTCTCAGAATCACTCAGTTGGCTTGCAGCCGAACTGCCGCCGCTGTGATGTGCATGGGGGTCCACCCGGCCGGACTTCCCGTCCGATTCGCGTTCGAGGGCCAGGGTCGGGTAGAGTCTATGTTCGTTGGTTGCGGCGGAAACGCCGGATTCAGCGGCTTGGGTCTTTAGCTCAGCTGGTAGAGCGCCACGTTTACACCGTGGATGTCATCGGTTCGATCCCGGTAGGACCCACCAGCAAAACCCCGTAGTTTTCGCCCGTAACGGTGAAAAGTGCGGGGTTTTTTGTGTCTTCCGCCGGCGGCGCCGATTGTCGGACCCCTGCCATAGCTTTCCAGGTATGGAACACGTGATAGTCCGCACTGGCCAAAACGGAATGCCGACGACGGTGGTCAGCCGCGGGAGGGAATGGTCAGTGGGTGCCGAACCTGTCAGATGGTTCGAGCGGATCAACTGGTGGGAGACCCGCCGGAGGATGCCGAAGGGCAACAGCAGGGTGGATGTGGAAGTCCTGCAGGTCCAGGTCAGGCTGGGTAGCAACAAGAGTTCTGCCCTGACCACCATGATCCTTGAGCGCGACGGTCTGGGCGGGGGCTGGCGCCTTCGGGAATCAGTTGCCGACGCGGCGTGATGCGGGCGCCGGGCTGCTGACCCGGCAGTATCCGGGCATTGGAAAACCCTCCACCGCGACTATTGGGGGATGCCGCGGTGGAGGGCCTGGAATGAATATACCGTGAACTCCCGGAAACAAAAAGTAGCCGCGAGTCTGTGACGCGGCCGGGCTACGGACTCTAACGGCGCACGGGGATAAACACGCGCGGCTGCTCCGTCCAGGTATCCGACATCCGGGACATGGTCCTTCGCATGATCCGGTCCGAGGTTTCCCTGGCGGAGGCTGCGTCACCCCTGGCGATGGCTTCGGCCAGGTCCACGTGCCACTGCAAGGCAGCCTCATGCGGATGGTCGGGCATCAGGCCGTGCACGGTGCGGCCGGTCAGCGTCTCGGCCACCTGGCCCATAAGGTTGGCGAACATCTCGTTGCCCGAGCCCGAAAGCAGCAGGGAGTGGAACTGGATGTCCAGCTCCAGGAAGCGCGGCACTTCACCGTTGTGCCCGGCGTCGCGCATTGCATAGGCGACGTCCACCAGCTCCAGCCGCAGCGGGGCGGGCGCATTCTGGGCCGCAAGCTCGGCGGCGGCCGGCTCCACGGCTGCACGCAGCTCGGCGAGGGACCGCAGCTGGGCGCCGCGCGCATCGCTGGCGAGCCGCCACCGGATCACCTGCGGGTCGAAGGGGTTCCAGCGGCTCGCCGGCAGCACACGGATCCCCACCCGCTTGGTGGTTTCCACCAAACCCAGCGACTGCAGTACCCGGACTGCTTCGCGGATTACCGAACGGGAAACCTTAAGTTCGTCCTCAAGATGCTCGGCGAGCATAACGTGGCCAGCAGGCAGCTCACCGGAGATGATGCGGGTGCCAAGGTTCTCAATGGCACGGTGGTGCAGGCTGCTGGTCATGCAGCTAAGCCTAGTGCGATGAGGTCTGCCGGCCGGCCTGGTCCGGCCAGGAGGCGAAACAAAACGTTCGCTGGATGGGCGGCACTTCCCCCGAGGCCCCCGAATATATATGCTTTATTCCGACCCCTGAAAAATGTCACGGTGTTTCCGGCATGGGAAACGCCCCTGCGCATCCGTCGCACAGAAACGAATTGGAGTTTTGATGTCTGCACACATCGGTGTCACCGGCCTCGCGGTGATGGGCGCCAACCTGGCCCGCAACCTGGCGCGGAACGGCTTCACTGTCGCGCTGCACAACAGGTCCGTGGAGAAGACGGACGCGCTGCTTGAGCGGTACGGCTCGGAAGGCGACTTTGTCCGCACCGAAACCCTGCAGGAACTGGTGGACTCATTGGAGAAGCCCCGCCGCGTCCTCATCATGGTCAAGGCCGGCAAGCCGGTTGACTCCGTGATCGAGCAGCTCGAGCCGCTCCTGGAAGCCGGCGACATCATCATCGACGCCGGAAACTCCCACTACGAGGACACCCGCCGGCGCGAAGCGGCGCTGGCCAAGAAGGACCTCCACTTTGTGGGCGTCGGCGTATCCGGCGGCGAGGAGGGCGCCCTGAACGGCCCCTCCATCATGCCCGGCGGTTCCAAGGAGTCCTACAAGGCACTTGGCCCGCTGCTGGAAAAGATTTCCGCCAAGGTGGACGGCGAGCCGTGCTGCGCCTGGGTGGGAACCGACGGCGCAGGACACTTCGTCAAGATGGTCCACAACGGCATCGAGTACGCCGACATGCAGGTCATCGGCGAGGCCTTCGACCTGCTCCGCTCAGGCGCCGGCATCGAACCCGCCGAACAGTCCAAGATCTTCTCCGAGTGGAACAAGGGCGAGCTGTCCTCCTTCCTGATCGAAATCTCCGCAGAGGTCCTGGGCCACGTAGACGGCAAGACCGGCAAGCCGTTTGTCGACGTCGTGGTCGATGCCGCCGGCCAGAAGGGCACCGGACGCTGGACGGTCATCTCGGCCCTGGAACTGGGTTCCCCGGTTTCCGGCATCGCCGAATCCGTCTTCGCTCGTGCCCTGTCCTCGCAGGCCGGGCAGCGCAAGCTGGGCCAGGAACTGCTGCCGGGCAACGAAGCTTCGGTGGAAATCCCGGAGACCTTCGTCGAGGACGTGCGCCAGGCCCTCTACGCCTCCAAGCTCGTCTCCTACGCGCAGGGCCTGGACATGCTGACGTCGGCAGCCAAGGAATACGGCTGGGACCTGAAGCTGGACGAGATCGCATCCCTGTGGCGTGCCGGCTGCATCATCCGCGCCGAGCTCCTCAAGGACATCACCATGGCTTACGCCGCGGACGAGAAGCCGGCCAACCTGCTGTTCGCACCAGCGTTCACCAAGGCCATCGGCGATGCCCTCCCTGCGTGGCGCCGCGTGGTTGCCACCGCCGTGCAGCTTGGCATCCCGGTACCGGTGTTCTCCTCCTCGCTGGCGTACTACGACGGCCTGCGGCGCAAGCGCGTCGCAGCCGCCCTGATCCAGGGCCAGCGCGATCTCTTCGGTGCGCACACGTACGGCCGCGTCGACGCTGAAGGCACGTTCCACACCCTCTGGGGCGAGGACAAGTCTGAAATCGCAGCTGTTGACACGCACTAACAGCCGGTAGAACCCTGCTCCGGCCGGCAGTTCCCCCTTAGGGTGGGAACTGCCGGCCGTTGCTGTTTCCGGCGTCCGGCGCTTTCTTCCAAAGCAGTTTGTTCCAGGGGAGCCCAGCATGGTCGAGCCAGTAGCAATCGTTACCGGGGCATCCGCCGGGATCGGTTTTGAGGCGGCAAGGAAACTGGCCGGCAACGGATTCGCCGTCTACGCCGGTGCCCGGCGGGTGGACCGGATGGACCCGCTGAAGCCGCTCGGGGTCACGGTCCTGCCGCTTGACGTGACGGACGACGCAGCGATGCGCGCCGCCGTCGGACGCGTCCGGGCGGAAAGGGGACGGATCGAGGTGCTGGTTAGCACGGGAAATGGCGGGGGCGCTTGCCTCCACCAACAGGGCCAGGACATCCACCCGGCCTGAGGTCATTGCCGAAGCCGTGCTGCATGCCGCCTGTTCCGGCCGGCCCAGGACCCGCTACCCGGTGGGCAGCCGAGCCAATGCTATCCTGGCGCTGCGCCGGATCCTGCCGGACCGGCTCTACGACGCCGCAGTGAAGGTGGTGCTGAAACGCGTCGCAGCCGCCGGAGGGTCAGAGATGGTATTCAATCTCGTATTCAGCCGGGTCCACGGCGGGCTTGGTCTCCCGCTGGGCATCGCGGTGGCGCCACTTGGCGGGAACGCCGGTGACGATGGATTCAGGCGGGGCGTCCTTGACCACAACGGCGTTGGCGCCCACGGCACTGTCCTCGCCGATGGTGATCGGACCGAGTATCTTGGCCCCGGCCCCGATGGTCACGCGGTCGCCGATGGTGGGGTGGCGTTTGATCCGTGCCAGTGAGCGTCCGCCAAGGGTCACGCCGTGATACATCATGACGTCCTCGCCGATCTCGGCAGTCTCTCCGATGACCACACCCATGCCGTGGTCGATGAAGAAGCGGCGGCCGATCGTGGCACCTGGATGGATCTCGATGCCGGTCACGAACCTGCCCAGCTGGGAGAGCAGCCGCGCCGGGAAGCGCAGGCCGGGATTCTGCCAGAGGCGGTGCGTCAGCCGGTGGATCCAGATGGCATGCAGGCCGGAGTAAGCGAAAAAGTTCTCGAAAGAACCCCGGGCCGCCGGGTCGTGGGACCGGGCGGCCTCGAGGTCTTCCTTTAGTCTTGCGAAAAAGCCCACAAAGTTCTTTCTACAGGAAACGGGGCGACAGGCGGCTTAATCAGCCGCGGATGTCGTCATAGAGCACGGTGGAGATGTAACGCTCACCAAAGTCGCAGACGACGGCGACGATCAGCTTGCCCGCATTCTCGGGGCGCTTTGCCAGCTCCAGTGCGCCCCAGACGATGGCGCCCGAGGAGATGCCGCCCAGGATGCCTTCCTTGACGCCGAGCTCGCGTGCCACCCGCACGGAGTCTTCCAGGGTGGCGTCCAGGACTTCGTCGTACACGTTGGTGTCCAGGATCTCCGGCACGAAGTTGGCGCCGATGCCCTGGATCTTGTGCGGGCCGGGGGCGCCGCCATTGAGGATCGCGGAGTCCTTGGGTTCGATGGCGACGATCTGGACGCCGGGCTTGCGCTCCTTGAGGACCTGTCCGACGCCGGTGACGGTTCCGCCGGTGCCAACGCCGGCGACGAAGATGTCCACCTTGCCGTCGGTGTCAGTCCAGATTTCCTCGGCCGTGGTGTTGCGGTGGATCTCGGGGTTGGCCTCGTTGGCGAACTGCTGCGCCCAGATGGAGTTCTCCGTGTTGGCCACGATCTCCTGGGCCTTCTCCACGGCACCGCGCATGCCCTCGGAGCCCGGCGTCAGGACGATCTCGGCACCGAAAGCGCGCAGCATGACCCGGCGCTCGGTGGACATGGTCTCGGGCATGGTCAGGATGACCTTGTAGCCGCGGGCAGCACCCACCATGGCCAGGGCGATGCCCGTGTTGCCGGAAGTGCCTTCAACGATGGTGCCGCCCGGCTTCAGGGCGCCGGACTTTTCGGCGGCGTCGACGATGGCCACGCCGATGCGGTCCTTGACGCTGTTGGCCGGGTTGTAGAACTCAAGCTTCACGGCAACGGTGGCGTCCAGCCCCTCGCTGAGCCGGTTGAGCTTGACCAGCGGGGTACCGCCGACCAGCTGCGTTACATCGTCATAGATCCGTGCCATGTACATACGCCTATCTCTGAGGGGTGAATACTGAGGTCAGCCTAACGAGGCGGCGTAACCGTGGCTAAGCGTTAAGCCATGCAGAGTAATATTTCCTTGCCTTCGCGAGCTTGGGGTTGATGATCACCTGGCAGTACCCCTGCTCGGGATGCTTGGCGTAGTAGTTCTGGTGGAACTCCTCCGCGACATAAAAGCGCGGCAGCCGGCTGACCTCGGTGACGATTGGATGGGCCCACAGCGCCTGGTTCCGCTCGATGGCTTCCTCGAACAGGATCTTTTCTTCGGTGGTCTCGTAGAACATGGATGAGCGGTACTGGGTGCCCACGTCGTACCCCTGGCGGTTCAGCGTGGTGGGGTCGTGCAGGGCAAAGAACATGTCCAGAATGACGTCCGCCGGAACAATGTCCTCGTCGAAGGTCACCGCCACAACCTCGGCATGCCCGGTGGTGCCGTTGCATACCGAGTAGTAGTCCGGGTTCGGGTCGTGCCCGCCGGTGTAGCCGGACACCACGGAGGTGACGCCCCTGGTCTTCTGGTAGACGGCGTCGAGGCACCAGAAGCAGCCTCCGCCAAGAACAAAAGTTTTCATGACCTCTTCAATGGTTGGCGGCCCCGGATGATTCCCTGGCAGCCGTGGCGCCGCGCAGGTATGCCGGCCGGTACCGGGCTATGGGGTAAAACTAAGACTATGGAACCTGTGGACACCGACGTTACCGGCCCTAAGAATCCCGACGGCGACGCTCCCGCCGGCGAGCCGGCCGCGGCCGGCCCCGCGGATGCTCCCACGCTGGGTGAGCTGCTCCTGGCCGTCGAGGAACTGTGGCCGGAATCCCTGGCGGAAAACTGGGACGAGGTGGGCCTGGTGGCCGGACACCCCTCGGCTCCGGTGACCAAGGTGATGTTCGCGGTGGATCCCACGCTCGAAGTCATCGAGGAAGCCGTGGAATGGGGGGCTGAACTCCTCATCACGCATCACCCGCTGCTGCTCAAGGGTGTTACGTCCGTCGCTGCCACTACCGCGAAGGGCCGCGCCGTGCACCGCCTCATCGAGTCGGGGACGGCTCTCCTCACCGTGCACACCAACGGTGATTCCGCCGTCGGGGGTGTATCCGACGTCCTGGCGGATGCACTGGGGCTGCAGGACGTCGCCCCGCTCACGGTGGCCGCCAACGGACTGCCGGAAGAGGGCATCGGCCGTGTCGGGGACCTCGCCGATGCCATGAGCCTGGGGGATTTTGCCGCCCGGGTCTTCGGAATCCTGCCGTCTGTTGCGGGGGGAGTGCGCGTTTCCGGTGACAAGGACGGCCTGGTCCGGCGCATCGCGGTCTGCGGCGGCGCGGGGGACTCATTGTTTAACGAGGTCCGGGCCAGCAATGCGGACGTTTACGTCACGGCCGATCTCCGCCACCATCCCGCGTCCGAGGCCAGGGAGGCGGCAGTAAACGGCCGGCCCTACCTGGTGGACGTATCCCACTTTGCCAGCGAATGGCTGTGGCTGCCCGCCGCGGCGGCCGCCCTGGGCAACGTCCTCGCCGACCAGGGCCACGACGTCGAAATCCAGGTCAGCGCCACCAACAGCGATCCGTGGGACTTCATACTCACTCCGGGGTAAGCGCTAGAGTCTAGGAAGCGCCGTTCAGGTGCCCGGTTCCGGCCGGCAGGGATCAAGCGGAGGTAACAGTGGCGAAGGCAGCACCGGCGGAACAGTTGAAGTTGCTCGAACTGCAGGGGCTGGATGCCAAACTGAAGTCGCTCGCCAACCGCCGCCGCTCGTTGGAGAACGATCCCCGGATCAAGGACCTGGAGGCCGCGCTTTCGGTTGCCAGCGGTGAGCTGGGGGCAGCCAAAGTTGCAGTCCACGATGCCGAGGCCGAGCTGAAGCGTGCGGAAGCGGATGTGGAACAGGTTGCCTCGCGCATCGAGCGGGATGAGGCGCGGCTCAACAGCGGCACGGGCCTGTCCAAGGACCTCGTTGCCCTCCAGAAGGACATTGCCTCGCTGAACAAGCGCCGCTCGGACCTGGAAGACGTGGAGCTGGAGGTCCTGGAGCGGCTGGACACCCTCCGTGCCCGGCAGGCGGCCCAGCAGCTGATCGTGGACGATATCCAGGGGTCCTTCGGAAACATCCGCGCGGAACTTGATGAGGCCCTGGCCGCGGTGGACGCCGAAGCCGGTGAGGTCCGGGCGAAACGGACGGAGTTTGCGCAGGGGCTGGACGCCGGGCTGCTTGCTGTTTACGAGAAGACGCTGGCCAAGCGCGGCGTAGGTGCGGCGCGGCTGTTCCACGGGACGTCCGAAGCCTCGGGCATGAAGCTCAGCCCCGGCGACCTCGCCGAGATCAAGTCAGCCTCCGCCGACGACGTCGTCTTCTGCCCGGACTCGGGCGCCATCCTGGTCCGCTCGGAGGAGTGGGCCTGACCCAACTGGGTAGCGCTAAGTGTCGTTCTGAGGGTTCAAAACGCCACTTGGCGCGACTTAGTTGGGCAGGATGATGTTCAGGGCGTGCGGCTTACGGGCTGAACCCTCAACCAACTCCGCCTCCCAATTCTCCCGGGCGGCCTTGAGCAGTTGCTCCGGCGTGCCGGGGGCCTTCCCGCGGCGTACCAGCAGGTGCCGTGCCAGCTCACCCCGGGTGTGCTTGGCGAAGTGGCTGACCACCTTGCGCACCCCGCCGGTTTCCGTGAACACATTGACAGCGACGGTCCGGCCCGACGGCGGGGCCCACGCGGCGGCATAGGTGCTGGACCGGCAGTCCACCAGCAGGTGCCCCTCAGCTACTGCGCCAAGGGCCTCTGCCAGGAGCGGCTTCCAGAACGGGGCGAGACGTCCGACGTCGGGCAGTGCCGTTCCCATCGACAGGCGGTAGGCGGGCACGCTGTCGCCAAAGCGGATGGCGCCCCAGAGTGCCGATATCACCAGCACGGATTCCTCCGCCTTCCGGCGCTGGGCAGGGGTGAGGCTCTGGTAGCCCAGCGCGTCATAGAGGACGCCGGAATAGATCCGGTGCGCCGGAGCCGCCGGCTCCGCGTGGAGCCGGGTGTTGCGCTCGACGTCGTCCCGCAGCGACGTGCCCACGCCCAGCAGCGCGAGTGCGTCCTCGTGGGCGCTGACCGTGCCCAGTGATTCCAGGACTTTTGCCCGGTACGGGTTGAGTTCCGGAAAGCCCAAAGAATGCCAGTCGACGGCCGAACCACGGACCGCGGGTGTCTTGCCTTCGGAGGGGGGAAGCAGAATCAGCACCGTCCGATACTACCGGCGCCATGATGGTGGGCCCGCGCCGGTAGACTGGAGACGGATGGGACAGCCAGGCGGCCGCGCGTCACGCAAGTGGCTCGAGGAACGTCCGGGCTCCGCAGGGCAGGGTGGTGGGTAACGCCCACTCGGGGTAACCCGCAGGCAAGTGCCACAGAGAACAGACCGCCTGGGTCGCGCCGGTTTGAAAGCGGCACGAAGCAGGTAAGGGTGAAACGGTGGTGTAAGAGACCACCAGCTTCCCGGGTGACCGGGAAGGCTAGGTAAACCCCACCCGGAGCAAGGCCAGACAGGACACGTTTGAGGGCTGCCCGCCCGAGTGTCCGGGTAGGCCGCTGGAGGGTGCCGGCAACGGTACTCGTAGATGGATGGCCGTCGCTCCCTTTCCGGCAACGGAAGGGGAGGCACAGAACCCGGCGTATCGGCTGTCCCATCCATATAAGACGTTTGACCTTGGAAGCTCTGTTGGGGATCCTGAACCGTGCCCGCAAATAATGATCCGCAACCGCCCTCGGGCACTCCGCCTGTGCTGGCTCCCGGCCGCGGCCGGCAGGCACTGGCCCTGCTGGGCTTCCTGGCCCTGTCGCTCGCCGCCTGGGCCCTTGCCTCGATCCCCATCATCCTGAACTCGAACGGCTGGTTCGCCGGCTCGGTCAAGGCGCCGTGGATGCCGCCGGGATGGATGTTCCGATGCATGTGGATGATGCTTTATGCCGGTGTTGCCGTCGCCGCCTGGCTGGTCTGGCGGAAGGGGGCGCTGCACGGCGGCACCTTGGCCGGCTATGTGGTCCAACTGGTGCTCAACGCAGGGTGGCCGTTGACGTTTTTTGGCCTGTTTCCCATTTTCGGTACGGCTGCGTTGTGGGGGGCCCTGGCGGTGATCAGCGGACTGGCGTTGTCCCTGGTGTTCCTGATCCTGCGGTTCGGCCCGGTCAGCGCACCGGCGGGCCTGCTGGTGCTGCCGTACTTCTCCTGGGTGGTGTTTTCCTCAAGCCTCAATTTCTACTCAGCCCTCCACAACTGACGCACGTGTGAGTGATTTCACGCGGCCCGTGCCTGTTCATGGCAGTCAGCCAACTTAGAATGGATACCGGACGTAGGGGTTCTACCGCCGAAAGTTGCGTTCGCAGCCGGCGGTTTTTCTTTGCACACGATCCACGCGCCTGGGGGCCGAACCCTGCAGGCGTGGGTGCCCCTGGACATCATCAGGTGGCCGACATTCGCGTACGAAGACGTATGCGGCTGAACCGAGGAAGGTATTTCTGTGAGCCAGACGTCAGATTCTTGTCTTGATACGTGGATGGGCCGGGAGGCCCTCGCCGAGGCCATGATTCCGGTGATCGGCCGGCTGTACCGCGAGAACAACGTGGTGACCAGCATCCATGGCCGGAGCCTGATCAACAAGTCCACCATGAACATCCTCAAGGCGCACCGCTTTGCGCGCCGGATGAGCAAGGACGAACTGCTCCTGGAGGAGACCGCCCCGCTGCTGAACACCCTGGCGCAGCTGGAACTGGGGGCCGCCGCGATCGACATCGCCCGGCTGAACCAGAAGTTCAAGGAAGAGGGCGACGGCCTCACACTGGAGGAATTCCTGCGTGCCGAGCTCGCCGACATCGTGGGCAAGCGCGGCGGCGACGACCGCACCAGCACCGATGTGGTGCTGTACGGCTTCGGTCGGATCGGCCGGCTCCTGGCCCGCCTCCTCATCGAAAAGGCCGGTGGCGGCCACGGCCTGCGCCTGCGCGCCATCGTTGTCCGCCGCGGGTCGGACAACGACCTTTCAAAGCGCGCCAGCCTCCTGCGCCGCGACTCAGTCCACGGCTCGTTCGAAGGCACCATCCGCATCGACGAGGAAGCCAACACCATCACCGCCAACGGTGTCCAGGTGCAGGTCATCTACTCGAACGACCCCGCCACCATCGACTACACCGTCTATGGCATCAACAACGCCCTCGTGGTGGACAACACCGGCCGCTGGCGCGACGCCGAAGGCCTGTCCCAGCACCTGCAGAGCAAAGGTGTTGCACGGGTCCTGCTGACCGCTCCGGGCAAGGGCGAGCTGAAGAACATCGTCCACGGCATCAACCACCGCACCATTGAGGACACCGACCAGATCGTGTCCGCGGCGTCCTGCACCACCAACGCCATCACCCCCGTGCTGAAGGCCATCAATGACAAGTTCGGCGTGATCCACGGCCACGTGGAGACCGTCCACTCGTTCACCAACGACCAGAACCTGATCGACAACTTCCACAAGGGCGACCGCCGCGGCCGCTCCGCCGCGCTGAACATGGTGATCACCGAAACCGGTGCCGCCAAGGCCGTGGCCAAGGCGCTGCCCGAGCTGCTCGGCAAGCTCACCGGCAGCTCCATCCGCGTCCCCACCCCGGATGTTTCGCTGGCCATCCTGAACCTGACCCTGGAAAACGGAACCACCAAGGACGAGGTCAACAACTACCTGCGCGAGATGTCGCTGCACTCGGACCTGCGCAAGCAGATCGACTACATCGACTCGCCCGAAGTGGTTTCCACAGACTTCGTCGGTTCCCGCCGTGCCGGCATCGTGGACGGCCTCGCCACGGTGTCCACGGACAAGAACCTGGTCCTCTACGTCTGGTACGACAACGAATTCGGCTACAGCTGCCAGGTTGTCCGCGTTATGGAAGAGATGGCAGGCGTCAACCCGCCGTCGTTCCCCGCGAAGGAAACCGCGGCGGCCCTGGCGGCAATCGCCGTCTAGTCCCGCCCCGGTCCCACATTTCCCGGCTGGTTCTCTGGAATCAGCCGGGAAACGGGACCACACTTGTGCCATGGATAAAGAATCGACGCTCCAGCACGAGACCACCCTTGAGCACGCCCTCGACGTCGCCAAAGCCAACCACAAGGAAGCCATCCGGTTGCTTGAGGGCGCCCGCGCCGGACACGCGGCGGGAGACGTAGGCGAGGACCGCGTCCGCCAGCTTGAAGGACTCCTGGCAATAGCGGAGGAAGACCTCCGAAGAGTGATGCGGGAGCAGTGACTGCCCCCGGCTGAACCCCCACCTCCCCTCCACACTGTGGAAAACAGGGGGCGGCCGTGCAGTTGTCCTAGGCTCTTGTGGTGCGTGATGTTGACCCAGGGGCAGGAGCCCCGTGACCGTGAGCTGGTCCGCCTACCGGCAGGCCCGCCGCCGTTCGCGCCAGGCGTGGATGCTGCTGGCACTTGCCGCCGTTTCCACGGTGGCGGGCCTGTTCTGGTTCTTCACGGCCGGCCAGTTTGCGGTTGCAGAACCGGCCGTGGCCGGTCCCGCCGAGGCGCCCGTCTTCGATCCTGCCTGGATGAAGCCCGTGGTGCCTGTCAACCGGATCCCGGAAGGCCACGCCCTGGACGCGCTGGAGGGCCTCGCCGTTAAGGGACGTGCGGGCAAGGACAACTATGACCGGGAGGCTTTTGGCCAAGCCTGGCTGGACGTTGACCGGAACGGCTGTGATACCCGCAACGACATCCTGCGCCGCGACCTGGCCGACGTTATCTTCGCGAAGGATTCCTCCTGCAGTGTGGCGGCCGGACGTTTCCACGAGCCCTACACGGCCCGGTTTGTCGACTTCCGCCGCGGCTCCGAAAGCAGCCGGGCAGTGCAGATCGACCACGTCGTGGCCCTTGCCGACGCCTGGCAGAAGGGCGCCCAGCGTCTTACTCCCGGCCAGCGCCAAAGCCTCGCCAACGATCCCCTGAACCTGGTCGCGGCCGATGGGCCCGCCAACCAGCAAAAAGGCGCCGGCGACGCCGCCACCTGGCTTCCAAAGAACAAGTCAATCAGGTGCCACTACGTCGCGCGCCAGATTTCCGTCAAGGCCGCCTACAGCCTGTGGGTAACAGAGGCGGAAAAGGATGCCATGAAGCGGGTGCTGGGATCCTGCCGCGGCCAGCAGACCATCACGGCGGACTGACCGGCGCCGGCCGCAGCAGTCAGTGCCCGAAGGGGTCCGGATCCACCCCGGGCATCCAGGTCAGCCCCGGCACGCCCCAGCCGTTCTTCTTGGCCTGCTTCATCGCCTTGCGGGCGTAGCGGTCCATCAGCCGGTTGACGTACAGCTTGCCGTCAAGGTGGTCGAACTCGTGCTGGATGACCCGGGCGAACCAGCCCGTGGCCTCGAACTTCACCGGCTGCCCGAACCCGTCAAAGCCTTCCACCCGCGCCCATTCGGCGCGTTTCAGGGGATACACTTCCCCGGGAAAAGACAGGCATCCCTCTTCTTCTTCGTCCGGATCAGGAACCGCACCGGAGATCTTGGAGAGTGTCAGGACAGGGTTGACCAGCACGCCTGTGGGGGGTGCGTCGTCGTCGTTGGCGTACTTGTACACGAAGATCCTCTTGCCCACCCCGATCTGTGGGGCGGCAAGGCCCACGCCGTTGGCGGCGTCGTTGGTTTCGAACATGTCGGCAATCAGGGTGCGCAGTTCGTCGTCGAACACTTCCACTTCGGAAGCCCGGCGGTGCAGTACGGGTTCCCCCCAGATGGTGATCGGCAGAACGGTCATGTCAGCGGTCCTTCGGCGGTATCTCGTGCGGAAGCAATAGGACAAAACAAAGGAGGCCGCACCGGATATCCGGTGCGGCCTCCTTGCTGGACGGCTGCAATACCATCCTGTGAGGGTGAGCTACGGGGGTTGAACCCGCGACCTCCTGGACCACAACCAGGCGCTCTGCCAACTGAGCTAAGCCCACCATGCGCCCTGCAGATTACCGGCTAACCGGCCCTCTGGAAAGGCAACTCAAATAGCTTACCTGCTCTTCGGGAGTGCTTTGTCCACTTTTAGCCTTTTCAGCAAAAAATCCTGGAAACGTGGCGCAGATTACGTTTCCGCCAGCTCTGCATTTCCGCCCGAAGTGATGCGGCGGGCAATTTTCTGGGCGGTGGCGCTGTCCGGTCCGGGGGACGGCACAAAAACCGCTTCCCGGTAGTAGCGGAGTTCGTCGATGGAGTCCTTGATGTCCCCGAGCGCCCGGTGGCCGCCCTTTTTCGCCGGGGACTGGAAGTAGGCCCGGGCGTACCAGCGGCGGGAGAGCTCCTTGATGGTGCTGACGTCAATGACCCGGTAGTGCAGGTGCTCCACCACGGCAGGCATGTCCCTGGACAGGAAGACCCGGTCCGTGCCCACCGAATTGCCGCCCAGCGGGGCCTTCCGCGGGTCGGGCACCCACTCGGCGATGTACTCCATGACTGCTGCCTCTGCCTCGGCCATGGTTTTGCCGGCGGGAAGTTCCTTCAGGAGGCCCGACTTGGTGTGCATGTCCCGGACGAAATCGTTCATCTGGGCCACGGCGGCATCGTCGGGTTTGATGACCACGTCCACGCCGTCGCCGAGGATGTTCAGTTCGGAGTCCGTGACCAGGGCTGCCACCTCGATCAGGGCGTCGTTCTTGATGTCCAGGCCGGTCATTTCGCAGTCGATCCAGACGATTCGTTCGTTAGATATAGGCACCGGACCAGCCTACCGTTACACCTCCGGGCAACCGGCCGGTGCTAGGATTTCGGGTACGCGGCGGGTCGCCCTGCCGCTGAGGAAACGCGCCCCGGCCGGCTGTGCGGCCCGCCGGGCAGAAGCCGCGCAAACGCAAGAAGATTGGACGATCCTGAGATGACGGCGCCTGTGCCCGCGACGGGGGAGTTGGCGGCCGCCGCCACTGCCGCAGCAGGCGGTGCAGAGGTGGACAATCCCCGCTCGCCGCTGATCGCCGGTTTTGTGGGCTCCGTGTTCATGCTCATCGGCTCGCTGGGGGTGGGCTGGCTTGCCCCCGTCTCGGAACTTCGCCGGATGCCCCTGTTCATTTGGATGCGCGCCGAAGCGGCGGGTGTCGCCCTCTCAATCGTCCTCCTGGCCGTGGGCGGCATGCTCCTGGTCCGGGCCTGGCTGCGGCTGGGTCAAAAAGTGCGGGTCTGGGGGGATCAGGCGCGCAATGCCACCCTGATGGCCGTGGTGGCCTGGGGCCTGCCCATGATGTTCAGCGTCCCGCTCTTCAGCCGCGACGTCTACGCGTACATAGGCCAGGGCCGCCTCATGGTGGAAGGCTTCAACCCCTACGAAAACGGCATCTCGGCCCTGTCCAACTACTTCCAGCTTGGTGCGGACAAGATGTGGACGGAGGCGCCCGTTCCGTACGGCCAGCTGTTCCTGTGGATCGAACAGTTCGTCGTATGGGTTACCAATGTCCAGCCGGAAGCGAGCGTGATGCTGTTCCGGCTGGTGGCGCTGGCAGGTATTGTCCTTTGCGTCATCTACGTCCCCAAGCTGGCTGAACTGCATGGCGTCAACCCGCACCGCGCCCTCTGGCTCACCGTGGCGAACCCGCTCTTCCTGACGAACTTCATCGCCAGTGTCCACAACGACGCGCTGATGATCGGCCTGGCGCTGGCCGGACTGTACTACTCGGCCACCCGGCGCGTGATCCGGGGCGTGGTCCTGGTGACCCTTTCCATTGCCGTCAAACCCATCACCATCGTCTTCCTGCCCTTCATCGGGCTGCTGTGGGCGGGACGTGACGCTGGCTGGGCACGGAAGTTCGTCTTCTGGGCGATGACAGCCGGGCTGAGCCTGGGCATCCTTGCCCTGATGAGCCTGGTCAACGGCTTCGGCTTTGGCTGGATCAACGGCCTGTCCGCCCCGGGAAGCATCTCCATCTGGTATGCGCCCGTGGGCCTGATCGGCATGGTGGTTGCCTCGCTGGCCAATTCGTTCGGCCTGGACGGAGCGGTCCTGGCTGACGTGGTGTTCGATGCCGGCAAGCTGCTGGCCGTGGGCGTGGTCGCGTCGCAGATATTCCGGGGGGACTATGACCGGCTGATGCGGCGCCTGACGCTTGGGTTTGCCGCGGTGGTCCTGCTGGCTCCGATGATCCAGTCCTGGTACGTGGTGTGGCTGATCCCCCTGTTTGCCGTCACCGGCATCCGGAACGACTGGCAGGTCAAGGCACTCTACTTCGTGGTTTCGTTCTTCATGATCTACGCCATTTCCGACCAGCTGGAAGTCTTTCCCTACCTCCAGACCGAGGATCTCGGTTTTGCGCTGGCGATGGCCCGGGTTGCGGCGGCCCTCACCGGCCTGCTGTTCGGCCTGTACCTGGTGTTCTGGGACCCGGGGACCAGGAGCCTGTTCCGGAAGGTGAACGAAAACGTCGTCGAACGTCCCGTCATCTAACCTTCCTTCCCGTTGATCCGCCGCAGCGCCTCCCGGCGGGAGAGCGGGCTGATGGCGGACGCATGGCCGGCAACGAAGGCGGCCACCCACCCAGGGTTGGTCTTGGCGTATTCCCGCAGGGCCCAGCCGATCGCCTTCCGGACGAAAAACTCCGGGTCCGCCAGGTTGGCCTCAACCACGCGTGCCAGGAGTGCGGTGTCGGTGCTGCCCTTCGCCTTCAGTTGCGCGGTAATGGACGCGCGCCTGACCCAGAAGTCGGCATCGGTGCTCCAGCCAAGAAGTACGTCGGTCATCTCGGGGCGGTGGGCCTGCAGCAGGTTGCACAGGCGGCCCGACACCCCATCGGCGAAGTCCCACCAGGCCCCGCTGCGGATAATCTCCTCATACACCGGCAGCATGTACAGGTCCCTGGCCACCAGCCGGCTGCCCGTCAGGTCGATCGCCGCGTACCGTTCCTCCCGGACGGTGGAGGTCCGCCACAGCTCCAGTACCGTGGCACGGAGCTGGTCTCCCGACTCAAACGGCGCCGCGGAAGCGGCCGACGCGGCGATCCGGCGTACTTCAGGTACCCGCACACCCAGCGAGGGCAGGGTGGACTTCATGTAAGCCTGCGCGCCGGCAGCACGGGCGGGGTCCCCCCGTTCCCGCAGCGCTGCCCGGACGGCGTCGAGGACTTGCCGGTTAACCGGGCCGGGATTGCTCATGGGGCAACTCTAAAGGGGCAACGCTCCCGGGCTCCGTGCTACTTCGCGCCTGCTGCCACACGCGCCTGCTGAACGGAAGCGGCGGGGAACGTCCAGCCGGCACGCGCAAGCCAGTCGGCGCAAAGGGCAGGCCACTGCTCCGCCCCTGGCTCTCCGGCCGCCAGGCCCAGGCCGTGGCGGCCCTCCGGGAAAACGTGCAGTTCGGCCGGCACCCCGGCGCCGAGCAGGGCACCGGCATAGCGCAGGCTGTGGCTGACGGGGACGGCGGCGTCGTCCGCGGTGTGCCAGAGGAACGCCGGCGGCGTCTCCGCGGTGACCTGCAGGTCTGCGGACAGGGCAGCCAGGATGTCCGACGACGGCGCCTGGCCCAGGAGGTTGTCCACCGATCCCTGGTGGACGTCCTCAGTGCAGGACACCACGGGGTAGCACAGCACCGAAAGGTCCGGGACGGCTTCAGGGACGTCCAGGCGCGGGCTGCCGGTAACGGCGGCTGTGGAAAGGGTAGCGGCGAGGTGCCCGCCGGCTGAAAATCCCAGCACGCCCACGCGTTCGGGGTCTGTCGCGAGGCCGTGTGCGCCGCTGCGGATGTGCAGCATGGCTTCCTTGGCATCCTCCAGGGGTGCCGGGTGCCGGTCCGGCGCCACACGGTACCTGAGCACGAAGGCGTGGATACCCAGCCCCGCAAGCCACTCGGCTACCGGCTCCGCCTCGTGGCCGGCCTGCCTGGCGTAGCCGCCGCCGGGAAGCACCAGGACCGCGGGCCGGGCGCCGCCGGCGTCGGAATGTGCCGGGACCGCCGTCAGGGTGGCAGCCACGGTCAGGCTGCCACTTCTGTGCTGCGGCGGAGCGTGACCTCGCCGGTGATCTGCTGCGGCAGGCCGGCGTCGTGGTCATCCCCGCCGTCCGCCCCCGGTGCGGTGGCCCGGGTGGCGAGCCGTCCTATCTCCTCCAGCGGCAGGCGGACGGTGGAGAGTGCGGGGCGGAAGTCGCGCAGGGTCTCGATGTCGTCAAAACCGGCAATGGTGGCATCCCGGGGAATCCGCAGCCCCTCGGCGCGCAGCGCGGCGGCGGCACCGATGGCCATCACGTCGTTGACAGCAAAGATGCAGAGCCTGGGGCCGGTGGCTTCATCGGTGTCACGGCCGCCCTTGATCCGGGCCGCCAGCGTGAGGCCCGCCTCGTAGCCACCGGCACGGTTGAAGGAACTGCGCAGGATTTCCGCCGGTGCCCGTCCCGCCTTCGCGAGCCCCTCCTGGAAGCCCCGGATCCGGTCGTCCGAGGTAAAGAGTCCTTCGGGACCCCCGATGACCACGAAGTCGCCGTCCCAGCCGGCGGCCAGTTCGGTTGCCAGGGCACGTGCCAGTTCCTCGTTGGGAACGGCGATGACATGGTAGCCCTCGAGTGCCGAAGCGCCCACCACGGGATGACCGACCACGGCCACCCGCCCTCCGTTGCGGCAGTACCTGTCGAGCTCCGCAGCCAGTTCGGCATTGTCGTCCCGGTCCTCGGTCCGCGACGACCGGGACCCGGCGATCACGATGGAGTCGGCGCGGCGCGCGGCAAAGGCTGCCACGGCTTCCTTCTCTTCTGCCGGCGCGCCGCCGGTAGTGGCGAGCAGGACCATCTTGCGCTGCTCCCTGGCCGCGTCCTGCACTCCGCGGGCGATGGCGGCGAAGTAGGGGTCCGCGATGTCATGGACGATCAGCCCAATGAGGCCGGAACTTGATTTGGCCAGCCCCTGGGCCTGCGCGTTGGGAATGTAACCAAGCGAATCGGCGGCCTGCCGGACACGGTCCGCGATGTCCTTTCCAGGCTTGCGCGCAGAGCCGTTCAGGACACGGGACGCCGTGGCGGGGGATACCCCGGCCAGTCGGGCCACCTCGGTGAGGGTACTTGCAGCCACAGCAACTCCTGGGCGTCGATAAGCCAATAAAGCGGTTACCACATTATGGCAGTTGAAAGTTCCTTTCGGAAAGCGCTTGCCAACTAAGTTCTTGCGGTGCATGATGGATGCAGTGGGAATGCGCTTTCCCAATCCAGCTTGAGTAAAACTGCTCACTCACCGTGGAGGACACATGGGCTTCGAAACAAAGACGATCCGCATCGCCATGAACGGCATCACCGGCCGGATGGGTTACCGCCAGCACCTGCTGCGCTCCATCCTTCCCATCCGCGACGCCGGCGGCTTCACCCTGGAAGACGGCACCAAGGTCCAGGTCGAACCGATCCTGGTGGGCCGCAACGAGGCCAAGATCCGCGAACTCGCCGAAAAGCACAAGGTTGCCGAATGGACCACGGACCTTGAATCCGTGATCAACGACCCCACCGTGGATGTCATCTTCGACGCCTCCATGACCAGCCTCCGCGCTGCCACTCTGAAGAAGGCCATGCTGGCCGGCAAGCACATCTTCACCGAGAAGCCCACGGCTGAAACCCTCGAGGAAGCCATCGAGCTGGCACGCATCGGCAAGGAAGCCGGCGTTACCGCGGGCGTCGTCCACGACAAGCTCTACCTCCCCGGCCTGGTCAAGCTCCGCCGCCTGGTGGACGAAGGCTTCTTCGGCCGCATCCTCTCCATCCGCGGCGAATTCGGCTACTGGGTCTTTGAAGGCGACATCCAGGCCGCCCAGCGCCCGTCCTGGAACTACCGCAAGGAAGACGGCGGCGGAATGACCACGGACATGTTCTGCCACTGGAACTACGTCCTCGAAGGCATTATCGGCAAGGTCAAGAGCGTCAACGCCAAAACCGCCACCCACATCCCCGCCCGCTGGGACGAGGCCGGCAAGGAGTACAAGGCCACGGCAGACGACGCCTCCTACGGCATCTTCGAACTCGAAACCCCCGCCGGCGACGACGTCATCGGCCAGATCAACTCCTCCTGGGCCGTCCGCGTCTACCGCGACGAACTCGTGGAATTCCAGGTGGACGGCACGCACGGCTCCGCCGTCGCCGGCCTGAACAAGTGCGTCGCCCAGCAGCGCGCCCACACCCCCAAGCCGGTCTGGAACCCGGACCTTCCGGTGACCGAATCCTTCCGCGACCAGTGGCAGGAAGTGCCCGCCAACGCAGAACTGGACAACGGCTTCAAGCTGCAGTGGGAAGAATTCCTCCGCGACGTCGTCGCCGGCCGGGAACACCGCTTCGGACTGCTGTCCGCCGCCCGCGGCGTCCAGCTTGCCGAACTGGGCCTGCAGTCCAACGACGAACGCCGCACCATCGACATCCCGGAGATCACCCTCTAATGACCTCGCTCATCCTTCCTTCCCACGACGGCGGCACCCGCGAGTACCGCCTCCAGGGCGCCACCACGTGGGCCCGCCCCACCGCCCCGCTGACTGCCCGGCGCGCTTACGCCGCCGCGCACGTCATCCCCGAAGTCCTGGCCGACAACACCCCCGGGGCCCCGGCCCGGCTCGACTGGGAGGCCACCATGGCCTACCGCCACGAGCTGTGGTCCTACGGGCTCGGCGTGGCCGACGCGATGGACACCGCGCAGCGCGGCATGGGCCTGGACTGGGCAGCCACCCAGCAGCTCATCAAGCGGACCGGCGTGGAAGCTGCCTCGGTGGTGTCCGCCGGGAACGCGGCCACGGCGGGCAAGACCGTCCGTGACCTTGTCTCCTGCGGTGCCGGCACGGACCAGCTGGACATCCTCTCCCTTCCCACTGGCGAAGCCGGCCTGAAGGCGGTCCTTGAGGCCTACCGGGAGCAGATCGCCGTGATCAGCGAAGCCGGACCCAAGGTCATCCTGATGGCATCGCGTGCCCTGGCAAAGGTCGCCAGCGGCCCCGAGGACTACCTGAAGGTGTACTCCACCCTGCTGCAGGAAGTGGACCAGCCGGTCATCCTGCACTGGCTTGGCACCATGTTCGACCCCGCCCTGGCGGGCTACTGGGGCTCGGACGATGTCGCCGCCGCCACCGAAACGTTCCTTGGCCTCATCAGGGACAACGCGGAGAAGGTTGACGGCGTCAAGGTCTCGCTGCTCGATGCCAGCCACGAGGTGGCCCTGCGCGCGGCGCTGCCTGAAGGCGTGCGCCTCTACACCGGCGATGACTTCAACTACCCGGAGCTTATCGACGGCGACGGCAGCCACCACTCTGACGCCCTGCTGGGCATCTTCGCGGCGATCTACCCGGCCGCCTCGGTGGCCCTGCAGAACTACGATGCAGGCAACGCCGTCAAGGCGCGTGAAATCCTCGATTCCACCCGCGAACTGGGCAAGCACATCTTCAGCGCCCCCACGTTCTACTACAAGACCGGCATCGCCTTCATGTCCTGGCTGAACGGCAAGCAGCCCGGCTTCCAGATGGTGGGCGGCCTGCACTCCGGCCGCTCCGTCTGCCACCTCGCCAAGACGTTCGAACTGGCGGACCAGGCCGGCCTGCTCAAGGACCCCGCCCTGGCTGCCTTTCGGATGTCCGACTACCTGCGCATCAACGGAGTGGGAGTATGAGCGACTTCTCCCGGCTGTCCATCAACAGCGCCACCACCAAGAAGTGGACACTTGCCCAGGTTGTCGAGGGCTGCGTCAAGGCGGGCATCCCCGCCATCGGCCCCTGGCGGGACCGCGTGGAGGAAGCCGGACTGGACAAGGCTGCACGGCTGATCAAGGACGCAGGCCTGCGTGTCTCCTCCCTCTGCCGGGGCGGCTTCCTCACGGCAGCTGACGCCGAGGGACAGGCCGCGGCGCTCGCTGACAACCGCGCGGCGATCCTTGAGGCCGTAGCACTGGACACCCGGGAACTTTTCCTGGTGGTAGGCGGGTTGGCGCCGGGCGACAAGGACGTGGTGGCGGCGCGCCGGCGCGTGGCTGACCGCCTTGCGGACCTCGTACCGTTCGCCCGGGAAAACGGCGTCCGGCTGGTGCTGGAACCGCTGCACCCGATGTATGCCGCGGACCGCGCCCTGATCTCGACCCTGGGCCAGGCATTGGACCTCGCAGCACCGTTCGATGCGTCGACAGTGGGCGTCGCCGTCGATACCTTCCACGTCTGGTGGGACCCGGAACTGAAGGCACAGATTGAACGGGCCGGACGGGAAAACCGGATCGCCTCCTACCAGGTCTGCGACTTCAACATGCCCATCGCCGCGGATCCGCTGCTCTCCCGCGGGTACATGGGCGACGGCGTGGTGGACTTCGCCACGATCGGTACCTGGGTCCGGGATGCCGGTTACACCGGTGACATCGAAGTGGAAATTTTCAATCAGGACATCTGGGACACGGACGGCAACACCGTCCTGGCCACAGTGAAGGAGCGTTACGCGGAGTTGGTCCTCCCGTACGCCTGACACGCTCTGGATGTCCTGTCCAGACCGCGGGCTCCTGCTACGTCACGGCAGGAGCCTGCGCCCCACATAAGAACAGACCCGGACCGCTCAGCGGTCCGGGTCTGTTCTTCTTTACGGCCTCACTGCCCGTGCAGGGCAGCCCAGTGCCGGTACCGGGCCAGGACCCCGCCGTCGTCCTTTCCTGCAGGAAGGTCGACGGCGTCCAGCCCCCAGGAGGGGAACTGCCCGGTGAGCGCTGCGGCGGCCTGGCGGGCAGCGCCGTCGGCAACGTATTCGCCCGGCTTCGGGACGGTGACGGCGACGCCGAGGAGCCGGACGGCCGCATCCTGAACCGCGGGAGACTGTGCGCCGCCGCCCACCAGGATGACCCGCCGGGCCACCACCCCCTGGTCCTGGAGTGCCGCCAGGCCGTCCGCCAGCGAGCAGACAACGCCCTCGACGGCGGCCCGGGCCAGGTTGGCGGGCGTGTAGCTGGTGCGGGTGATGCCGTGCAGGGAACCGGTGGCGTCGGGCAGATTGGGGGTCCGCTCGCCGTCAAAGTAGGGCACCAGGGTCAGGCCCCCCGCGCCGGGTCCCGAGGAGAGTGCAAGATCATTGAACTCCCGCAGGTCCACGCCCAGCAGCGCTGCGGTGGCATCAAAAACCCGGGTTGCATTGAGGGTGCATACGAGGGGCAGGTAGTGGCCGGCGGCATCGGCGAAGCCCGCTACCAGCCCTGAGGGATCGGCTGCCGGGATGTCCGACACGGCAAAAACCGTGCCGGACGTGCCCAACGACATCACAACGTCGCCCAGCCCGGCGCCCGCTCCTAATGCGGCGGCCGCGTTGTCGCCGGCGCCTGCGGCAATCAGGCAGCCCTGGGGGGTCCTGCCCGCCGGTTCCAGCGGGCCAAGCACCTTCGGCAGCAACGGCACGTGGCCCAGCGACGCGGACAGGACCTCCGGGAGGTACTGTCCATCCGCGCTTGAGTAGTAGCCCGTGCCCGAAGCGTCCGAGCGGTCCGTGACCAGTGCCTTCAGGCCGGCCGCGCCGCTTCCCGGGCCGAAGCCCATCAGCCGCCAGGTGAGCCAGTCATGGGGGAGGCAGACGGCAGCCACCTTCGCCGCATTCTCCGGCTCATTCTGGGCGAGCCAGTGCAGCTTGGTGATGGTCAGTGACGCTACCGGGACGGTGCCGGTTGCACCGGCCCAGTAGTGTGCACCGGCAGCGGCGTCACCGTCACCGGCCGTCTTGATCAGGTCCGCGGCGGCGCCGGCACTCCGGGTGTCGTTCCAGAGCAGGGCGGGCCGGACGACATTGCCGGTTTCATCCAGGCACACCATGCCGTGCTGCTGGCCCCCGACGGAGACCGCGGCCACATCCTCCAGCCCGCCGGCCTGCCTGATGGCTTCCTGCAGTGCGGTCCACCAGTGGTCGGGGTGGACCTCGCTGCCCTCGGGGTGGGCGGCGCGGCCGTGCCGGACGAGCGCTCCGGTGTCCGCGTCGCGGATCACCACCTTGCAGGACTGGGTGGAGCTGTCGATGCCTGCTACGAGGGCCATGGCTTAGCGGGCGTTGAGGAGGTGTTCGATGGCGAGCTGGTTCAGCCGGACGAACGCGAAGGAACGCTCCGCGGCTTTGTCGGCGTCGAAGTCCTCGAAGGAGGCGGCGTCGGCGACCAGATCGGCGGCGGTCTCACCGGCTGCCAGGGTGGGCTGGCCGAGTTCGAAGACGCCGGAGGCCGCGAGGGCTTCCTGGACCTGGGGGTCGGCACGGAATGCGGTGGCGCGTTCCTTCAGCAGCAGGTACATGGCCATGTTGGCTTTTGCTGATTCCCAGACGCCGTCGTAGCCGTCCGTGCGGGAGGGCTTGTAGTCGAAGTGGCGGGGGCCTTCATAGCGGGGGCCGCCGTTGGGGAAGCCGTTTTCGAGCAGGTCCACCGTGAAGAAGGCGCTGGTGAGGTCGCCGTGGCCGAAGACGAGGTCCTGGTCGTATTTGATGCCGCGCTGGCCGTTGAGGTCGATGTGGAAGAGCTTGCCGGCCCACAGCGCCTGGGCGATGCCGTGCGTGAAGTTCAGGCCGGCCATCTGCTCGTGCCCGGTTTCCGGGTTCAGGCCCACGATGTCGCCGTGTTCGAGCTGGGCAATGAACGCCAGGCCGTGCCCGACGGTAGGCAGGAAGATGTCACCGCGGGGCTCGTTGGGCTTGGGCTCAAGCGCGATCCGCAGGTTGTAGCCCTTGTCCTTGATGTAGGCCGCGGCGGTATCCACGCCCTCGCGCATCCGGTCCAGGGCGGCCGAGAGGTCTTTCGAACCGTCGTATTCGCTGCCCTCGCGTCCGCCCCACATAACGAAGGTTTCAGCCCCGAACTCGGCGGCGAGGTCAATGTTGCGCAGGACCTTGGAGAGGGCAAAGCGGCGGATGGAGCGGTCGTTGGAGGTGAACCCGCCGTCCTTGAACACCGGGTGGCTGAACAGGTTGGTGGTCACCATCGGAACCTTCAGCCCGGTCTCGGCCAGCGCGGTCCGGAAGTTCTTCAGGATCAGCTCACGCTCTGAGACGGTGGCGTCGAAGGGAACCAGGTCGTTGTCGTGGAAGGTAATACCGTAGGCACCGAGTTCGGCCAGGCGGTGGACCGCTTCGACCGGGTCGAGGGCGGCGCGGGTGGCAACACCGAAGGGGTCCGCGCCGGTCCAGCCTACGGTCCACAGGCCGAAGGTGAACTTGTCCGCGGGAGTGGGGGAGAGAGTCATGATGCGTCCTTGCAGTCAGTGCCGCCTTGGTGCGGCTATTAGTTTATTGCCTGAACTATATGCGGGGACGTAGGCTGGGGTCAACAGCCCCGGCCTCCCGCCGGCAAAATTTTTTTCAAGGAGCGTCCTGATGGTGATGCCGGTGCCGGCCGCAGTCCTTACCGAGTCCGCCGTGCCCGGCAGCATGGGTGATGTTCGCCGGAGCAACCTTGCACTCGTTCTGGGAAGGATCGCCCAGGCCTCCGCTGATACCCATCTCACCCGCGCCCAGGTTGCCTCGGCCACGGGCCTGACCAAGGCGTCGGTTTCGAGCCTGGTCCTGGAGCTCCTGGAAGCCGGGCTTGTCCGCGAAATAGGGCTGAACCCGCAGGGGGAGCGCGGGCGGCCGGGTGTGGGTCTGCAGCTAAATCCGGACCGCGCCGTGATGGGCATGGAAATCAATGTCGACTACATCGCGGCCGGAGTCATCGACCTCTCGGGTACCCTGCTGGTGCAGGAAATCCAGGAGCGCGACAACCGGGACAGCGACAGCGGCCCTGTCATGGACGCCCTTGCCCTGCTGGCAGCGACGGTGGCCAGTGCGGCGGGCAAGCGCGGCGTCCGGATCCTCGGGGGCGGGCTGGCTGTGCCCGGGCTCGTGGATGCTGCGACGTCAAAGGTCCTCCTCGCCCCGAACCTCGGCTGGACCGGCGTTGACCTCGATCTCACCCGGCTGCTGCCCGGTACTGCTTTGGGTGTTGCGCTGTTCAACGAAGCCAACGCTGCCGCCTTGGCCGAGCTCCAGCACCGGCAGGCCAATGGTGGCTCCGGTTTCCTCTTCGTGTCCGGCGAGGTTGGTGTTGGTGGCGGACTGGTCATCGGGGCCGAACTGTTCACCGGGCCTGAAGGGCATGCCGGCGAAGTGGGGCATGTGGTGGTGGACCCTGACGGAAGCCTGTGTTCCTGCGGCGGAACCGGATGCCTGGAAACAGTGGCCGGCCAGGATGCCATCTTCACGGCAGCCGGCATCTCAGGCAGCCGGACACGCTCTGAAAACATGTCCGCCCTGGTGGATTCCCTGACGGCGGGGGAGCCCGGTGCCCTGCTCGCCGTCGATCGTGCCGGAAAGTACCTGGGCATGGCTCTAGCCTCAACCGCCAGGGTGACGGACATCGGTTCGGTGGTGCTGGGCGGCCACTTTGCGGTCCTCGACCCCTGGCTGCGGGCGCCGCTCGTGGCGAGCCTTGAAAAGTACGCGCCGGGCAGGATCGCCGCGGAGCAGGTGTCCCTCACTGCTGTGGGGCAAGCCGGAGCGCTGCTTGGCGCGGCGGGCAGCGTGGTCCGCTCGCTCGTCGAGGCGCCATACCTGGTTCAGCCCTAGCGCTGGGAATTTAGGAAAGAAAACACCCCGGTCCGAAGACCGGGGTGCTACCGATGACCCGACTCATCCGTGAAGGATGTCCCGACTCATCACATCGGTGCCCCAGGAGGGAATCGAACCCCCGACCGGCGGATTAGAAGGCCGCTGCTCTATCCCCTGAGCTACTGAGGCGGGTGCATCCGGGCCTGAAGCCCGGCGCCTCAAAAAGTTTACATTGCCCGGCTGCAGGTCGCGTCACAGGTTTCCAAACGCCCGACTTCTCCTCCACAAGCACGCCGGGACCGCGGTTGTGCACATAGGACGTCCGGGCCCTCGTCCCTGGTGATCAGCTGGATGATGCTGGTTTTGCCTGCTAAGGCACCACCATTGAAGACAGGACGTAAAGATGAGCGACACCACCATCACGATCCGGGGATTCGTTGCCACCGAGATCAAAAGCGGCACAACGCCAGGGGGAGTGGCCACCGCCTCTTTCCGGATTGGTTCCACCTCGCGGCGGCGTGACAAGGAAACAGGCGCCTGGATGGACGGCCACACCAACTGGTTCCTGGTCCAGGGCTACCGCCACCTCGCGGGAAGCATGGGCTGCAGCATCAGAAAGGGACAGCCGGTCATCGTGGTTGGCACGCTGAAGATCCGCAGCTGGGAACGGGACGGCCGGGTCTATTACTCACACACCATCGATGCTGACGCCGTGGGCCACGACCTCACCTGGGGTACTGCCAACTTCATCCGATCCTCCACCAAGCCGCTTCTCTCTCTCGTTGACCAGGACGCCCCCCTCGCCGGCGACCACAGTGCCGGTACCGACGGACCGTTCGACGAACCCGGGGACGGCGACGAGGACCTGGGCGGCGGTCCTGCTGCCGCCTACATCGAGGACAGCAACGGCGACCTTGTGCCACTGGATCTGGAAACCGGGGAGCTCGCGGAATCAGGAGTGTAGGAACTGTCATCAATGCCCTCTCAAGTTCCTGGGCGGGCAGGGCTTCGGCACCCCCGGCCGTGCCCTGTCCGCCCAGGCTGCATCACCGGCTACGGGACCCGTGGCAGAATGACAGCATGCGGCACAACCTTGACCACCGGCACAAACATGGAGCCGGTGCCTCACCGGCTGCTCCTCCAGAACCGATCAGGGTCCGCACCATGATGCTTCGCTTCGCCGCGGGTGCAGCCCTCGTCGCCGTCATGGCCGGCTGCACCCCGGGTTCCACCGCTTCGCCCGGACCTGCAGACAGTGGAACCCGGGCAACGGAAACCGCGGCCCCTGCGGCGCAGGACAGCGGTACCCAGGAGAGCGGTACCCAGGGCAATGCCAATGAAGGCGGGGACGCGCTCGCGGACACCTCAGCCGCACCGTCAGCCAACCCGGAAGCGGCGGCCACCGAAACGGTAAGGCAGACCGTGACAAACACCCTGACCCAGCTGGCGGCGGCGGCGCCAAAACCCGCCACCGCCCAGGTCACCGATGCACTCACCGGCGCGGGCTTTGCCCCCGCTGTCCTTCAGGTGTCGCAAAGCCGTACTCCCACCGGCCTTGAAGCCGATGCCATCGAGGCGGCGGTGCTGCAGGGGACCGACTGCGTCATCGGCCAGGTCCGGGAAGGAACAGTCACCGTCACGGTCCTTCCGGTGCTGGCCAGCGGCAAATGCTTCGTAGGGTCCTGAGTCCGCCCTAAATGTGAGTTATGCCCGCCTACCCACTAGATTTGGAACCATGGCGGAATTTATCTACACAATGACCAAGGCCCGTAAGGCCGTTGGCGAAAAACTCATTCTTGATGACGTAAGCATGTCATTCTTCCCCGGTGCCAAGATCGGTGTTGTGGGCCCGAACGGTGCCGGTAAGTCCACCATCCTCAAGATCATGGCCGGACTGGACACCCCCTCAAACGGAGAGGCCCGGCTCAGCCCCGGCTACAGCGTAGGGATCCTGCTGCAGGAACCGCCGCTGAACGAAGAAAAGACCGTCCTGGGCAACGTCCAGGAAGGCGTAGGCGAGATCTACGGCAAAATCCAGCGGTTCAACGAAATTTCCGAGGAAATGGCCAGCCCCGATGCTGACTACGACACCCTCCTCGAGGAAATGGGCAAGCTTCAGGAAGCCATCGATGCTGCCGACGCCTGGGACCTCGACTCCCAGCTGGAACAGGCCATGGACGCGCTCCGCTGCCCGCCCGCTGACGCGGACGTCACCAACCTCTCCGGTGGTGAACGCCGCCGCGTGGCCCTCTGCAAGCTTCTCCTGCAGAAGCCCGACCTGCTCCTCCTTGACGAGCCCACCAACCACCTGGACGCTGAAAGCGTGCTCTGGCTCGAACAGCACCTCTCCAGTTACCCGGGCGCCGTCCTGGCCGTAACCCACGACCGGTACTTCCTCGACCACGTTGCCGAGTGGATTGCCGAGGTGGACCGCGGCCACCTGTACCCCTACGAAGGCAACTACTCCACGTACTTGGAGAAGAAGCGTGCCCGCCTGGAAATCCAGGGCAAGAAGGACGCCAAGCAGGCCAAGCGGCTTGCCGAGGAACTCGAGTGGGTACGTTCCAACGCCAAGGGCCGCCAGACCAAGTCGAAGGCCCGCCTGGCACGCTACGAGGAGATGGCTGCCGAAGCAGACCGGACCCGCAAACTGGACTTCGAAGAAATCCAGATCCCGCCGGGACCCCGCCTGGGCGGCCTGGTGCTGGAAGCGAAGAACCTCCAGAAGGGCTTTGAAGACCGGACCCTGATCGACGGGCTCTCCTTCACCCTGCCCAGGAACGGCATCGTCGGTGTTATCGGCCCCAACGGTGTCGGCAAGACCACGCTGTTTAAGACGATCGTTGGTTTGGAACCGCTGGACGGCGGCGACCTGAAGATCGGCGACTCGGTCAAGATCTCCTACGCGGACCAGAGCCGCGGCGGCATCGACCCCAACAAGACCCTGTGGGAGGTCGTCTCCGACGGGCTCGACTTCATCCAGGTGGGCAACGTCGAAATGCCGTCCCGCGCCTACGTTGCGGCCTTCGGCTTCAAGGGCCCGGACCAGCAGAAGAAGGCCGGCGTGCTCTCCGGCGGTGAGCGCAACCGCCTGAACCTCGCCCTGACGCTCAAGCAGGGCGGAAACCTCCTGCTCCTTGACGAGCCCACCAACGACCTCGACGTCGAGACCCTCAGCAGCCTGGAGAACGCGCTGCTTGAGTTCCCCGGCTGCGCCGTGGTGGTCTCGCACGACCGTTGGTTCCTGGACCGGGTTGCCACGCACATCCTGGCTTATGAAGGGGACGAGGAGAACCCGTCCAAGTGGTACTGGTTCGAGGGCAACTTCGAATCCTATGAGGAGAACAAGGTGGAGCGACTGGGCCCGGATGCGGCCAAGCCGCACCGCGTCACCCACCGCCGCCTGACCCGCGACTAGGGATTTCAGCACCGGCGCCCCGCCGGTCACCGGCGATGGCACAAAGAAGGCCGGCACCCGTTAGGGTGCCGGCCTCCTTCGTGCCCGGTTAGGCCTGCTAGTCCCGCACAGCCTTGCGGATCTGATGCTCCAACACCTTGGACTGGAAGGCGCCCACCACCTTGTTCTTCAGGTCGGTGGGCACGCGGACCATGCCCTCCTGGGCAACGGAGGCAACGTGCTGCCCGGCCCGGTTGAAGATCTTGCCGGTGGCGAGTCCCCGTGCGCCCTGCGCGCTCGGGGACTCCTGCACATAGAGGAGCCATTCGTCCACCCGGGCGGGGCGGTGCCACCACATGGCGTGGTCGAGGCTCGCCACATTCATGCCCGGTGTGATCCAGCTCAGCCCGTGCCGCCGCAAAATGGACTCAAGCAGGGTGTAGTCGCTCGCATACGCCAGGGCGGCCCGGTGCAGGTTGGCGTTGTCCGGCATCGGCCCGAACGTCTTCATCCACACAGCGTTCCGGGCTTCCTTGGTGCCCTTGGCCGAAACGTACAGCGGCGGATCGATGTGCCGGATATCGAAGGGCCGCTCATACGCCCAGTGCCTGGCCACCGGGTGGTCGAACTTCCCCAGCAGGTCAGCGGTGCTGGGCAGGGACTCCGGGTCCGGGATACCGGCGGGCATCGTGGATTCGTGCTCGATGCCTTCGTCCTCCCCCTGGAAGGACGCGATCATGGACAGGATCGGCACGCCGTCCTGATAGGCGTGGACCCTCCGCGCGGAAAAGGACCGGCCGTCACGGAGGCGCTGGACACCAAACGTGATGGGCTTGTTGGCATCGCCGGGCCGCAGGAAGTAGCCGTGCATGGAGTGGACAAAACGCTCGTCGTCCACGGTCCGGATGGAGGCGATGAGTGACTGTGCCAGGACCTGGCCGCCGAATACCCGGTGGTGCGGCTGCTGCTGGGACGGTCCAAGGAAAATGTCCTCGTCCGTCCGGGCTCCTTCCAACTGGCCAAGGTCGAGAAGTTTGATCAGCGATGCGGTGGGGTCACCGCTGGGAGGTGCCAGGAGTCCGGCTTCGGCTTCAGTCATGCTTTGACTCTAGACGGCGCCCCGGTGCCGCTCAACCAGCCGGGGCAGTGTCCAATCAGCGTGCACCCGGTAGTGTTCTTGGTGTGTCTGATCTTCTTACCTCGTCCTTCCGTTTCGCCGACCCCAGGGATCTCGCCGACCTGAAGACGTACGTCACACGGGCAAAAGCGATCGACGACGGCGCCATCCGGCTGCAGGCGGCAGGTTCCGTCCTCGCCGCGTACGTGTGCGTGCTGCGTCCCCGGCTGCTGGGCGAATCCACGCCCACCATCCTGGGCCTGCGCACCATGGCGCTGGCGGCACCTTCGGAAACGGACGTGACAGTCCCGCTGTCGGCCGTCCTGGACCGCCTCGCCCGCGCAGGGGAGGACGACGTCGAATTGCCGGTTCCGCCGGCTACGGTCACCGAGTCCTGGACGGGCGTCAGCGCCCCAAGGGGCGGTTGGGAACTTGTGGGGTCGCTCAGCGACTCCGCCCTGCGGCAGGCAGCAGAGGCCGGCATCGCCGAAGTGGCGGGAATTGTTCCGGACAAGCCCGGGGCACTGATCGTGAACAACGCCCGCGCCGCGGTCTGGGGCAGGGACCTGGACTCCTCGGGACTGCCGACGGGAGCGGCCTTCGCGGCCCTTGCCTTAGGCTTCCTCGCAGACGGCGACCAGAAGCTCTACCGCGCGGGCCGCTGGTTCCGGCTCTCGGGCAGCCGCGGGCACGTGCTGGTGCGCACCGGAAGCGGCCTGCTCTAAGGGCGGAGCTGCCGGGTCAGGAGCCGGACGGGCTGTTCACCATGGACAACGCCGCGCGCTCCATGTAATCCCACAGAGTCCCCTCGTACAGGGGCGGCAGTTCAAGGGCGTCCACGGCCTTGCGCATGTGGAACAGCCAGCGGTCCTTGGCCTCCGGCGACACCTTGAACGGCATGTGCCGCATCCGGAGGCGCGGGTGACCGCGCTCTTCACCGTAGGTGGTGGGTCCGCCCCAGTACTGCTCCAGGAACATCAGGAAACGCCGTTTGGCTGGTCCCAGGTCCTCTTCGGGGTACATCGGGCGCAGCAGCGGATCGGTGGCCACGCCGTCGTAGAAAATGTCGATGAGCTTGACGAACGTTTCGTGGCCGCCCACGGCGTCGTAGAAGTTGTCCGTGTAGCCGGGCTGGCTGAAGGGATCGTTCTGCATCAGCTGGCGTGGCTGCTGCGGCTCTACGGGAATGGTCATCGCTATTCTCCGGCTTTCTGCTCGGTCTTCGTGTTCTCGGCGCCGTGATCCGAGCTCTGGTCCGTGGTGCCGTCTTCCGATTCATGCAATGGCACATAATTGCCCTGCGAACGGTTGCCTACCCTCAGGATCTCACCGTTGCGCAGGTACCAGATGGCACCGTCGTCGGACCGGACCCGCGTGATGCGCAGGCCCATGGATTCAACCACGCCCACCACCTCGCTGGTTTCGATCACGTCGCCGATGCCGAACTGGTCTTCAATGGTAATGAAAATGCCGGCCAGGAAGTCGCGGATCAGCTGCTGGGCGCCGAAGCCGATGGCCACACCGAGGATACCGACGCTGGTGAGGAGCGGCGCGATGTTGATGTCAAGGTTCTGCAGAACGTACATGCCGGTGATGACCACCACCAGCACCCCCACGATGCTGTTCAGCAGCGAACCGATGGTTTCCGCCCGCTGCACCCGGCGTTCATGATCCAAGGCCCGGAAAGCGGGAGCCGCCCACGCGAACGTGGGTTTCTTGAAGAAGTTGCTCCCCGACGCCACCCGCGAGGTGATGCGGGAGATGACGAACGTCGCCGCCAGCCAGACGGCGACCCCGACACCCAGGCTGATCACGATGCCCGTGATGCTGATGCCGTCCGGGTCGGTGGCGGCGGAAGGGAGGACTGACAACATGCTGACCATAGGGAAGAAATGCTCCTTGGGGTTTGTGCCGGCAGAACCGGGACGAGTTGCTTCAGCGCCGGTTATGCCCGGCGCGGAAGCCTCTGTTCTGTCTTAACCCTAGCGCCGTAGCGTGGGGCCATGCGCATCCTTGTCCTCGGCGGAACCGCCTTCTTGTCCGCAGAAATCGCCGGCCAGGCAGTGGCGGCCGGGCACCAGGTCACGTGCCTGGCCCGCGGATCAGCGGGACAGCCGCCCCGCGGTACGGCCTGGATCAGGGCCGACCGTTCATTGGGCGCGAACGCCTACGCCGGTGTGTCGGGGGACTGGGATGCCGTCATCGAGGTTGCCCGCGATCCGGACCCCGCACAGGGTGCCCTGGATGCGCTTGCACAGCGGGCAGGCCACTGGACCTTCGTGTCCAGCTGTTCGGTGTATGCCGACCATTCCGTGCCGGGCGTGGCGGAGGACGCGGCGCTCTTGCCTGCTCTGCCGTCCGGAACGCAGTCCACGGCGGAGAACTACGGGGAATCGAAGGTGGCCATTGAGGAAGCCACCCTCGCGGCAACGGGAGGCAGGGCCCACGTCTGCCGCGCAGGCCTTATTGGCGGTCCCGGGGACGGTTCCGACCGTTACGGCTACTGGCCGGGCCGCTTCGCCCGGGACAGCGGGCCCGCCATCGTTCCGGACATTGACGCGGATCCCACGCAAGTCATTGACGTCCGCGACCTTGCAGCCTGGATCCTGCTCGCCGCGGAACAGGGAACCAGTGGCGTGCTCAACGCGGTGGGGGACCAGGTGCCGTTCGGCCAGTACGTGGGCACGTCCGGCGACATAGCCGGCTATACCGGCTCTGTGGTGGCTGCACCGGAAGACTGGCTGGTGCCTGAAGGAGTGGGGTATTGGGCGGGACCCGATTCCCTGCCCCTCTGGCTCCCGCCGGACCATGGGGGCTTTATGGCGCGCAGCAACCAGGCCGCGCGGGCGGCCGGCCTGGTGCTGCGGCCGTGGCAGGAAACCCTGGAGGACACGCTCCGGGATGAACGTGCCCGCGGGCTGGCCCGGCCCCGCAAGGCGGGACTGGCGCCGCACACAGAGGCCCGGCTGGTCAGCAGACTGGGAGCCTAAGCCACCACCGTTTCCGGTTCATGGTCCACGGGAAAGTTCACGCTGCGGGCAATGAAACACACCTGGTTGGCCTCGTGGTGGAGCCGGCCGGCGAGCTCCACCTGGCCGGCGTCGGCGACTGTGACACGTGGACGCAGCGTCACCCGCTCGAACTGTCCGCTGCCGTCCCGGTTCAGCCGCATCAGGCCGGAGGCCTCGTCCCGGTAAGCGGTCACCACCACGCCATGCTTGACGGCCACGTGCAGGTATGACAGCAGATGGCACTGGGCCAGGGCCGCCAGGAGCAGCTGCTCGGGGTTGTACCGCTCCCGGTCGCCATGGAAGGTGGGGTCAGCCGATCCCTTCAGGACCGGCAACCCGGGAATGACCACGTCATGGTCCCGCGAGTAGCCGCGGTAGGACGACGTCCCGTCACCCAGGTTGCCGGTCCACTCCACGGCCAGGCCGTAGCGGTGCTCAGACAGGCTCATGCGTTCCTCCTCCCATCCCAGCTGCCATCCGCGGCCCGTGCGCGCAGTGCCCGGGCAACGCCGTCGCGGTTTTCCAGCATCATGCGCCGCAGCGCGGCACTCTCCGCCGGCAGGGCCGCCAGGAAGCCGTCCGTACGGTCAACGGTGGCCTGGGTGGTCAGCAGCGCGGGGTAGAGCCCGACGACGATCTGCTGGGCGAGTGCGTGGGTGCGGTTTTCGACGATGCCCGGCACCGCCTCGAAGTACTTCTCCGCGTAGGGTTCCAGCAGCGACCGGTCGAGGACCCGCATGAAGCCGGTCACCGCCGACCCCTGCAGTGCGTTGGACAGTTCGCCCTTGACCACGATCGAGTCCCAGGCCGCGGCCTTCGCCTCGGGGATGGGGATGGCGGCCTTGGCCAGAGCTGCCGCGTTCTGGCCGCTGGAGGTGTTGTCGCGCGCCAGTTCGGCGTCGATCCCGTCCTGTGCCATCCGCCCGCCGGCAACGAGGGAAGCCACCAGCTCCCACCGCAGGTCCTGGTCAACAGCCAGTCCGTCCAGGACCGCCGATCCGTCCAGCAGCCCTGCCACCTTGTCCAGCTGGGCCGCGCTGCCGGCCAGCAGGGCGAAGGACTTCACGAACTGCAGCTGCGCGTCGGAACCGCCGGGAACCTGGGAGGCGAGGTCCCAGAGCCTGTCCGCCGCGGCGGCTGTGGCAGCCTCGCGGTGCTCTTCGGCCACGTAGAAGTTCAGTGTGGTGGCGAGCTGGCGGAGCTGTACCAGGATCACGGAGGAGTCCGTCTCTGCCGCCACGTTGGACAGGATGAGCTCCACGTATTTCCGGGCCGGGGTCTCGCCGTCACGGGCTGCATCCCAGGCGGAATTCCAGACGAGGGTCCGCGGCAGGCTGTCCTGGAAGTCCTTGAGGTGTGCCGTGGCCGTTGCCAGTGACTTCGGGTCCAGCCGGACCTTGGCGAAAGCGAGGTCGTCGTCATTGATCAGGATGAGGTCCGGCTGGGGCAGGCCCACCAGCGCGGGAACGGCGGTGCGTTCGCCGTCGACGTCCAGTTCCTCGCGGTGCACCCGCTCCAGTTTTCCGGCAGCGTTGAGGTTGTAGAAGCCCACGGCGAGCCTGTGCGGGCGGATGGTGGGCCATTCCTCCACCGCGGACTGGACGATGGTGAAGGAGCGCAGCAAACCGTCGGCATCAGCCTCCAGCTCCGGTGCGAGGGTGTTCACCCCCGCAGTTTCAAACCATTGCCGTCCCCAGTCATCCAGGTCCCGCCCGCTGGCCTTCTCCAGTTCCACCATGAGGTCGCCCAGTTCGGTGTTCTGCCAGGAGTGCTTGGCGAAGTACTCACGGACGCCCGCCATGAACTGTTCCGGCCCCACCCACGCCACCAGCTGGCGGAGGACGGATGCCCCCTTGGCATAAGTGATGCCGTCGAAGTTCACCTCAACGTCCTGCAGGTCGTTGATCTCGGCGAAGATCGGGTGGGTGGTGGGCAGCTGGTCCTGGCGGTATGCCCAGGATTTTTCCAGGGAGGCGAAGGTGGTCCACGCGCTGGTGAAGGAGGTGGCTTCCACCGCCGCAAGGTGGGACATGTACTCCGCGAACGATTCATTGAGCCACAGGTCGTTCCACCAGCGCATCGTCACCAGGTCCCCGAACCACATGTGCGCCAGTTCGTGCAGGACGGTGATGGCACGGCGCTCAATCTGCGCGCCGGTAACCTTTCCGCGGAAAATATAGCCCTCCAGGATGGTTACCGCACCGGCGTTTTCCATCGCCCCGGCATTGAACTCCGGAACGAACAGCTGATCGTACTTTTCAAAGGGGTAGGGGCACCCGAACTGCGCCTCGAAGAACCGGAAGCCCTGCCGGGTCAGTTCGAAAATGTTCTCCGCATCCAGGTACTGCATCAGCGATTTCCGTGCGAAGACCCCCAGCGGGATAACCCGCCCGTCTGAACTGGCCACCTCGCTGCGCACTGACTGGTACGGGCCCGCAATCAGCGCCGTGACATAGGAGGACAGCCGCGGCGTGGCAGGGAACGTCCAGGTGGAGCGGGCGCTGCCGTCATCGCCCGGCGCGGCCTGGGCGGGTTCGGGGGTGGGGGAGTTGGAGATGACGTCCCAGTGGGACGGCGCCGTCACGGTGAACGCGAACGTCGCCTTCAGGTCCGGCTGCTCAAAGACGGCGAACATCCGGCGTGCATCGGGAACCTCGAACTGCGTGTACAGGTAGACCTCGTTGTCCACCGGGTCCACGAAGCGGTGCAGCCCCTCGCCGGTATTCATGTAGGGCGCATCGGCAACAACGGTGAGCTCGTTGGTTTCCTGCAGGCCGGGCAGCCGGATGCGCACTCCGTCCGCCACCGTGGCCGGGTCCAGGCTGCGGCCGTTGAGCGTCACGCTGTGCACGGTGCGGGTCACGGCGTCGATGAACGTGGAGGAGCCAGCCTTCGCGCTGAACTTTACGGTGGTGGTGCTCCCGAAAACCTCCCCGCCCCTTGTCAGGTCCAGCTGGACGTCATAGGACTCGACGGTGATCAGTTCGGCGCGTTCGCGGGCCTCAGCGCGCGTCAGGTTCATGCCTGGCAAATGGACCTCCAGAAAGTTGCGGTTGCCGGCTGGGGGTACCCAGCTCCGGCACTGATCATTCTTGCATTGGCTGACCCCTTGGCAAGTTGCCCTGGTCACAGCTGTGCCGGGCGGAGCGGAGGGGCCTCGGTCCCGGCGCCAGGGGTAGCGTTAAGTCATGGGAAAGTATCTGGATTCGGTGGATGCGAAGGCCCTGCGCTTTGCCGTCGGGTTTCCGGTCATGCTGGCCGCCGGTTTCGTTGTGTGCGCGTTTTTGCTGCGGCCGGACCTCCCCGAGCCGCTCGCCATCCGCTGGACGGACGACGGCGGCGCCGCCTTCGCGCCGTTCGGCGCCTTCGTGGGCGGCGGCGCGTTGATGATCCTGGTTTTCGGCTGGCTGGGCCTGTACCAGGCGGTTCCGGTGGGCAGGCCGGTCCTGATGCGCCGCATCATGATGGGCGCCGGGCTTTTCCTGGCACTCTTTATCACCACCGCCCTGGCTGCCGGCCTGGTGGGCCAGGCCGGCGTGGCCGATGCCCGCGAGTCACGGGTTGACCTCACCGTCCTTGCGCTCGGCAGCGGCGCCGCAGTGTCCCTTGGCGTGATCGTGGCCTTTGCCTTCAAGGCCGACCAGCAGTGGTCGCCGGATGACGACCGCGCCCTGCAGTTTGCCATCGCGAAAGAACTTGACCCGGACCTGACCCGGGACAGCATCCGGTTGTGGGTGCATGCCAGGAGCTCGGTCTTCGTGATGATCGCCATCGCCTCCGTGTTCCCCGCCGCCCTGATCGCCATTGTGGTGCCGTGGCTGGGCGTCCTGCTCATAGTCCTGGCCTTCTTTGGGGCGGCCTTCCTGTGTGCCCGCGTCAAGGCGGACCGCGGCGGGCTGAAAGTCCTGCTGGCCGGCGTCGTGCCGGTCATGGACATTCCCGCCGGCTCCATCTCGGCCGCCAGCGCAGCGGATGTCCGGGCTGCCGACTACGGCGGGTGGGGCTACCGGAACCACGGGGGAACCGCCGCCATGCTCGTCAGCAGCGGCCCCGCCGTCGTCGTCAGCAAAACGGACGGACAGCGGCTCGCGGTGAGCGGCGGAAGCCAGGCCTCTGCCGCCCGCCTGGCCGAAGTCCTCACCCGGGTGGCTGCCCGGGCAAGGCGGGGCGGCGGCCCCTCGCCTGCGGCAGGCCTGCCGGAGTCCTAGTATTCTTGTCCGTGTTGTTCTACGGGCCGGCGCCTTCCGTGCCGGCTGCCAGCGCCGCCAACTGAACGGATTCTGCTCGTGACCTCTTCCCCTGCCTTCCCGCGGGTCCACATCGCCACCGACCACGCAGGCATGGAGCTCAGCGCCCACCTCGTGTCCCACCTGACGGCCAAGGGATACGAAGTGGTGGACCACGGACCCAAGGTCTACGACGCCCAGGACGACTACCCGTCCTTCTGCATCAACGCCGCCCTGGCTGTAGTGGCTGACCAGCAGGCCGGTGTCCACGCGCTGGGCATCGTGTTGGGCGGATCAGGCAACGGTGAGCAGATCGCGGCGAACAAGGTCAAGGGCGTCAGGGCAGCCCTCGCCTGGAACCACTCCACCGCTACCCTCGCCCGTGAACACAACGACGCGAACGTGGTGGCCGTGGGCGGCCGGCAGCACACGGTGGAGGAAGCAACGGAACTTATCGAAGCCTTCCTGGCCGAGCCTTTCAGCAACGACGAGCGGCACGTCCGCAGAATTGCCAAGATCGCCGCCTACGAGGCCACCGGCGAGGTTGTCGAGTAGTGCCGGAAGGGCATTCGGTCCGGCGCCTGGCGCGCCAGTTCGGGGACGTTTTCACCGGGGAAAGCCTCGCCGTGACCAGCCCCCAGGGCAGGTTCAGCGGGGGAGCGGCGCTGCTCGACGGCCACACGCTGCTCGCCGCCGAAGCCCACGGGAAGCACCTCTTCCTGCACTTCGACAACGCATTGGTGCTGCACGTCCACTTGGGCCTTTACGGTGCCTGGAGCTTCGGCGGCGACAGCACCTTCACGGGGTCTTCCAGCATTGGTGCGCCCCGCCGGGTAGGCGAGCAGGAAGCCTTCGCCGACGGGGAGGACGACGCCGGTGCCCCCTATGAAGGGCCGCCGGCCCCGGTGGGGGCGGTCCGGGTAAGGCTTGCGTCAGCCCACGGCTGGGCCGACCTGCGCGGTGCAACAACCTGCGAAACCATCACCGCCGCCGAAGCTGACGCAGTGCTCGCCCGGCTGGGCCCTGACCCATTGCGTAACCTTCGGGGCGATGCCGGCAGGTTTGCCGCCAACCTGCAGGCCCGGAAAACGCCCGTGGCCGCGCTGCTGATGGACCAGAAGATCATCGCCGGCGTGGGCAACGTGTACCGCGCCGAGGTCCTCTTCCGCCTGCGCCTGGACCCCTGGCTGCCGGGGGCTGCCGTGCCGGATGCCACTGCCCGGAAACTGTGGCGCGACGTTGTATCCCTCATGAACGACGGCGTGGCCGACGGCCGGATCATCACCACCCCGTCCAAGTACTGGACAGGCAACGGGAAAGCGGGCAATCAGAAAGCGGGCACAGGGAAGCCGGCCGCCGTCGTGAAGACCCATACGTTCCCTGCCCGCGAGGACGCGCACTTCGTCTACAAGCGCAACGGACTGCCGTGCAGGGTCTGCCGCACCACCGTGCTGATCGCCGAGTTGGTTGCCCGAAAGCTGTACTGGTGCCCGTACTGCCAGCAGTCAGCCTGAATATCTTTCCTGAAACACGAAGAAGGCCTGAAACACGAAAACGGCCCCAAACACAAAAAGGCCCCTCGGTGAGGGGCCTTTTTCGTTTGTTCCGCAGAGGGGACGACGGGAATCGAACCCGCGTAATCAGTTTGGAAGACTGAGGCTTTACCATTAAGCTACGTCCCCGAAGGAAGATCCATCTGCAACATTAGCAGCTGGAAACTTCGGGCTGGCTGTTCAAGCCGGATACAACTAAACCTAATCCAGGGGCTACGTGTCAAATGTGCAAAGACGGCGCGTATCACCGTAGACTTGCCTGTGCACTAACGGGGTGTAGCTCAGCTTGGCTAGAGCGCCTGCTTTGGGAGCAGGAAGTCGCAGGTTCAAATCCTGTCACCCCGACTCTGCGGCCCGGACCACTCGGCCTGGACAAAACATTGCGTTTGCAGAAACCCATCCCACAAACCCAGGAGTACTTAGACCGTGAAGAGCGCTGTCGAGAACCTCACCCCCACGCGGGTCAAGCTCAACGTTGAGGTTCCCTTTGAGGAACTGAAGCCCAGCATCGACTCGGCTTACAAGACTGTTGCTTCGCAGATCCAGGTTCCTGGGTTCCGTAAGGGCAAGGTGCCCGCAAAGCTCATCGACCAGCGCGTCGGCCGCGGCTACGTCCTGGAGACGGCCATCAACGACGGCCTCAACGGCTGGTACCAGGCTGCCGTGCAGGAATCCGGCATCCGCCCCCTGAGCCGTCCCGAGGTTGAAATCACCGAGGTTCCGGACCCCTCCGCCACGGACGGCGGCCTGAAGTTCGCCGCCGAGGTTGACGTCCGCCCTGAAATCGAACTGCCGGACTACGCCGGCATCAAGGTTGAGGTTGCAGCCGCACAGTCGTCCGACGAAGACGTGGACAAGGCCCTGGACGAACTGCGGGGCCGCTTCGGCACGCTGAAGTCCGTCGACCGTCCCGCAGCCGACGGTGACTTCCTCACCATCGACATCACCGCCACCATCGACGGCGAGGACGTGGACTCCGCAGCCGGCCTGTCCTACCAGGTTGGCTCCGGCACCATGCTCGAAGGCCTCGACGAAGCCGTGACCGGCCTCAGCACCGACGAGGACGCCATCTTCAACACCACCCTGGTGGGCGGCGACCACGCCGGCGAAGAGGCCCAGGTCAAGGTCGTTGTCAAGGCCGTCAAGGAGCGCGAGCTGCCCGAAGCGAACGACGACTTCGCCCAGCTGGCTTCCGAGTTCGACACCCTCGCCGAACTCCGCGAAGACCTTGCCAAGCAGGCTGCCGACTCAAAGGTTGTCGAGCAGGGCGTCGAGGCCCGCGACAAGGTCCTGGACAAGCTCGTTGAGCTCGTCGAGGTTCCTGTTCCGGACTCGGTGGTCGAAGAGCAGCTCGAAGCCCACTTCAAGGAGGGCAACGGCCACGGTGAGGGCGAGCACGACACCGAGGAGCACCGTGAAGAGGTCCGTGCCAACACCGCCCGCGCCTTCCAGAACGAGATCATCCTCGACGCCATCGCTGAGAAGGAAGAAGTCAACGTCAGCCAGAACGAGCTGATCGACTACATCGTCACCACCGCCAGCCAGTACGGCATGGACCCGAACCAGTTCGCCCAGATCATCGATCAGAGCGGCCAGGTCCCCATGATGGTTTCCGAGGTCCGCCGCCGCAAGGCGCTGGCCGTCGTCCTGGGCCAGGCCACCGTGACCGACACCGAGGGCAACGCTGTTGACCTGAGCGACTTCGTGCGCCCCGGCGGCGAAGAAGAAGCTCCGGCTGCAGAAGCCGAGGCAGCCGACACCGAAGCCATCGACGCCGAAGCCACCGGCACCGCTGCCGAGGACGACAAGGCCGAGGCAAAGGCCTAGTCCCACGACGCATGGAACGGCCCCCGGATCGCGAGATCCGGGGGCCGTTCGCGTTCCGGCAGGGCTTCGGCGCGTCTGGTCCGCCGATCGTGCGCCGTCAGCGAACAGCCCTCGGGGCACGAACAAAATGTCGGTGAAACCGGTTAGTGTCCAAGTAGTGATTTTCAGTGATGTCACCGTCACCAGCGAGAGGTAAGTAAACATGTCACAGCACCCAGAGGCCCCCCGGATGGCGACCGTCGATCCTGCAGCCCAGGACAACTACATTTACAACCGCCTGCTGAAGGAGCGGATCATCTGGCTGGGTTCGGAGGTGCGGGACGACAATGCGAACGCCATCTGCTCTCAGCTGCTCCTCCTGTCCGCCGAGAACCCGGACAAGGACATCTACCTCTACATCAACTCCCCGGGCGGCTCTGTCACGGCCGGCATGGCCATCTACGACACCATGCAGTTCATCCCCAACGACGTCGTCACCGTGGCAACCGGCCTGGCCGCGTCCATGGGACAGTTCCTGCTGTCCTCCGGCACCAAGGGCAAGCGGTACGCCACCCCCAACGCCCGCGTCCTGATGCACCAGCCTTCCGGCGGCATCGGCGGCACCGCCTCGGACATCAAGATCCAGGCAGAACTCATCCTGCACATGAAGAAGGTCATGGCGGAGCTGACCGCCGAGCAGACCGGCCAGACTGTCGATACCATCCTCAAGGACAACGACCGCGACAAGTGGTTCACGGCCACCGAGGCCCTGGAGTACGGCTTCTTTGACAAGATCGCCGCGCACGCAGGTTCCGTGTCCGGCGGCGGCGGCACCGCCAACGGCACCTCCGGCGAGACTGCCTCACAGAACTAACCCGGCATCAAGAACACTCAGATCAGGAGCAATGAAATGAACTACAACTTCGGGTGGTCCGCCGGTAATCTTCCGTCCAGCCGCTACGTCCTGCCGCAGTTCGAGGAGCGCACCCCGTACGGCTTCAAGCGCCAGGACCCCTACACCAAGCTCTTCGAGGACCGCATCATCTTCCTCGGTGTGCAGGTGGATGACGCTTCCGCTGATGACATCATGGCCCAGTTGCTGGTCCTCGAGTCCACCGACCCGGACCGCGACATCACCCTCTACATCAACTCCCCGGGCGGGTCCTTCACCGCCATGACGGCCATTTACGACACCATGCAGTACATCCGGCCGGAAATCCAGACCGTCTGCCTGGGACAGGCCGCAAGCGCCGCAGCCGTCCTCCTCGCCGCCGGAACCCCCGGCAAGCGTCTGGCATTGCCCAACGCCCGTGTCCTGATCCACCAGCCGGCCCTCTCCGGCGGCCAGGGCGGACAGGCCTCCGACCTGGAGATCCAGGCGGCAGAGGTCATGCGCATGCGGTCCTGGCTTGAAGACACCCTGGCCCACCACTCGGGCCGTACGTCGGAGCAGGTCAACAACGATATCGAGCGTGACAAGATCCTCACCGCCGATGAAGCCCAGGCATACGGGCTGATCGACCAGGTCCTCGATTCACGCAAGATCAAACCTCAGGCAATTACGAGGTAGCAGTACGTAAAGCGCCGGTGCGGGCCAGTTCATTTGGCCCCACCGGCCTTTTCCTTCCACCCTTGGGAGCCAATGTGACCTAGAGTGGATGTTGTCACAACCGGCCCTCGCGGTCCGGGATAGATTCCAGCAACGGTGCAAGGCTGCCAGGCAGCAGGATACTAAGGGGTTCACATATGGCTCGGATTGGCGAGAGCACGGATCTGCTGAAGTGCTCTTTCTGTGGAAAGAGCCAGAAGCAGGTGCGCAAGCTCATTGCCGGGCCCGGGGTCTATATCTGCGATGAGTGCATTGAGCTCTGCAACGAAATCATCGAAGAGGAGCTCGCGGAAGTCGCTGACCTGGGGAGCTTCGAACTGCCCAAGCCCCGCGAGATTTTCGATTTCCTGCAGGAATACGTCATCGGCCAGGAACCTGCCAAGCGTTCCCTCGCCGTCGCCGTCTACAACCACTACAAGCGCATCCAGGCCGGCCACGCCCCCAAGTCCGGCAGCCTCGCCGACGGCGGGCACCATGACGACGTCGAAATCGCCAAGTCGAACATCCTGCTGATCGGTCCCACCGGTTGCGGCAAGACCTACCTGGCCCAAACCCTCGCCCGCCGCCTGAATGTACCCTTCGCCGTCGCGGATGCAACGGCACTCACCGAGGCGGGCTACGTTGGCGAGGACGTGGAGAATATCCTCCTCAAGCTCATCCAGGCGGCCGACTACGACGTCAAAAAGGCCGAACAGGGCATCATCTACATCGACGAGATCGACAAGATCTCCCGCAAGAGCGAAAACCCCTCCATCACCCGTGACGTCTCCGGCGAGGGTGTCCAGCAGGCGCTGCTGAAAATACTGGAGGGCACCGTTGCCTCGGTACCGCCGCAGGGCGGCCGGAAGCACCCGCACCAGGAATTCATCCAGATCGACACCACCAACGTCCTGTTCATCGTCGCAGGCGCCTTCGCCGGCCTGGAGGAGATCATCGGATCGCGTTCCGGCCGCAAGGGGATCGGTTTTGGTGCACCGCTCAACGAGGCCAGCAAAAAGGTCGATTCCTATGGCGAAGTGATGCCGGAGGACCTGCTCAAGTTTGGCCTGATTCCCGAATTCATCGGCCGGCTCCCCGTCATTACCACGGTCTCCAACCTGGACCGGGACGCCCTGATCCAGATCCTGTCCACACCCAAGAATGCCTTGGTCAAGCAGTACCAAAAGATGTTCCAGATCGACGGTGTGGAACTGGTCTTCGATGACACGGCACTGGATGCCATCGCCGAGCAGGCCCTGGAGCGGGGCACCGGTGCTCGCGGGCTGCGGGCCATCATGGAGGAAGTGCTTCTTCCCGTGATGTTCGATCTCCCCAGCCGCGAGGACGTGGCGAGTGTGGTCATCACCGAGGACGTCGTCCTGAAGGGCGCCGAGCCCACCATGATCCCGCACGCCGCCAAGCGGCGGAAGTCCGCCTAGCCACTGCACGAATTACCCCCTGCCAGCCGTGGCTGCCACCTGCGCAGCCGCCTCCCCCTGAAGGATCCGCTATGCCTGAATCCGTAAAGAACAAGGCCGACTTCTGGTTTGATCCGCTGTGCCCCTTCGCCTGGATCACTTCGCGCTGGATTGGCGAGGTTGAAGGCGTCCGCGACATCGAAACGCAATGGCACGTCATGAGCCTCGCAGTCCTCAATGAAGGACGCGACCTGGAACCCTCCTACCGGGAATCGATGGATAACGCCTGGGGCATGGTCCGCGTGATCATCGCCGCGCAGCAGGAGCACGGCCAGGAGACGGTCAAAGCCCTGTACGACGCCATGGGAATCCTGATCCACGACGCCGGCGAGAAGGACCGGGGCCTCGTGATTACCAAGGCCCTTGCGGAATGCGGACTTCCCGCCTCTCTGGCTGAGGCTGCAACCAGCGACGTCTATGATGCGCAGCTTCGGGCAAGCCACGAGGAAGGCATTTCCCTGGTGGGCCAGGACGTCGGCACACCGGTGGTGGCCTTCAACGGAACGGCGTTCTTCGGCCCCGTCCTCACCCGGATCCCCCGGGGCGAAGAGGCCGGCAAGCTGTGGGACGCCACCACCGCCCTTGCTGCGTACCCGCACTTCTTCGAGCTCAAGCGCAGCCGCACGGAGCGCCCGGAGTTCAGCTGAACCGGCCCCTCTGTGAACATCGAAGGGCCCCGGGAGAACTACCTGCTTGTAGTTCTCCCGGGGCCCTTGCGCTTGGCCCTGCCCGGGACAACAATGGTTCTTACCCACTTCGAAAGAAGCGGGACGCAGGAACCAAAGATTCAGTGATATATATTTGACGCAGCCATCGGCAAAGCCGGATATAAGCTACCAGTGACGAGGTAGGAAGACCTGAAGATCCGAGGATCCTGCCAGACCATTAAAGACGTCACCAAATGGCCGAAAAGTCGAAGCCCCACCAACGGCAAAACGCTGATGGGGCTTCCCCTTTGCCCTCAAACGGGCGGGCTCGGCCGGAAGTTATGCCTTGGCAGGCTCATCCGAAGCCGCGAGGGCCACGTTGCTGACGGACAGTTCGCCCTCGGCCGCCACCAGGGTGATCTCTCGGGCGTTGGAGGCAGCCTTAAGGTCTGAAAGGCCGGCCCGGAGCTGCGCGGTCAGCGCCTCCGGAGCCGTGATGGTGGCCGACAGCACCTCCGTGCGCTGTTTGACCTTTGCCTCGGACTTCGCCTTCCGGACACCGCTGAGTGCAACGCCCACCGTGGCAAGCATGGTGGTGTCTCCGCCCGGAATCTCCAGTCCTGCAGGCCATTCGGCACGGTGGACAGAGCCGTTCCGCCACCAGCTCCATACCTCTTCGGTGGCGAAGGGCAGGAACGGCGCGAACAGGCGCAGCAGGGTGTCAAGGGTGGTGGCCAGGGCTGCGAGCACTGAGGCCTGCTCGGCTTCGCCGGCGGCACCGTAAGCGCGGTCCTTGATGAGCTCCACATAGTCGTCCGTGAACTGCCAGAAGAAGGTCTCGGTGATCTGCAGTGCACGGGCGTAATCGTAGTTCTCGAACGCCTTGGTAGACTGCGCCACAACCTCGGCCAGCTGGGCCAGGACCGCCCGGTCCAGCGGGTTGCTGAGCACCGACAGGTCACCGGACAGCACCGATGCCTCCGTGGCACCCAGGTTCAGCACGAACTTGGACGCGTTCAGGAGCTTGATGGCCAGGCGCCGGCCGATCTTCATCTGGGCAATTTCGTAGGCCGTATCAGCACCGAGCTTCGCTGATGTGGCCCAGTACCGGACGGCGTCGGAACCGAACTCGTCCAGCACGTCGGTGGGGACCACCACATTGCCCTTGGACTTGGACATCTTTTTGCGGTCCGGGTCCAGGATCCATCCTGAGATGGCCGCATGCTTCCACGGGGCGGTGTTCTGCAGCGCATCGGCCCGGACCACGGAAGAGAACAGCCAGGTACGGATAATGTCGTGGCCCTGGGGGCGCAGGTCGAACGGGAACACCTTGGCGAACAGGTCCTCGTCCCGGCTCCAGCCGCCCACAATCTGCGGGGTCAGGGAAGAGGTTGCCCAGGTGTCGAAAATGTCCGCGTCGCCGGTGAAGCCGCCGGGAACGTCGCGCTGGGACTCGTCGTATCCCGGCGCTGCCTCAGCCAGCGGGTCCACCGGCAGCTGCTCGTCGGAGGGCACGATGGGTGCGTCGTAGTCCGGGTTGCCGTCGGCGTCGAGCGGATACCAGACGGGGATGGGCACGCCGAAGAAGCGCTGGCGCGAGACAAGCCAGTCGCCGTTAAGGCCGGCAATCCAGTTCTCGTACCGTGAGCGCATGAAAGCGGGGTGGAAATTGATGTCATGGCCGCGGGAAATCAGGCGTTCCCGGCGGTCCTCGTCCCGGCCCCCGTTGCGGATGTACCACTGGCGTGAGGTCACAACTTCCAGGGGCTTGTCACCCTTTTCGTAGAAGTTCACCGGGTGCATGATCTTTTTGGGTTCGCCGTCGAGCAGATCGGCAGCTTCCAGGAGCTTCACCACGGCTTCCTTGGCGCTGAAGACGGTCTTGCCCGCAATCGCGGCGAAGCCCTCGCGGCCGATGTCAGTGGTGATCCAGTCCGGGGTCTCGGTGACGATGCGGCCGTCACGGCCCACGATCGCCCGGGTGGGCAGCTGAAGTTCGCGCCACCAGGTGACGTCCGTGAGGTCACCGAAGGTACACACCATGGCGATGCCGGAGCCCTTGTCCGCCTTCGCCAGAGGGTGGGCCTTAACCTCCACCTCGACGCCGAAGACCGGGGAGGTGACCTTTTTGCCGAACAGCGGCTGGTACCGCTCGTCGTCGGGGTTTGCCACCAGGGCGGCGCACGCCGCCAGGAGCTCGGGCCGGGTGGTTTCGATGAAGATCTTTTCGCCGTCTTCGGTAAAGAACGGGTAGCGGTAGTACGCTCCGGCAACCTCACGGTCCTCAAGCTCGGCCTGCGCAACCGCGGTACGGAACGTTACATCCCAGAGCGTGGGTGCTTCGGCCATGTAGGCGTCACCGCTGGCCAGGTTGGCCAGGAAGGCGCGCTGGGAGACTTCGCGGGAGGCGTCGTCGATGGTGCGGTAGGTCAGTTCCCAGTCGACCGAGAGGCCCAGCTGCTGGAAGAGGCTCTCGAAGACCTTCTCGTCCTCAACGGCGAGTTCCTCGCAGAGTTCAATGAAGTTCCGGCGCGAGACGACGTCGAAGTCGCGCTGGTTCTTGGCGGGCTGCGCCGGCGGCCGGTAGTCGGCGTTGTACGGAATGGCGGGGTCGCAGCGCACGCCGTAGTAGTTCTGCACCCGGCGTTCGGTGGGCAGGCCGTTGTCGTCCCAGCCCATGGGGTAGAAGACGTTCTTGCCCGTCATGCGCTGGTAGCGCGCCAGGACGTCCGTCTGGGTGAAGGAAAACATGTGCCCCACGTGCAGTGAGCCCGAGGCGGTGGGCGGGGGAGTGTCGATCGAATAGACCTGCTCCCGGGTGGTGTCCGGGTTGAACTTGTAGGTCCCTTCGGTCAGCCAGCGCTGCGTCAGGGCAGCCTCAAGGCCTTCGAGGGCCGGCTTGTCCGGAACGTTGATGGGGGCGGTGGTGGGCGTGTCTGTACCCTGTTTGTCTTCAGCCATTCGGCAATTCTTTCATGTTCTGTTCAATCCCACAGAACGCAGCAGGGAGTAGCGAGCCATAGCGGGGCCGACCGGGCGCAGGTCCTGCTGGACTGCCTTCCAGCCCGTCCCTCCAGATAACGCTGTTTAACAGCCGCCGCGGCCTGTCCGGGCGGGCGCGGTTAGGGTGGTGCCATGACTGATGACGTGCAGAACAAGGCAGCTTTGGTGACGGGTGCAAGCAGCGGCATTGGGGAAGCGACCGTCCGCGCCCTGCGGGCCGCCGGATGGACCGTGTTTGCCGTTGCCCGCCGGGCGGAGCGCCTGGCGGCGCTGGCGGCTGAGACGGGCGCGGTGGCGATCCCTGCCGATATTTCCGAGGACGACGACGTGTCCCGGCTCCTCTCCCAGGTCACCGAAGCCGGCGGCGTCGACACCCTGATCAATATCGCAGGCGGCGCCAGGGGCGCCGACACCATCGGCGGGGCCAGCACGGACGACTGGGAATGGATGTACCGCGTCAACGTCCTGGGGACCATGAAACTGACCCGGGCATTCCTGCCCATGCTGCGGGCCACCGGTGAAGGCACGGTGCTTAATCTGACATCGACGGCGGCGCTGGCGGCCTACGAAGGCGGCGGCGGCTACAACGCGGCGAAGTTCGCCCAGCACGCCATGACGGGAGCGCTGCGGCTGGAGGAAGCCGAACACAACGTCCGCGTGATCGAGGTTGCCCCCGGCCTCGTCTACACGGAGGAATTCGCTCTCAACCGGCTCGGAGACCGGCAGGCCGCGGACAAGGTCTACCAGGGAGTGGAGAAGCCGCTCACGGCCGACGACGTCGCCGACGTGGTGCGCTACGCCGTCACCGCCCCGCACCACGTCAACCTGGACCAGATTGTCATCCGGCCTGTGGCGCAGGCAGCCAACCACAAGCTGATCAGGAAAAGCTGACGCCCTGGAGATACGGGGAATGGCACTGGAGGCCGCGGCAATAGTAGACTCGAAAGACAGCTATGACCCGGCAATCACCGGTGAGCTTCCGGAAGAACACGCGAAACTGCCAGCACGGCGGCCAGCGCCAGTAGAACCGGACGGGTAAGCCCGTCACAGCAGTCAATGAGAGGCCGGAGCTGGGCCCGTTCCCCAGGGAGCGTGCAGCGCCGGTAAGTGAGGTGGTACCGCGGTGAGCGTGCAGTTTCCGGACAGCACGGCAGCCGTCCTCGCATCCTGAACGGAACTGCCCGGCACCTGCCGGCAGTTCGCCACGCTCAACCCAGGATGTCGAGAATGACGTATTACCCCAAGGCCTCAGCCTCCACCAACGGCACCTCTTCCATCGGCCGTGCAGGCGTTTCCGCCTCCGTGAAGTTCCCGGAGATCGAAGAGCGCATCCTGAAGTACTGGGACCAGGATGGCACATTCCAGGCCAGCATCGACCAGCGCAGCGCCGACGCCCCCGGCGGTGAACCCGGCAGCAACGAGTTCGTGTTCTACGACGGCCCGCCGTTCGCCAACGGCCTGCCCCACTACGGCCACCTGCTCACTGGATACGCCAAGGACCTGGTGGGCCGCTACCAGACCCAGCGCGGCAAGCGTGTAGAGCGCCGCTTTGGCTGGGACACCCATGGGCTTCCCGCTGAGCTGGAAGCCATGAAGCAGCTGGGCATGACGGACAAAACCCAGATCGAAGCCATGGGCATCGACAAGTTCAACGACGCCTGCCGGGCCTCCGTGATGAAGTACGCCGACGAATGGCGCAATTACGTCACCCGCCAGGCCCGCTGGGTGGACTTCGACAACGACTACAAGACCCTCAACGTGGAGTACATGGAGTCCGTCCTCTGGGCCTTCAAGCAGCTGCACGAAAAGGGCCTGACCTATAACGGCTACCGCGTGCTGCCCTACTGCTGGAAGGACGAGACGCCGCTGTCCAACCACGAACTGCGCATGGACGACGACGTCTACAAGAACCGCCAGGACCAGACCGTCACCGTCACGTTCCCCATCACGGCGGGGGAGTCGGAGCTCTCACGGCAGCTGGCCGGCGTCCAGGCCCTCGCCTGGACCACCACCCCCTGGACGCTGCCCACCAACGCCGCGCTCGCCGTCGGGCCTTCCATCACCTATGCCGTCCTCCCGGCAGGCCCCAACGGCATTAAGGCGGCCTCGGCCGATGCCCCCGTCGCCGGCAGCTTCCTGCTGGCGGCTGAGCTGGTGGGCGCCTACGCCAAGGACCTGGGCTACGACAACGTCGAGGATGCCCAGGCCGCCGTGGTCTCCACGCACACCGGCGCGGAGCTGGAGGGCCTGGCCTACCAGCCGCTGTGGCAGGACTTCGCCGACAACGAAAAGTACGGCATGGAGAACGCCTGGCGGATCCTGGTGGCCGACTATGTCACCACCACGGACGGCACCGGCATCGTCCACCAGGCTCCCGCCTACGGTGAGGATGACCAGACGGTCTGTGAAGAGGCCGGCATCCCGGTGATCCTGTCCGTCGACGAGGGCGCCAAGTTCCTGCCCCTGTTCAAGCATGGCGACCTGCACGACATCGTGGGGCTGCAGGTTTTCGAAGCCAACAAGCCCATCACCCAGGTGCTCCGCGCCCAGGGCCGCCTGGTCCGGCAGGCAAGCTACGAGCACAGCTACCCGCACTGCTGGCGCTGCCGCAACCCCCTGATCTACCGCGCGGTGTCCTCCTGGTACGTGGAAGTCACCAAGTTCAAGGACCGGATGTCCGAGCTGAACCAGGAGATCAACTGGATCCCCGGCAACGTCAAGGACGGCCAGTTCGGCAAATGGCTGGAAAACGCCCGCGACTGGTCCATCAGCCGCAACCGCTACTGGGGCAGCCCCATCCCGGTATGGCAGTCCAGCGACCCCGAGTACCCGCGCACCGACGTGTACGGCTCCCTGGCCGAGATCGAGGCGGACTTTGGCCGGCTGCCCCTGAACAACGACGGCCAGGTGGACCTGCACCGCCCGTTCATCGACGAACTCACGCGCCCCAACCCGGACGACCCCCGCACCCCGGAAGAGGGCCAGTCCGTCATGCGCCGCGTGGAGGACGTGCTGGACGTCTGGTTCGACTCCGGCTCCATGCCGTACGGCCAGGTTCACTACCCGTTCCAAAACGAGGCCTGGTTCGACACCCACAATCCGGCCGACTTCATTGTCGAATACATCGGCCAGACCCGCGGCTGGTTCTACATGCTGCACATCCTGTCGACGGCACTGTTCGACCGGCCGGCGTTCCGCAACGTCATCAGCCACGGCATCGTGCTGGGCTCCGACGGGCAAAAAATGTCCAAGAGCCTGCGCAACTACCCCGACGTGTCCGAGGTGCTGGACCGCGACGGTTCCGACGCCATGCGCTGGTTCCTGATGTCCAGCCCCATCCTGCGCGGCGGCAACCTGGTGGTCACCGAACAGGGCATCCGCGACGGCGTCAGGCAAGTCATCCTGCCGCTGTGGAACGTGTACAGCTTCTTCACGCTCTACACCAACGCGGCCAACGGCGGCGCCGGCTACGACGCCACCCTGCGCTACGACGGGTACAGCGACACCCTGGACCAGTACCTGCTGGCCAACACGGGCGACCTGGTCCGGAACATGACCGCGCAACTGGACACCTATGACATCTCCGGGGCCTGTGATGAACTGCGCAGCTACCTGGACATGCTCACCAACTGGTACGTCCGCCGCAGCCGCCAGCGCTTCTTCGACGAAGACCGGGATGCCTTCGACGCGCTGTACACGGCCCTCGAGACGGTCTCCCGGGCCGCGGCTTCGCTGCTGCCCCTGGTGTCCGAGGAAATCTGGCGCGGGCTCACCGGCGGCCGGTCCGTACACCTGGCCGACTGGCCCGACGCCGGGTTGTTCCCTGCGAACCCGGACCTGGTCCAGGCCATGGACCGGGTCCAGCAGATCTGCTCCACCGGTTCGTCACTCCGCAAGGCTGCCAACCTGCGTGTCCGCCTGCCGCTGCAGGAACTCACGGTGGTGGCACCCGGTGCCGACGCGCTGGAAGGCTTCGCCGCCGTCGTCGCGGACGAGCTCAACCTCCGTTCCGTGCGGCTGCTCGACGCAGCCACCGCCGCTCCGGAGGAGTTCGGCATCCAGCAGAAGCTGGTGGTCAACGCGCGGGCAGCGGGCCCGCGCCTGGGCAAGAACGTCCAGGCCGCCATCAAGGGCTCCAAGTCCGGCGACTGGTCAGTGGACGACGACGGCGTGGTCACCGCGGGCGGGCTCCAGCTGGAACCCCAGGAGTACACGCTGGAAACCGTTGTGGCCGAATCCGAGGGCGGGTCGGCGTCTGTCGCCGTGCTCCCCGGCGGTGGCTTCGTGGTCCTCAACACCGAGGTGACCCCGGAGCTTGAGGCTGAAGGACTGGCACGCGACATGGTCCGCGCCATCCAGCAGGCACGCAAGGATGCCGGGCTTAACGTCAGCGACCGGATCAGGACGTCCGTCACCGCCCGGCAAAATGTTGTGGACGCACTGCTGGCGAACGCCGAACTGGTCAAGGGCGAGACCCTGACCGTGGACCTGGCAGCCGAACCGGCAGACGTCGAAGAACCGGCCGTCGCCGTCGAAAAAGTGGAGGCCTAGGACATGACCGACGAATTTTCCGTGGAAAGCGTCTATGCGGAGCTTCTGGGGCGGGCGCCCGAAAACAAGATGGAGCCCCGGCTCGCGCCGCTGTTCCGGGCCATGGATGTGCTCGGCGAACCCAACAAGGCGTTCCCGATCATCCACGTGACCGGCACGAACGGCAAGACCTCCACCTCCCGCATGATCGAGTCCGTCCTGCGGGCCCACGGGCTCAGCACGGGCCGCTACACCAGCCCGCACCTGTCCAAGGTCACGGAACGGATCAGCATCGACGGGCATCCCGTCTCAGATGAAACGTTCGTCCGGATCTGGGACGAGATCCGCCCCTACCTGCAGATTGTCGATTCCGAGCTGGAAGCGGACGGGCAGCCCCGGCTGACGTACTTCGAGTGCCTCACCATCCTGGGCTTCGCCATCTTCGCGGACCAGCCCGTCAACGTGGCCATCATCGAGGTGGGGCTGGGCGGCATCACGGATGCCACCAACGTGGGTGACGGCCAGGTTTCAGTCATCACGCCGATCTCGCTGGACCACACCGACCTGCTGGGCGACACCACCGGGGACATTGCCCTGGAAAAGGCGGGCATCATCAAGCCCGGCGGGTACCTCATTAGCGCGGCCCAGCCCCTGGACGCCGCCCAGGTCCTCCTGGAGAAGGCAAAGGACGTGGGGGTGCCGTTCCGCTTCGAGGGCGTGGAGTTTGGCGTGGAGTCCCGCACCGTGGCGGTGGGCGGCCAGGTGGTAACCATCCAAGGCATCGCCGGGCGCTATCCGGAACTGCTGGTGCCGCTGCACGGCGAGCACCAGGCGCAGAACGCCGCCGTTGCGGTGGCCGCCCTGGAAGCCTTCTTCGGCGGCGAAAAGGAACTGGACTTCGAGGTGCTGCAGGAAGGCTTCGCCGCCGTCACCTCGCCCGGCAGGCTTGAGGTGGTACGGACCGCGCCCACCATCATCGTTGATGCCGCCCATAACCCGGACGGGATCAAGGCCTCAGCCGCTGCGCTGCAGGAGGCGTTTACGTTCACGCGGCTCGTCCCGGTGGTGGGTGTGCTGAAGGAAAAGGACGCCGAGGAAATCCTCCGCCAGCTCAAGGAATCGCTGGGCGGCATGGCCGAGGAGTACTGCTTCACGCAGTCGAACTCCCCGCGGGCTGTCCCCGCCGCGGAACTGGCCGAGCTTGCGGTGGACCTGGGATTCGGCGAGGACAACGTCCACATCGCCGAAAAGCTCGACGACGCCCTGGAGTGGGCCGTGGAACGGGCCGAAGCCAACGACGACCTTTCCGGCGGCGTGCTGGTGACCGGCTCTATCACCCTTGTGGCCGAAGCCCGCATCCTGCTCGGAAAGACGGAGGCGTAGGGGATGGCCAAACTGACCAAAGCCCAGCGCGAATGGCGGCCGGGCATGCCCAGGAAGCGCCGCTCCACCAAGGTGATGTTCGCCTCCACGGTCCTGCTGCTGGAAGCCTTCGTGATGTTCTTCGCCACCCTGGCGGTGTTTGGGCTGCGCCGCGGCGAGTTTCCGCCGGCGCTCATCCTGGGCGTGGGCATCGCCCTGAGCGTGCTGATGATCGTCGCCTGCGCGTTCCTCACCAAAGCCTGGGGCGTGGGACTGGGATGGATCCTGCAGATCGTCCTGATCCTGACGGGCATTTTCGAGCCCGCCATGTTCCTGGTGGGGGCCCTGTTCGCCTTGGCCTGGTGGTATGGGATCCGGACCGGCATCAGGCTGGACCGTGAAGCGGCCCAGCGCGCCCGTGAGCAGGCCGAATGGGAAGCCACACACCCGGACCAGGCTGCCGGGCCCGGGCAACCGCAGACCCCCTGACGCGGGGACTCCGCGCAGCGCAGTCCCCGTAGACTTATCCCGAAACCCCACCAACGCATTGGAGCAGTTGTGACCACTGAGCGCACCCTCGTCCTGATCAAGCCCGACGGCGTCGCCCGTAACCTCACCGGATCCATCCTGGCCCGGATCGAAGCCAAGGGGTACACCCTTGCTGAGCTGAAGAAGGTGGACGCCACCCGCGACCTGCTGGAACAGCACTACGAGGAGCACGTGGGCAAGCCCTTTTATGAGCCCCTGGTGGAGTTCATGCTGAGCGGGCCTGTTGTTGCAGCCATCTTCGAAGGCCACCGCGTCATCGAAGGCTTCCGTTCGCTGGCCGGCACCACCGATCCGACAACCGCCGCACCGGGCACCATCCGCGGCGACTTTGGCCGCGACTGGGGCCTGAAGGTCCAGCAGAACCTGGTGCACGGCTCCGACTCCACGGATTCCGCTGAGCGTGAGATCAAGATCTGGTTCCAGGGCTGACCCCACCGAGATGACAGATAAGGCCGATGTTCTTCGTGAACATCGGCCTTATCTGTCATTTCGCGGGCTGGTGCGGACCTAGAACCCTGAGGTACCCGCGAACACCTGGATGAACGCGAAGAAGATGGTGGCGATGACGGCCACGTAAAGAAGCGCGGTAATGATCCAGCCGGAGTCAGCCAGGACGCGGGCAGCACCGGACGGGACGGGAATGACACCCGCGGTGATGTTCCGGATGGTCACCCAGACGAAGAGCGGAATCATGGCCGCCCAGACGATCATGCAGAACGGGCACAGGATGTGGATGTCGTAGAGGGCCTGGGACCACAGCCACACCACGAAGGCAAAGCCCAGCGTGACGCCTGTCTGCAGTCCCACCCAGAACCAGCGGGCAAAAGTGGCCCCGGACAGCAGGGCCATGCCCACGGTGATAATGACGGCGAACGCCACGATGCCAATGAACATGTTGGGGAAACCGAACAGCGAGCTCTGCCAGGTTTTCATGACATCCCCGCAGGAGACCCAGGGATTAACGTCGCACACGGTGGTGTGGTTGGGGTCCTGCAGCACGGCGAGTTTTTCCAGGACCAGGGTCCCGGAGGCGAGCCAGCCGACGACGCCGGTGATCACCAGCAGCCAGCCGAAGGGGCGGTTGCGGGCCATGGTGGGGACGGACGCGGGAGTGCTGTCCGTGGCGAGGGTCCGGTCGGCGGCGTGGGTGTCGCTGGCGGGGGAGATGCTGGGCATTGGTGTGGCGTCCTTTTCGTCCGGTGCTCCTAGCCCGATTGTAACGCCGGAGGCTGGAAGCCATCCCCAGGCAAAAAGGAGAACGGGCCCCGCCTCCGCCGTGATTTAGTCCGGGTATGAGAGAATAAACGTGGCTGGAAGCCGATCCACATTCGGACTCCGGTCCGGTGGCTTGTTCTCAAGACCGCCAATGACGAGCAGGGCAGGCTTCGGAGTGCTTCCGATGCACACTCCCGCGACTCCATTGGGCGGCACCTGGTTGTAGCAATGCAGAACAACGGGTTTCAGGACATCCCACCGGCTCCCACGGGCTGCCGCACCCCACCGCCGGTGCGAACCTGGGAGTATCCACTTGACTTCTGTCAACGCCTGCGGGTTTTGACAATATGTGCCCCAATGGGTGCCGGATGTGGCGGTACGTCAGGGGCAGGAGCGCTGCTGCATATGGAAAATGAACAAGAATTGGCCGTTAACGATGATGCCGCGGCGGCCGAGGAGTCCGCTGTTGCACCCAAGAAGGCTGTCAGGACGCGCCGGAAGGCCGCGCCGAAGGTCGAGGACGTCGTAGACGGGCCGGTGGGCGACGGCCCCGCAGAAAACGCCACGGCGGAGAACGTTGAAGCTGCCGCCGCAGAAACCAAGGCGCCGGCCCGGCGTACCCGGGCCCGCAAGAAAGTGGAAGCTGACGAACCGCTTCCCGCCTTCGCCGACGAAGCAACGGGCACCGGGGCTCCCGCCGGAGTTACGGCCTCAGCCGAAGAGGGTACCCCGTCCGCAACTGCCCCCGAAGCGGAAGCCGAAACCAAACCGGTCCGCCGCCGCCGTGTCGCCACCCGCAAAACCTCCGCGCCCGCGGTGGAAACTGAAGTGCCGGCTGAAGCTGCAGCCACCGAAGCGGTTTCCGCCGGGCAGGAAGCCCCGGCCGCAGCCGGCGACGAGGCGGAAACCCCTGACACCGCCGCAGCAGTGGACGCGCCTGCCGGGGCGACCCCGGCAGCGGAGACCCCGGTGGAAGCAGCCGTAACGCCGGAAGCGGCTCAGACGCCGTCGGCCGCAACGCCTGAAGCCGCCGCTCCCCAAGCCCAAACCGAGGAAGAAAGCAACGCAGCCGCCACCGGCGCTGCTCCCAGCCCCTTCGGCTCGCTCTTCCTGGAACCTGCTTCCCCCACGTCCGTGCTGTTCCAGGCCCCGGACCTCAGCACGGTGGTGCGCCCCGCCGCCCCCGCCGCGGCAGCCACCGAAGAGCCGGAAGAGGACGACGCCGAAGAAGGCGACGCAGAGGATTCCGCGGGCCGCCGCAGGCGCCGCAGCCGTGGCCGCCGGAACCGCGGCCGCCTTGATGACCGCGATGCAGAGGCAGGCGCTGAGGGCGACGACGAAACGGCCGAGGATGCCGACGAAGAGCAGGCCGGGCAGCGGGAAGAGGGAGTCACGTCGCGCCGCCGCCGTCGCCGCCGCCGTGGCGACCAGGACCTCGAACTGACCGGCGGCGGGGATGACGACCCGCCCAACACCGTGACCCGCGTCCGCGCGCCCCGCGTTGCCACCGAACCGGCCGTCAGCAACCGGGTCACCAGCGTCAAGGGTTCCACCAGGCTGGAGGCGAAGAAGCAGCGCCGCCGCGAGTCCCGCGATACCGGCCGCCGCCGCACCGTGATCACCGAGGCCGAGTTCCTGGCTCGCCGCGAATCCGTTGACCGGCAAATGATTGTCCGGCAGCGCGACGACAGAATCCAGATTGCGGTCCTTGAGGACGGCGTCCTGGCGGAACACTTCGTGTCCAAGACGCAGCAGGATTCGCTCATCGGCAACGTCTACCTCGGCAAGGTCCAGAATGTCCTGCCCTCCATGGAGGCTGCCTTTGTTGACATCGGACGCGGCCGCAACGCCGTCCTGTACGCCGGCGAGGTGAACTGGGAGGCCGTCAACCTCGAAGGCAAGCAGCGCCGCATCGAAAACGCCCTCAAGTCCGGCGACACCGTCCTGGTCCAGGTCACCAAGGACCCGGTGGGCCACAAGGGTGCACGCCTGACCAGCCAGATCTCGCTGCCCGGCCGCTACCTCGTGTACGTGCCCGGCGGCTCCATGACCGGCATCTCCCGCAAGCTGCCCGACGTCGAACGCAACCGCCTCAAGCGCATCCTCAAGGACCGCCTTCCGGAGCATGCGGGCGTCATTGTCCGCACCGCCGCCGAGGGAGCGTCCGAGGAAGAGCTGACGCACGACATCAACCGGCTGCGCGCCCAGTGGGAAGGCATCGAAAGCCAGTCCACCTCCACCAAGGTCCTGGCACCGGAACTGCTCTATGGCGAACCGGACCTCACCATCAAGGTGGTCCGTGACGTCTTCAACGAGGACTTCTCCAAGCTGATTGTTTCCGGCGAGGAAGCCTGGGACACCATCGAGGCCTACGTCACCTACGTGGCCCCGGACCTGGTGGGCCGCCTCGAGAAGTGGACCAAGGACCAGGACATCTTTGCTGCCTGGCGGATCGACGAGCAGATCCACAAGGCCCTGGAACGCAAGGTGTTCCTGCCCTCCGGCGGGTCGCTGGTCATCGACCGTACCGAAGCCATGACCGTGGTGGACGTCAACACCGGCAAGTTCACCGGCAGCGGCGGCAACCTCGAAGAAACCGTCACGAAGAACAACCTTGAAGCGGCCGAGGAAGTTGTACGGCAGCTCCGGCTGCGCGACATCGGCGGCATCATCGTCATCGACTTCATCGACATGGTGCTGGAGTCCAACCGGGACCTGGTGCTGCGCCGGCTGGTGGAGTGCCTGGGCCGTGACCGTACCAAGCACCAGGTTGCCGAGGTCACCTCGCTGGGCCTGGTCCAGATGACGCGCAAGCGCATGGGTACCGGGCTCCTGGAGGTCTTCGGTGAGCAGTGTGAGGCGTGCGCCGGGCGCGGCGTGGTCACCCACGACGATCCCGTGGAGCACCGCCGCGCCAACATCGTTGCCGCCGAGCACCACGTGCAGCGTGCCGACAGCCGGCCTGAAGCCCGTGCTGAAGGACACCGCAACGAAGGCCAGCGGACCGACAGCACCCAGCCCGGTGTCCGTCCCGACCGCAAGCGGCGGCGCGGACGCGGCGGCCAGCAGCCTGACGTTGCCCCGGCGGCCGCGGCCGTACACGTGCACACGGTCCATCCGGACCCGTCAGACGCCGAACGCCACGCCAAGGCGGAAGCAACCCGGCTGGCCCTCGCCAACATCGCTGCAGCAGCCCACGCGGCCCACCTGCACGACGATGAGGTTGCGGCTGCCCGCCAGGCACAGCCGGCCCAGCAGGCAGCGCCAGTCGAGGCGGACAAGCACGACGCCGATGCCTCCTCCCGTCCCGCCGCTGTCCTGACGTTCGGCGGCGAGAAGGTTGCCCTGCCCTTCGTCGAGCACGCGGAAGAACAGCAGCCGCAGCCTGCCCTCACCCTGGACCGGCTCGCTGAAGCCTTTGCGCACCTCGGTGAGCCCGCTCCGGCTGCCGAGGCTCCGGCAGAACAGCCGGAAGCTGCGGTTTCGGCACCGGCAGCTTCGGCACCGGCAGCTCCGGCACCGGCAGTTTCGGAACCGGCCAAGTCCGGGCAGCCGTCCGCCGCCGCAACCGTTGAAAAGGACTGGTCGGACCACACCCTGGAGCAGTCACGGCAGCGGAGGCCACGGCGCAACCGCAGCGCCAGCCGTGCCCAGGGGGCTGCCAACGAGACGTCCGTCCAGCACCACGAGAGCGTCCCGGCAGCCAGTGCAGGCCACTCGCATGCCGCGAAGGCGCCGGAACCGGCTGCCGCCTCCGGTGCGGACACTGCAGGCGCCAAGCAGGCCGAGGCTCCGATCATCCTCGGTGTGGGAGTTCCTGCTTCCGAGCTCTGACCGCAGGCAGCACAACAAAAACCCGGATGCCCGGAACCGCCCTCACGGCCGGTTCCGGGCGTCCGGCGTTAACAGTGTTTCGGCCCGGATCAGGTGCCAACAGCAGCGGCACGTCACCTTCGGTGCGGCGGCGGCAAAACGGCTAGGCTGGGGAACCGACACGGGGTGCCGCGCGAAGGGCCGGCTGAGATCCACACCCGTTGAACCTGTCCGGCTAGTACCGGCGAAGGGATGTCTCTTGTCTTCGACTCTTGCACTGCCCGCGGAAGCTCTCCAGTCCACTCCTGTCCTGCCGGATTCCGGCCGGGACCTGCCCCGTGTCCTGTCCATTGCGGGTTCGGACCCCTCCGGTGGAGCAGGCATCCAGGCGGACCTCAAAAGTATTGCCGCGCACGGCGGGTACGGCATGGCCGCCATCACAGCCCTCACCGCACAGAACACCCGCGGCGTGGAAGCTGTCCACGTCCCGCCGGCTTCCTTCCTGGCCAGCCAGCTGGACGCCATCAGTGACGACATCACCATCGACGCCGTGAAAATCGGCATGCTGGGGGACGCCGCCGTCATCGGGGCGGTCCGGGTATGGCTCGAAAAGGTGCGCCCCGCCGTCGTGGTCCTCGACCCGGTGATGGTCGCCACCAGTGGCGACCGGCTGCTGCAGGAATCAGCCGAGGCCGCGCTCCGCGACCTGCTGCCGCTCGCCCATCTCCTCACGCCCAACCTGGCCGAGCTCGCCATGCTGGTGGGCGAAAGCCTGCAGGATTCCTGGGAAGGCGCGCTCGATCAGGGGAAGCGCCTGGCGGCAGCCACCGGGACCACCGTGCTGGTGAAGGGAGGCCACCTGGCCGGGGCCGAATGCCCGGACGCGCTGGTCAACATGAACGGATTGCTGGGAGCAGAAGTCATCCAGGTGCCGGGGGAGCGGGTGGCCACCCCCAACAGTCACGGCACCGGCTGTTCGCTCTCCTCCGCAATGGCGACTGTGCAGGCGCGGCTGGGGGACTGGGAGGCATCGCTGCGGGAAGTGAAGCCCTGGCTGGCAGGCGCGTTGGAAGCCTCCGGCCGCCTGGACGTGGGAACAGGGAACGGGCCGGTCCACCATTTCCACCACCTGCGCCCCGTCCCGCCCGCCGGAGGATTCGCGGCGCGGCTGCGGGCCGAAGCCGACGAGGACCTCAAAGCGATCTACGGGCTGGACTTCATCCGTGGACTGGCCTCCGGAAGCCTCCCCGAAAAGGAGTTTGCCTACTACCTGGCCCAGGACGCCATCTACCTCAACGGCTACTCCCGGGTCCTGGCACGGGCAAGCGCCCTGGCACCCACCGAAATGGAGCAGGTGTTCTGGGCTGCCTCCGCGCGGCAGTGCCTGGAAGTGGAGTCGGAGCTGCACAGGTCCTGGCTGAGCACCCGCCCTGTCCAGGCTGAACTGGGTCCGGTCACCAAGTCCTACGTGGACCACCTGACCGCTGCATCGGCGTCGGGCAGCTATGCAGTGCTCGCGGCCGCCGTCCTTCCCTGCTTCTGGCTGTACGCGGAGGTGGGCAAAACACTCCATGCCCGGTTTGTCGCCGCGGGCGAACCGGCAGCGCACCCCTATGCTGACTGGCTCCGCACCTACGCCGACGATGAATTCGCCGAAGCAACCCGCACGGCCATCGCCATCGTGGACGGGGCCGGGCGGAACGCCTCGGATGCCGAGCGGGCGGCGATGGTCACCGCCTTCCGGCAGTCCTGCCGCCTGGAAGTGGACTTCTTCGACGCGCCGCGCCTCCACTCCTGACCGGCGGGCGGGCGCCCTGCCGGTAGGATGGTTGGGCGCGGTCCCGCCGCCGGGTTGGCCTGTGGTTCCTATCACAGCCAACGCGCCGGAACCAGCCTCATTTGCGGCCGAAGACGAAATTAGCGTAGTCTAGTTCTTCGGTGCTTACGCCAACACTTGGGTTATGACCCCTTCGGGGATAGCTCACGGATTCCCCCGGGGAATCCACGGCGTTGAGGCACAGCGGAAACCCAGCCAATTCAGAGCCGGGCACCGCACGCAAATTTAGTAATAAACGTCGAGAGAAGTGAGTTCCCAAGTGGTGTACGCGATTGTCCGCGCAGGCGGCCGCCAAGAGAAGGTTTCCGTTGGAGACTTCGTTACCCTGAACCGCGTCGCCGGTGGAGCTGGCAGCACCATTGAGCTGCCCGCGCTGCTCCTGGTAGACGGTGACAAGGTCACCTCCGCCGCTGCTGACCTGGCCAAGGTGACCGTCACGGCTGAAATCCTCCAGGACCTCCGCGGTCCTAAGATTGTCATCCAGAAGTTCAAGAACAAGACCGGTTACAAGAAGCGCCAGGGTCACCGTCAGGAACTGACCAAGGTCAAGATCACTGGCATTCAGTAACCACCGGTTACTGTTCAGGTTTTTCAGCAGATTCCCCAGAATTTAGAGGCAGGCATTTCAGATGGCACATAAAAAGGGCGCGAGCTCCACTCGCAACGGTCGTGACTCCAACGCTCAGTACCTCGGCGTCAAGCGCTTCGGCGGCCAGGTAGTTTCCGCAGGCGAGATCATCGTCCGCCAGCGTGGCACCCACTTCCACCCGGGCGCCGGCGTTGGCCGTGGCGGCGACGACACCCTGTTCGCACTGACCCCGGGAGCCGTTGAATTCGGTACCCGCCGCGGTCGTCGCGTCGTCAACATCGTTGCTGCTGCAGCTGCAGAGTAACAACAGATTCCAAAGCGGTGGAGCGGGCCTGATGGCCCGCTCCACTGTTCTTTTAACCGCATTACAATCGATTTGGCGCCTTGGGGCGTCTCGAAAAACAGCACTGAGGAGATCCACGTGGCCAGCTTTGTAGACCGGGTAGTACTGCACGTATCCGGCGGTAGCGGCGGCCACGGGTGCGTCTCCGTCCACCGCGAGAAGTTCAAGCCCCTGGGCGGTCCCGACGGCGGCAACGGCGGCAATGGCGGCGACGTCATCCTGCGCGTGGACCACCAGACCACCACCCTTCTTGACTACCACCACGCCCCCCACCGGCACGCCACCAACGGCGGCCCCGGTATGGGTGACTGGCGCGGCGGGAAGAACGGTGAGACCCTCATCCTGCCCGTGCCCGACGGCACCGTGGTCAAGTCCAAGGACGGAACGGTCCTGGCGGACCTCGTCGGCGAAGGCGCCGAATACGTCGCCGCTGCCGGCGGGATCGGCGGACTCGGCAACGCTGCCCTGTCCTCCCAGAAGCGCCGCGCCCCCGGCTTCGCCCTGCTGGGCATCGAAGGCGAATCCAGCGACATTGTCCTGGAACTGAAGTCCATTGCCGACATCGCCCTGGTGGGCTTCCCGTCCGCCGGCAAGTCAAGCCTCATCGCCGCGATGTCGGCTGCCCGGCCCAAGATCGCGGACTACCCGTTCACCACGCTCATTCCCAACCTGGGCGTTGTCCAGGCGGGCGATGTCCGCTTCACCATCGCCGACGTCCCCGGACTGATCGAGGGTGCCAGCGAGGGCAAGGGCCTGGGCCACCACTTCCTGCGCCACGTGGAGCGCTGCGCCGCGCTGGTCCACGTCCTGGACTGCGGAACCCTGGAATCGGACCGCGACCCGCTTTCGGACCTGGCCATCATTGAGGCCGAGCTGGAAAAGTACGCCGTGGATATGAGCTACGCCGGCCAGGACGGCGAAGTGGTCCCCCTGAACCACCGCCCCCGCCTGGTGGCGCTGAACAAAGTGGACCTGCCTGACGGCAAGGACATGGCAGACTTCGTCCGCCCGGAACTGGAATCCCGCGGCTACCGCGTCTTCGAAGTGTCCGCCACCAGCCACGAAGGCCTGCGCCAGCTGGGCTTCGCCATGGCCGAGATCGTCCAGGCGGCCCGTGACGCCGTGGCGGCCGCACCGCCCAAGGTGCAGCCGGCCGTCCTGCGGCCGCGCGCCGTCAACGAGTCCGGGTTCCGTATCCGCCGTGAGGAGAAGGGCCTCGAGCCGCTGTTCCGCGTCCTCGGCGAAAAGCCCGTGCGCTGGGTCAAGCAGACCGACTTCACCAATGAGGAAGCCATCGGCTACCTGGCCGACCGGCTGGCCAAGCTCGGCGTGGAGACCGAGCTGTTCAAGCAGGGCGCAAAGCCCGGCGACACCGTGGTGATCGGCGAGGACGACGGCGTCGTCTTCGACTGGGAGCCCACCATGATGGCCGGCGCCGAACTGCTGGCGTCACCCCGCGGCACCGATGTCCGTTTCGCCGATATCGGCGACCGGCCCACCCGCAGCCAGAAGCGCGAAGAGCAGCAGGAGCGCCGGGACGCCAAGGCGGCAGCCCGCGCCGAGCTCGAGGCAGAGCGGAAGGCCGGCATCTGGACCGAGTCCGTCAGCGGACGGCGTGTGGCCAAGCCCCTGAAGGAGAGCGGACTGGAAGCGGACGATGACCTCTAGGGCCGTCGTCACGGATCCCACGGTGCGGTCTGTAGACCGGAGCCTGCTGGCCAACGCGCGCCGGATCGTGGTGAAGGTGGGCTCTTCCTCACTGACCAGCATCAAGGGCGGCATCTCGGAGGAATCCCTGACCGCCCTGGCGGACGCCCTGGCAGCCAAGCGCAACAGCGGAACGGAGATCATCCTCGTCTCCTCCGGCGCCATCGCCGCGGGCCTGGCACCTTTGGGCCTGGCCAAGCGGCCCCGCGACCTGGCCACCCAGCAGGCGGCGGCCAGTGTGGGGCAGGGCCTGCTGATGGCGCGCTACACCCACGCGTTCGGCGCCCACGGCGTGACGGTCAGCCAGGTGCTGCTCACGGCCGAGGACCTGATGCGGCGCAGCCAGCACACCAACGCCTTCCGTGCCCTGGACCGGCTGCTGAACCTCGGCGTTGTCCCCGTCGTGAACGAAAACGATACGGTGGCCACGCACGAGATCCGTTTCGGCGACAATGACCGGCTCGCGGCCCTGGTGGCCCACCTGGTGCGGGCCGATGCGCTGGTGCTGCTGTCCGACGTCGACTCCCTCTACGACGGTCCGCCTTCCCAGGGCGCGAAACGGATCCCCCTGGTTGAGGGCGCCCACGACCTCGAGGGCGTGTCCATCGGAAAAACCGGCAAGGCGGGCGTCGGCACCGGCGGAATGCTCACCAAGGTCGAAGCCGCCACCATGGCCGCCGGCTCGGGCATCCATGCCGTCGTCACCTCCACGCCCAATGCGGCAGCTGCACTCAACGGCGAGGACGTGGGCACCTGGTTCGCCGTCAACGGGGCCCGGAAGCCCGTCCGCCTCCTCTGGCTGGCACATGTCGCCTCGGTCCAGGGCCGTCTGGTCCTCGACGATGGTGCGGTTAAGGCCGTGCGGCACCACCGGACGTCCTTGCTGCCGGCAGGCATCTCCGCCGTGCACGGCGACTTCGAGGCGGGCGACGCCGTCGAGATCGTCAGTGCCGATGGAACCGTGGTTGCCCGCGGCCTCGTGAACTACTCCTCGGAGGAGCTGCCCCGCATGCTGGGCCGGTCCACCCGGGACCTTGGCGAGGAACTCGGCAGCGGCTATGACCGTGAAGTTGTTCATGTTGATGACCTGGTGCTGGTCTGAGCTCCACCCTCGCCTAAACTTGAAACATGACTGAGGCCCTGATCCACACAACTGCTCACACCTCCGGAGACACTGCTGCCGCGTCCGAGGCGCAGCAGCCAGCCCCCGCAGCAGTGCCGGTATCAGCTGACGTCCCGCTGTCCGATGCCGACGTCGAAGCGGTAGTCCACGCCATCGCCGACCGTTCCCGCCAGGCTGCCCGCCGGATCGCCATGGCCAACCGGTCCTGGAAGGACCGCGCCCTGCGCGCCGTGGGAGATGCCCTGCAGGAGAACACGCAGGCCATCCTTGCTGCCAACGCCAAGGACGTAGCTGCCGGAAAAGCCAACGGAACGTCCGCCGCCATGCTGGACAGGCTCACGCTCACGGAGGCCCGCATCGCCGGGCTGGTGGCTGCGCTGGAAAACCTTGCTAACCTGCCCGACCCCGTGGGCAACGTGGTCCGCGGCCAGACCCTCCCCAATGGCCTGCGTCTGCGCCAGGTCAACGTTCCCATGGGCGTGGTGGCCGCCATCTACGAAGCGCGCCCCAACGTCACGGTGGACATCGCCGGGCTGGCACTCAAGAGCGGCAATGCCGTGATCCTGCGCGGCGGCAGCGCGGCTCAGGCCACCAACGAAGTACTTGTCCGGGTGTTGCGCGAAGCGCTGGAGTCCGTGGGACTGCCTGCCGACGCCGTGCAGACCGTGGACCAGTATGGCAGGGCTGGCGCGAACGTGCTCATGCGCGCCCGCGGCAGGGTTGATGTGCTGATTCCCCGCGGCGGCCGCGACCTCATCCAGACAGTGGTCACCAATTCCGCCGTGCCCGTCATCGAGACGGGGGAGGGCAACGTCCATATCTTCATCGACGAATCGGCGAATGAGGAGATGGCCGTTGAGATCCTGCTCAACGCCAAGACCCAGCGGCCCAGTGTCTGCAACACGGTGGAGACCCTTCTGGTCCACTCCGGATCCACTGTCCTGCCGGCCGTTGCCGCAGCCCTGAGCAAGGCCGGCGTCCGGCTGCACGCCGATGACCGCATCCGCGCCGCCCTGCCCGCAGCCATTGAGGCGGAACCGGCCACCGACGAGGACTGGGGCACCGAGTACATGAACCTCGACCTGGCCGTGGCCATGGTGGACAGCCTGGATGAAGCGGTTCAGCACATCCGCACCTGGTCCACCGGCCACACCGAGGCCATCCTCACCAACGACCTCTCCAATGCCGAACGGTTCATCGCGGAAGTGGATTCCGCGGCTGTCATCGTCAATGCATCGACCCGTTTTACCGACGGCGGCGAACTGGGCCTGGGTGCCGAGGTGGGCATTTCCACTCAGAAGCTGCACGCCCGCGGCCCCATGGGGCTGACCGAACTCACCACCACCAAGTGGATCGTGCAGGGCGAGGGCCAGGTCCGCGGGTAGCAACGCGGTAACATAGACCGAACGCCAGAAAGCAGCGGGAACTTCCGCTGCCATAAACCTTTGAACCCTAGGGGAGAAAATGCTGTTCCAGCAGATCGCCACGACCATCGCCGAAGGCGAAGAACACGAACTCGCGCCGCTGTGGGCTGAGCCGTGGGTCTTCGGCATCGTCATTTTCGCCATCCTGCTGGTGCTGATGTTCGTCACCCTGTCCTACTCCAACCTGGGCAACCGCCACGCTGCCACTGAGGAGCACGCGGACCCGCATCGCCAGCACCCCAACAAGCACGATCACGGGCAGGGCCACTAACATTTCCCGCGTTCTGCACCACAGTGGTGCCAACGGCAGGCTTCGGCTGGGCGTGATGGGTGGGACGTTTGATCCCATCCATCACGGCCACCTGGTCGCAGCCAGTGAAGTGGCTGCCGAGTTTGATTTGGACGAAGTGGTTTTCGTCCCCACCGGCCAGCCGTGGCAGAAGTCCCACAAACAGGTCAGCGAGCCCGAGCACCGGTACCTCATGACCGTCATCGCCACCGCCTCCAATCCGCGGTTCACCGTGAGCCGGGTGGACATCGAACGGCCCGGCCCCACATACACCATTGACACGTTGCGTGACCTGCGGGCGCAGCGCCCGGACGCCGACCTGTTCTTTATCACGGGGGCTGACGCGCTGGCGCAGATCCTGTCGTGGAAGGACATCGATGAACTGTGGTCGCTGGCCCATTTCGTGGGTGTGACGCGGCCCGGCCATGTCCTGGACGGCATGGGACGGGACGATGTCAGCCTCCTCGAGGTTCCGGCCATGGCGATCTCGTCAACGGATTGCCGGACCCGCGTTGCAGCGAACAACCCCGTCTGGTACCTGGTGCCGGACGGCGTGGTCCAGTACATCGCCAAGTACGGTCTCTACGCCCATGCGCCGGCGAGCGGGAATGAGTTTACTTCCGAAGCACGTGAACCAGCCAGTACTGAATGAGTTCTCAATGAGTCAGGAACAGCCCCCCATCCGCAGCCGCCGGGAACTCCGGAAGGCCAGGGATGCCCAGCAGGCGTCCGTGTCCACGGGCACGGACCAGCTTCCCCCTGCCCATAAACCGGAGGCCCCACAACCGCAGGCCCCACAACCGCAGGCGGGCGCACCGCAGCCGGCCGCGAAGCAGCCTGCCACCCCGGGCGCGGCAGGCCAACCGGCCGCCGGGCAGCCGGGCCGCGGCTCCAGTCCCTCCCCGGAGCAGACCCACACCCAGCGGTCGTCACAGATCCGCGCGCGGGACCGTGCAGCACTGCGCACCATCAAGGAGCTGGAAGAAAAAGAAGGCCAGCTCGCCACCGGCGGTGCCCCTACCCGGCGCCAGCTCAGGCTTCAGCAGCTCAAGGAACAGGCGCTGACCGCGGCCAACCCCATCGTGCCGCCCGCAGGCGGTCCCTCAGTCCAGGCTGGTTCATCGGCGCAGGCCGGTACGGCACAAAACGGTCCGGCTGCCGGACCCTTGGCCACCGGATCCTCGCAGTCCACTCCCGCGGCAGCGGAAAAGAAGCCGGCCGCGAAAACTGCCGGTCCCACCGCCAAGAGCACCGCCGCTACAGCCAATGCCACATCCGGGTCCCGTTCCGGGGTCCCCGACGGGATGACTGTTGAACAGGCATTGCAGGCGCGGGCACTCATCGCCGAGCAGGCAAAGAACCAAATCGCCAAGATGGAGCACATCGCTTCCCTGGATCCGGAAGCGGTCGATCCGGACATCCTGGCGGAACAGATTGCCTTGGCCGAACGTGCCGCCGTCATGAACCGCAGGGCCCTGGCCAAGCAGAAGCTGGCCGAACAGGCAGGAACACTTGCGGCACCCGGCAGGGAACCCGGAACCAAGGACCGGCCCGCGCCTTCGACGGCCAACAACCTGGCCATGGTGACCCCGTTGGAGTTTGTGCAGGTGCCGGGCGTCGACCGCCCGGTCATGAAACCGCCGGCAACCTCCCATGTCCCCGTCACCACACGGCCGGGTTCAAAGGTCCAGCCCGATACAAAAGCCCAGCCGGGAATTAAGGCCCAGCCGGGAGGTGCCGGCAAGCGGCGCCCCGCCAGCCGCCCGAACGCTGCCGCGGCAGACGCCGCATCGGGCCGTTCGCAGGTTATCGCCCGGGCGGAAGCTGCTGCCAGGGCAGCCACCCGCCCCAAACCGGTGGTCTTTCCCGAGAACCCGTCAGAGGGCCTGGTGGAGGATCTGCCCAGGGTTCCGGCCAGCTCGGCCTACGGACTCGATCCTTTGGATGCGGCCACCGCCGGGCTTGCCCGGGCCAAGCGGAACCGGATCCTGCAGCTCTGCATCCTGCTGTTCGGCCTCGTGGCGCTCATCTCAGGCATTTTCCTGATCATCAGCGGCATGTCCAGCTGACCGGTCAGCACCAATACTTTTTAAACCAACAAGGAGTCCCGTGACTGCATCAGATTCATCCATCACCATAGCCCGCACTGCCGCCAAGGCCGCCGCGGACAAGATCGCCCAGGACATCGTTGCCTTGGACGTCAGTGAGCGCCTGGCGCTGGCCGACGTCTTCCTCATCGCATCCGCGCCAAGCGAACGCCAGGTCAATGCAATTGTGGACGGCATTGAGGAGGAGCTGGCCAAGCAGGACCTGCGTCCGGTGCGCCGCGAAGGCCGCTCCGGTGGCCGCTGGGTCCTGCTGGACTACTCGGACCTGGTCATCCACGTCCAGCATGAAGAAGACCGCGTGTTTTACGCCCTGGAACGCCTCTGGAAGGACTGCCCCGTGGTGGACCTCCAGCTGGGTGACGACGCCTCGGCCAAGGCCACGGCCGCCTCCGAGACCGAGTAGATCCGCGGAAACACACCGAATATTCCCGATTTGGAATTTTCGGAATTGCTGTTCTAAGATATTTGAGTTGCTTCGGGGAAGCCCGGAAGAAAGCTCTTGGGAGCAGCAATAATTCGGGGCTGTGGCGCAGCTGGTAGCGCACCTGCATGGCATGCAGGGGGTCAGGGGTTCGAGTCCCCTCAGCTCCACCGGATAATCCGCCGGAATCATTTGATTCCGGCGGATTTTTTGTTTGCCCCGCTGGCTCCGGTGTAACCCCCGCTGGCGCCGCTGGGAGCCAGCCCGCCGGAGGCGTACGCTTCAAATATCCGCCAAAAGGCTGCACATTCCCCCGATTGGCGCATCGGGCAAAAGTGCATTAAGCTGATCAGGTTGCTCCGGGGGAATCGTCCGGAACAGCGAAAGTTCGGGGCTGTGGCGCAGCTGGTAGCGCACCTGCATGGCATGCAGGGGGTCAGGGGTTCGAGTCCCCTCAGCTCCACCGGACTTCTCCGTCAGGAGAACAGAAGAGGAACCATCCACCAGGATGGTTCCTCTTCTGTTTAAGCCAGCGGGGCTCCCGTCAGAGCCAGGCGGTACGGCGCAGAGGAGGCTCTTCCCCGCCCGGGCGCTGGACCAGAACCTGGTTGACACCCGTCAGGCCGTTTTCGAAACCGATGGCACTGGATGCCATGTACAGCCGCCACACACGTGCACGGCCCAGCCCGGACAGCCTGGCGGCCTGCTCCCAGCTGTCCTCCAGCCGTTTGACCCAAGCACGCAGGGTCAGCGCATAGTGCCGCCTCAGCGCCTGCACGTCAAGGATCTCGAAGCCGGCCCCCTCCAGCGCCATGACCATCTCGCCCAGGCTGATCATCTCGCCGTCCGGAAAGACATACCGGGGGATGAACGAATCCGGGTCAGGGCTGGTGGGCCCGGCATTCCAGGAGATGGCATGGTTAAGCAGGCGGCCGCCCGGGCGGAGCAGCGCGAACAAGGCCGAAGCGTACCCCGGGGTCTGCTCCCGCCCCACATGCTCGGACATCCCGATGGAACTGATGGCATCGAAGGGCCCATCCGTGACGTCCCGGTAATCCTGCACCCGGATGTCCACCTTTTCGGTGAGCCCCGCTTCGGCTGCCCGCTTGCGTGCAAGGTTCGCCTGCTCGGAGGAGAGCGTCACACCCACCACCGTGGCCCCGTACTTTCCTGCCGCGTGGAGGGCGAAGCTGCCCCAGCCGCAGCCCACGTCCAGCACACGCATTCCCGGCTTAAGCCCGAGCTTGCGGCAAACCAGGTCCAGCTTCGCTTCCTGCGCGGCATCGAGCCCCTCCACCAACCTGGCGCCCGAACCCGCGCCCTGCCCTTCGTCGGCGTCTTCGGGCCACACCGCGCAGGAGTAAACCATCGACGGCCCCAGGACAAGGCCATAAAAGTCATTGCCGACGTCGTAATGGTGCGAGATCGCAGCCGAGTCCCGGCGGCGCGAGTGCAGCCTCCCCTTCCTGGCGATCCGCGACTCCTCCGGCGGCGGCGCGGGATTGGGTCCCACGGCTCCCAGCCGAATGGCGGTGCGAACCAAGGTCCAGAGCTCAGCCGCTGTGGGGGGACGGAAGGGACCCGGCTCCGCGAATTTGCCGGCGGAGCTCAAGGCAGAAAACGCCTCGAAGATATCGCCGGGCGCATCAATTTCGCCGGCAACATACGCCCTGCTCAGTCCCAGTTGGCCCGGAGACCACATGATCCGCCGCAGCGCGCGGCGGGAGCGGAATTCCAGGACCGGCGCTTCCTGCGGGCCGGCTTCCGAGCCGTCCCAGGCACGCAGGCGAAGCGGTATCTGTTCGGTTCCCAGGACAATCCCCAGGGCTGTGGCTAGCCGGGCGGCTGCGCCGCGGTCTGTGGTCATGGTGGTGCCTTTCTTCCGCTGAGGCCGCCCGCGGGGAGGGCCTGCTTCCGATGCCCTCCCGGGCCGGTTCCATGGGCCTACCCTAAAGCCGGCGCGCCGCGCTGTCAGGGAGCGCCCTGTAAATTTTTGCCAAAGGTTCCGTCCAGGTCCCCGTGCCTTGTCCGGCAGGTACACCCGTATGGGGCGCGGCTATCATGGGGGAGTGACCGCCGCCCAAACCGATGTTGCCGTCATTGGTGCGGGCCAGGCAGGCCTGTCAGCCGCCTACCATCTGCAGCGCCGCGGCGTCAGCTATGTAATGTTCGACGCCGAAGAAGGACCGGGGGGTGCGTGGCGGCACCGCTGGAAGAGCCTGCGCATGGCCACTGTGAACGGCATCAGTGATCTTCCCGGAATTGCGAAGCCCGCCGTCGATCCCAGGGAGCCCAGTTCGGAGTTCCTCACCCGCTATTTCCGGGAGTACGAGGAGGAACTGGGCCTGTCCGTCCAGCGCCCGGTCAAAGTGCGGGCGGTGAGCCGGGAAGACGATGATCCGGCCGGCAGGCTGCGGCTCGACACATCACGCGGGGATTGGACAGCCAGGGCAGTCATCAACGCCACCGGGACCTGGACGCGGCCGTTCTGGCCCATTTACCCGGGCCAGTCCACCTTCCGGGGCAGGCAACTGCACGTGGCCGACTACGTTGCAGCCGAAGAGTTCACCGGCAAGCACGTCATCGTGGTGGGCGGTGGGATCTCCGCTGTCGGGCTGCTGGACGAAATCTCCCAGGTCACCTCCACCAGTTGGTTCACCCGCCGGGAACCTGTGTGGCGCGACGCGGAGTTCGACTCCCGCGCAGGCCACGATGCGGTGGCACTCGTGGAAGAGCGGGTGCGCAAGGGACTGCCGCCGCAGAGCGTGGTGTCGGTAACAGGGCTGATCTGGACGCCGGCACTCCGCACGGCGGCGGCACGAGGTGCTCTGGACCGGCAGCCCATGTTCACCGTCATTGAGCCGGACGGCGTCCGGCTCCCGGACGGGAGCCTCCTGAAGGCGGATGTCATCCTGTGGGCCACAGGTTTCCGGGCCGAGCTGGAACATCTTGCCCCGCTTCACCTGCGGGGGCCCGGAGGCGGCATCGTGATGGACGGAACGCAGGTGGCAGCCGAACCGCGCGTGCACCTGGTAGGTTACGGCCCGTCGTCGTCCACCATCGGAGCCAACCGGGCCGGCCGGGCGGCCGTTGCCGCAATCCTGAAACTGCCCGGACTGGCTCCCGCCGTGGAAACGGTAACGTGGGGCTGACCCGCCGCGGGAACGCGCCAGGCAGCGCGGGAGCATTCGGGACAGAAGAAAGCGGCAGGCATTACGTGGCACTAGACAGGCTTGAGGACGTCTTTGGGATCCTTCGGCGGCGGCCAGACGTGGAGGCGCCCAACCTCCAGGCGTGGGATGCCACCGACCGGCTGCTGCTGGAAACGGCGGCGGACCATGTGGAGGAGGGCAGCACCGTAGCTGTCATTGGCGACCGCTACGGCGCCCTGACCCTGGGCGCGCTGGCTGTGCTCAACCCCGCCGGCGTCCTCGTGCACCAGGACCTGATCACCGGCGAACGGGCCCTTCGCCTCAACGCGGAAGAACTGCGGGTTGCCGGCACGGGGATCGCGCCCGCGGCAGGGAACAGCACGACTGAGCCGGCCGGCTTCCGGCACGTGCCGCTCGGTCCAGAACTTTTGGCAGGTGCCCAGACTGTGCTCCTGCAGCTGCCCAAGACCCTGGCCGAGCTGGAGCAGATTGCGGGGGCCGTCGCCCGGTATGCGCCCGCTGGCGTGGTGCTGCTGGCGGGCGGCCGGGTGAAACACATGTCCCTGGGCATGAATGCCGTCCTGGAACGGTACTTCCATACCGTCCAGCCCCAGCTCGCCCGGCAGAAGTCCCGCGTTATCCTGGCCACGGGCCCCAAGGCGACACCCGCGCCGGACCGGTTTCCCGTCGTCGAACACCTCGCTGAGCTGGACCTGAACGTGGCGGCCCACGGAGCGGTCTTCGCCGGCCCGAAGCTGGACATCGGCACCAGGTTTTTGCTGACGTTCCTGCCGTCGATGAACCCCGCCCGCCACGCCATCGACCTGGGCTGCGGCACCGGAATCCTCGCAGCGATGTATGCCAGGCACTATCCGGAATCGCGGGTGACGGCCACGGACCAGTCGGCTGCGGCAGTGGCCTCCGCGCTGGCAACGGCCCGCGCCAACGGACTGGAAAGTCGGATCGGCGGCTTCCAGGATGACGCGCTGAGCACCATGGAGGCAGGCAGTGCGGATCTCGTGCTGCTCAATCCGCCCTTCCACGTGGGTGCGGGCGTGCATGCGGGCGCGGGGCTGAAAATGATCGAAGCCGCAGGCCGGGTGTTGACGCCGGGCGGGGAATTGTGGACGGTCTATAACCGCCACCTTCCCTACCTGCCGGCACTGGAGCGGCACGTGGGCCCCACCGCCATCAAGGGCCAAAACCCCAAGTTCACGGTGACCCGGAGCGTCCGGCGCAGTGTTCGGTAAAGGTATCCACAAGGTATGCCACGCCACGGTCCAGCCTATGGGTCTGTGCCTACGCTTAACGTACGATTCAAGCAGCACCACAACCACGTGGCCGAAGATCTTTAGGGGACACTGTGACTGAGATCCGCCAATCCTCACCGAGGCGCGGAACCAACCTGCCCAGGATGGGGGACTTCAACCTCACAGTCATCCTCGACGCCATTCGCAGGTCCTCGGGTGGCCTGAGCCGTGTGGAACTCGCACAGATCGTGGGCCTGTCGCCCCAGACTATCTCGAACATATCCCGCCGCCTCCTCGACCAGAACCTCATCGTCGAAGCCGGGAAGGAAGGCAGCGGCCCCGGAAAACCACGCACCATTCTGCGCCTGAACCCCGGCGGCATGTACGCCGTGGGCGTCCACCTCGACCCCGCCGTGAGCACCTTCGTGGTCCTGGACCTCGTGGGAGCGGTGGTCCGGCATTCCCGGATCAAGACTCCCGGCGGCAACGATCCTTCCGTCATCATCAGCACCATCGCCGCCGGGATCTCACAGATCGTCGCGGACTCGGACGTGGACCGGGACAGGATTGCTGGCGTGGGTGTTGCAGCCCCGGGCCCCATCGACCTGGACAACGGCACGGTGGTGGATCCGCCGCTGCTTCCGGGCTGGGACCGCGTGGAACTGCGCAACGCGCTGTCCGAGGCAACGGGCTATTCGGTGCTGATGGACAAGGACGTCACCAGCGCCGCCGTCGCTGAAACCTGGGCCGGCGGCCCCAGCGGCGCCGGCAGCTTCGTGTTTATGTACATGGGGACCGGCATCGGCTGCGGCATTGTCCTCAATGACGAGGTGGTGCGCGGAACGTCCGGAAACGCGGGCGAAATCGGACATATTGTGGTGGACCCTGACGGACCCCTGTGCGACTGCGGGCAGCGGGGCTGCGTGAAATCCTCCTGCATTCCCAAGGTGCTGGTGGCCGAAGCGGAGGCGGCAGGCATCCTGGACGGCTCGCGTTCGGGCAACAGCGGCGCCGAGATCCAGCAAAGCTTCGCCAGGCTGTGCGAACTGGCGGACGGCGGAGACGAACGTGCTGCCGCCATCATTGACAAGTCCGCCGTGCTGGTTGCCCGGGCGGTATCGGTGGTCACTAATACGCTCGACGTCGAGCGGGTGGTTTTCGGCGGGCCGTTCTGGAGCGGCATGGCAGAGCGTTTCCTCGAGAAGGTGCCTCCGCTGCTGGATGCCAACAGTGCGGCGCGGTTGATCCACCCCATCCAGGTTGTTGGCACGGGTGTAGGGGAGGACGTGGGCGCCATTGGTGCGGCGTCGCTGGTCCTGGAGCACACGCTTGCGCCCCGCGCCCAGCGGCTCCTGCTGGAGAGCTGACAGGACGCATTTCGCGGGCGCCTTGCTTGCGGCACCCCGCCCATCTAGCATGTGCATATTGCCGCGGCTGGGGCCCGCTGACAAAGGGGTCCGCAGCTTTAGACCGAATGGAGCACCATGCGTCGCCGGGCCCTGAAGACAATGTCCCTGATCGCCTCCGCGCTGGTTGCCCTGGCGGCCTGCACTCCGGGCAGTCCGGCCGCCGAAGAGTCCAGGACGTTGAAGGTGGTCTACCAGAAGACGGATTCCTTCACGGCCCTGGACACCATGTTCCAGTCCGCCAAGCAGGAGTTCGAAGCGGCGAACCAAGGGGTCACCGTCGAGCTGCAGCCCATCCAGGGGAACGACGACGACTACGGCACCAAACTGGCCCTCGCCCTGCGCTCGCCGTCCACCGCGCCGGACGTGTTCTACGAGGACACCTTCAAGGTCCGCTCCGACGTCGACGCCGGCTACCTGTTGAAGCTGGACAGCCACCTTGACGGCTGGGCGGATTGGGACACGTTCAACGACGCCGCCAAGGCCGCAGGAAAGGCGGACGACGGCAGCACCTACGCAGTGCCGCTGGGCACCGACACGCGGGCCATCTGGTACAACAAAAAAGTCCTGGCAGCCGCCGGCATCAGCGACCCCTGGCAGCCGCGCAGCTGGCAGGACATCCTGGATGCCGCCCGGAAGATCAAAGCCAACGACCCCTCCGTGATCCCGTTCAACATGTACGCCGGCAAGGGCACCGGCGAGGGGACCGTTATGCAGGGCTTCTACGAACTGCTCTACGGCACCGGCTCCAGCCTCTACGACGAGGAATCGAAGAAATGGGTGGTGGGCTCGGCCGGCTTCACAGACTCCCTGGCCTTCCTCAAAACCCTGTACGACGAGAAACTCGCAGTGTCGCCGGCTGAGGCCCTGGACGCCAACGTCTGGAAAAAGGTGTTCGGCGAGTGGTTCCCCAACGGGAAGCTGGGCGCCACCGTGGAAGGCTCCTACGCGCCGTCGTTCTGGCAAGAGGGCGGAAGCTACGAATGGCCCGGGTACGAACAGGACATGGGCGTGGCCCCGTTCCCCACCCGGGACGGCCAGGCGCCCGGCGCCGTCAGCATGTCCGGCGGCTGGACCCTGGCAGTGGGTGCCGGAACCAAAGAACCTGACCTGGCGTTCAAATTCCTCACCACTGCGCTCAACGAGAAGAACTCCCTCGCGTTCACCGTGGAAAGCTCGCAGATCGCTGTCCGGTCGGATGTCGCGGCGGATTCCGGCTACCAGGATGCCAACCCGTTCGTGAAGGACGTCTCTGACCTTGTTTCCGTAACCCGCTACCGTCCGGCAACGTCCGACTATCCCCGGATCTCGGCGGCTGTCCAGGAGGCAACCGAAGCCGTGATTACCGGCAGCAGGACCCCGGAGCAGGCGGCGGCGGACTACGACGCAGCGGTAACGGACATTGTGGGCGGCGACAAGACCGTCCGGAAGTAGCCTGTGCCCGTTAGCCACCGGACACGGCAGTGGCTCCGCTACCTGCCGGTCCTCCCTGCCATCCTGCTCCTGCTGGTGTTCCTCGCCGGACCCGTGCTCTGGGCCTTCCAGGCTTCGCTCACCAATGCCGGGCTGACCGGCCGCAGCGCCAGGAATCCCGAGTGGGTGGGGCTGGAAAATTATCAGCGGCTGCTGGCGGACCCCGCCTTTCCGCTCTCGCTGGCGCTCACGGTCCTGTTCGTGGGAGGTTCAGCGGTGCTGGGCCAGAACCTGCTGGGCCTGGCCATCGCCGTGCTGATGCGGCGGGCCCGCCCGGCAGTATCCTCCCTGGTTGGGACCGCCGTGGTGGCCGCCTGGGTCCTTCCGGAAATTGTGGCCGCCTTCGCCGCCTACGCCTACTTCAGCAGGGACGGAACCCTGAACCAGCTGCTGGGCGGACTGGGCCTTGCCCAGGCGGACTGGCTGTACGCGTATCCGATGGTGGCCATCATGCTGGCCAACGTGTGGCGCGGCACCGCCTTTTCCATGCTGGTGTACCGGGCGGCCCTGAACGACGTTCCCGCTGAGGTGACCGAAGCCGCCCAGATGGACGGTGCCAGGGGCTGGCAGCGGCTGGTTTTCATCACGCTTCCCATGATCCGGGGCAGCATCGCCACCAATCTCATGCTCATCACGCTGCAGACGCTTGCCGTGTTCACGCTGATCTGGGTGATGACGGCCGGCGGACCCGCCAATGCCAGCACCACCTTGCCCGTTCTCGCCTACCAGGAAGCGTTCAAATTCGGCGACATCGGCTACGGCACCGCGGTGGCCTCCGTCCTCATCATCATCGGCGGCGTGTTTGGGGCAGCCTATATCCGTCTGCTCCGGGAGCCCCGGCCATGACCGCCCCTGCCAGAACACGGCAGCCTGCCCCTGCCCCGGTGCTCAGGGCCCGCCTCCGCCGCGGCTCCGCCCCGGCCGACCTGGCCCTGCTGCTGGTGGGCGCCTGCTTCCTGCTGCCGCTGCTGTGGCTTGTCCTGGGTTCCCTGGACCCGGAGGCCGGCCACGAAACCAAAGTGCCGCGGCAGCCCGGGCTGGACAACTTCGCAGCCGTCCTGACCCCGCAGCTGCTGCTTCAGCCGTTGTGGAACAGCATGGTGCTGTCTGCAGGAACCGGAGCGGTGACGCTGGTGGCCGCCGTGCTGGCTGCCTATCCGCTGTCCCGCTACCGGTCGCGGTTCAACGCACCGTTCCTGTACGCCGTCCTCTTCGGGACGTGCCTTCCCATCACCGCCATCATGGTGCCCGTCTACGGCCTGTTCGTGCAGTTGGAACTGCTGGATTCGATGCCGGCAACCATTTTCTTCATGGCCACCACCACCCTTCCCATGGCGATCTGGATGACGAAGAACTTCATGGACGGCGTTCCGTTGTCCCTGGAGGAAGCTGCCTGGGTGGACGGAGCGTCGCGGATGACAGCCTTGCGGACCATTGTTTTGCCGCTCATGCGCCAAGGCCTGGGTGTGGTGTTCATCTTCGTCTTCATCCAGGCCTGGGGGAACTTCTTCGTGCCGTTCGTGCTGCTCCTGTCAGAGGCACGGCAGCCGGCAGCCGTATCCATCTACAGCTTCTTCGGACAGCATGGTGCAGTGGCCTACGGCCAGCTGGCCGCGTTCTCCATCCTTTATTCATCGCCGGTGCTGGCCCTGTACGTCATTGTGGCCAGGGGCGCCGGCGGCTCCTTCGCGCTGTCCGGAGCGGTGAGGGGCTAGTCGATGTCCTCGACCACCACGCCGAAGGGAATGCTGTCGTCGAGGTGTGCCTGGTGGCCGGTGGAGCCGGGGTTGTAAACAACCCGGACTCCGTGAAGCCGGTCTGCCGCGGACTGCTGCAGGACAGGCTTGACGGTGCTGATGAACATCTCGCTTTTGTCGGCGAGAAACTCCTTGTAGCTGGCTGGAAGCTCACTCATGGCAAAAGGATAGACCTGCATTC
>NZ_QRGQ01000025.1:0-29361 GCF_003367205.1 Arthrobacter sp. RT-1
AAAATTTGAAACCAGCTGTCAAAACCAGACCCACCACAGGGGCGGCAGGCCCGGCAAATTCAACCAATTCATAAAAACAAATCGGTATCAACAAACTTGGCACACTATTGAGTTCTCAAACAACAGACACACCCGGCACCACCACAACCAAAACCTCAGTCGCGGCTCGCTCCGGAGCAACTTCCCAAACTTACCCGATCTTCCACCCCGACGCAAATCCATGTTCCAGGATCCACGCCGGCAGGAAAACCATCCCCACCGCTTTCCAGCGCCCTAAAGAGCTACCAGATTTTGGTTTAGATTTTGGGGGTTTGGCCGCCCGCGGTGATCAGCTCTTCGCTGTCTCCCTCGCGGCGACTTAGAAAACAATACACGCACTCCGGCCCCACCGCAAACCCCCCTTTCAAAGGGCGAAAATCCGCGTGGTTCCGCGGCAGAACGGGCCGCGGAGGCACCTGGACGAGCACCCGCCGTCGTAATTGGTTCGTGTGTGCTGCAGCACAGGTGGTACACAGGTCCAATCACCGGGAGCCATGCGGAGTTAAAGCAAAGAAGGGCCGGCAACCATGATGGTTGCCGGCCCTTCTCAAACAGCTGGAGTCAGCTGCGCGGGATTACCAGGAAGACTTGGTGATGCCCGGAAGTTCGCCCTTGTGGGCCATGTCGCGGAAGCGGACACGGGAGATGCCGAACTTCTGGAAGGTACCGCGGGGACGGCCGTCGATGATGTCGCGGTTACGCAGACGGATCGGGGACGCGTTGCGGGGCAGCTTCTGCAGGCCCAGGCGGGCTGCTTCGCGTGCTTCATCGGTTGCGTTTTCGTCAACCAGGGTCTTCTTCAGCTCGAGGCGCTTTGCGGCGTAACGCTCAACGATGACCTTGCGCTGCTCGTTGCGAGCAATCTTGGACTTCTTAGCCATGTTTAGCGCTCCTCTCGGAATTCGACGTGCTGGCGGATCTTGGGGTCGTACTTCTTCAGAACCATACGGTCCGGGTCGTTACGACGGTTCTTGCGGGTTACGTAGGTGTAACCCGTGCCCGCGGTCGACTTGAGCTTGATGATCGGACGTACGTCCTTGTCCTTAGCCACTAGAGCTTCACCCCACGAGCCAGGATAGAGGCGACGACTGCGTCGATGCCGCGTACGTCGATGGTCTTGATGCCACGTGCAGAGACCTGCAGCGTGACGTTACGGCGCAGGGACGGAACCCAGTAGCGCTTCTTCTGAATGTTCGGATCGAACCGACGCTTGTTGCGGCGGTGCGAGTGCGAAATGCTGTGCCCAAAGCCCGGCTCGGCCCCGGTCACTTGGCAGTGTGCTGCCATGACTTCTCCTCAAGAATTGAAAGTAATGATCCGCATATCTGCTGCTGGACCATGCTGCTAAGGGCGACCCAAAAATAAAGAAGGGCGAACGGTTAGTCACGCAACTTGAGCCCCTAACTACCGGCCACCCTGGAGAAATTACCGGGCAACCGGAGCAATTGCGCACGCTCCGCGCACTTAGCGCCTACCAAGTCTACGAGTTCGCGCAATTAAAGACCAATCCGGGACGAATGGGTGTATAAGCACGGCACCGGAAACAGCCGAGTCAGCGGCTTCCGCTGACCGGGTCCGGCTCGAGGCGTGTGAGCTGCGGGTACTTGGCCGACAGGTTGTCGCCGGAGGACTTGCCGGTAACGCGGCGGACAACCCAGGGACCGGCGTACTCCCGGAACCACTGGGCGTTGGCGCGCAAGGCCTCGGCACCACGCAGTTCCGGCACCGGAGTCATGGGCGGGATGTCGATGGAGTGGTCATACTTCAGCACCTCCATGACGCGCTTGGCCATGTTCGCGTGCCCTGCTGCGGACATGTGCATCCGGTCCCGCGCCCACATGCCCCAGTCGTAGTACTCGCTGAAGCGCCAGTAATCCACGAGCAGGGCGCCGTGGTCCCCGGCAATGCCGCGGACCAGTTCGTTGTAGATCGCGGTGCGGCCGCGCATGGTGCCGAACACTTTGGAGCCCCTGGCGTCGAATCCGGTGAACATCACCACGGTTGCGCCCGTGGCAGCCAACTTGCGGATGCCGTCGTCGTACTCCGCAAGGAGGTCATCGATGTCGATCCGCGGGCGGAGAATGTCGTTGGCACCTGCGTAGATGCTCACCAAGGTGGGTTTAAGGTCGACGGCGGCGTCCACCTGCTCAGCGAGGATCTGCCGTAGCTTTCTGCCGCGGATGGCGAGGTTGGCGTAGCCGAAGCCGGGGTCGGCCTCGCCAAGCTGCTCGGCAACACGGTCGGCCCAGCCACGGACACCGTTGGGGCGGGTGGGGTCGTCGTCGCCCACGCCTTCAGTGAAGGAATCGCCGAGTGCCACGAACCGGGAAGTGAAATCCATCCGGCTAGTTTGCCACCCGTTGCTGGAAGCAACCAACCGGCTGGGCTAGCTTTCCCGCAGGATCCAATGGTCGGAGTCCAGGCGTCCCACCACTTTTTCACCGATCCGCGCCAGATCGAGGACATCCTGCTCTGACAGGGCGTCGAGGAAGAGGTCCCGTACCGCTTCGACGTGGCCGGGCGCCAAGCCAACGATGGTGGCCATGCCCTCCTCCGTAAGGTGGGCGATGGTGACACGGGCATCGTGGGGATGGGGCTGGCGCTCCACCCACCCCCGCTTCTGCAGCTTCGTCACCACATGGGAAAGCCGGGAAAGGGACGCGCTGCTGCGGGCGGCGAGTTCGCTCATGGGCAGGAACCGCTCGTCCGCCTCGGAGAGCATGGCCAGGACCGTGTAGTCGAAGAGCGATAACTTGCCTTCGGCATGAAGCTTGGTGTCGAGGGCAGCCGGCAGCAGGGTGTTGATGCTCACCAGGGCCAGCCAGGCACGTCGTTCGTCGGCGTTCAGCCAGCGCGGTTCGGTCATGTCCCTATTCTACGATTGATCCTTCAACCGACGATGACCGTGCCGGTAGGCTGGGCGGATGTATGTTGTCTCCCTGACTTATCGGGTTCCGCAGGACATCGTCGATTTCCACAATGACGCCCACATCAGCTGGCTCCAGAAGGCTTTTGACGACGGCGTTTTTATCGCTGCCGGCCGGAAGGTCCCCCGCACGGGTGGCCTGCTGCTCTCCCAGGCGGACCGGGCCACGTTGGACGCCTCCCTGAAGCTGGACCCTTTCTATACGAATGGGGTAGCGGACTTCGAGGTAGTGGAGTTCCACGCCGCCCGGGTGGCGCCGGGCTACGAAATCCTCCTGGACAGCTAGCCTTCAGCCACGCGGGCAGGGTTTTCTGCCACCAGTTTCTTCAGCCCGCCCTTCCGGGGCACCTTGACCGGTTTCGGCCAGCGCGCCGTAAGTTCGTCACCCAGGGTGACACCCCGCAGCTTCCGGCCGAAGAGTGGCAGGACCCAGTCATGGATCCAGCGCCGTTGCCGCTGTTCCCACTCCCGCAGGGTGAGCCGCGTTGGCGGTTCCCAGTCCTTGAGTGTGATTTTGTGGGGGACTCCCAATTGGTCCAGCACCTGCCCGGCCAAGTACTTGTGCCCGGCCTTTGACATGTGCAGCCGGTCCGAGTCCCACATCCGCCGGTCATGGAACGCGTCCAGGCACCAATAGTCCACCAGCACGGCACCGTACTTGGCGGCGATGGCCCGCACTTGCTGGTTGTAGAACGCGTTGCGTTTCTTGAGCGGCTCGAGCAGCGCGGAGACCTTCACGTCGAAGCCGGTGAACAGGACCACGGTGGCTCCCGTTCCGGCCAGTTGCGCCACAAGTTGCTCGTAGCTGCCCATGAGGGCGGTCATATCCGTTTTCAGGTCCAGGATGTCGTTGCCGCCGGCATACAACGTGACCAACGTGGGCTTCATCCGCAGCGCAGGTTCCAGCTGCTCGTCGATGATGTGCCGGAGCCGCTTGCTGCGGATCGCCAGGTTCGCGTACTTCCACCCCGACTGCGCCTTGGCCAGCTTCTCGGCCACCCTGTCGGCCCACCCCCGGACCCCGTTGGGCAACCTCTCATCCCGGTCCCCCACACCCTCGGTAAAAGAGTCCCCAAGAGCAACAAAGACCCGCCGCCCGGACTCAGGAAGCAAAGGTTGAGCAGACACCAGCCCAACCTAGCCACCAAAGGAAAAGGAAGAACGACGCCGGGATGAACAGTAAGTGCGAGAGCGTCCGACGAAAACCGGCAGGATCTGATGGAGCGTCCGGGTTTAGGCAGCAGGATCTGATAGAGCGTCAGCCAAAAGCATGCGAAAGGTGATGGAGCGTTTAGCCGGCAGCAGCGAAGGTGACGTTCTTCGCCAGCCGGCGGGGCGGTTTTGCGTAGGAGCGCATCGCCGACCAGAGCTGAGTGAGGCCGCCCGCGGCCGAAGGAAGCGGCGGGAGGTGTCTAAGCGACGGCAAAACTGCGCCGTCGGCGGACTTAGCCGTGACCCAGCAGGAGCAGACCTACCCCTCGGCCTTGCCCTGCCGCCAGTACCCCATGAAGGCCACCTGCTTCCGGTCAATCCCGACGTCCCGGACCAGGTAGCGGCGCATGTCCTTGATGACTGCCGCTTCGCCGGCGATCCAGGCGTAGAAGGGCATGGCACCGGCGGGCATGTCCGGGTTTTTGGTTGCCTGGATCTCTGCGGTTTCCATCCGGGTGGGGGTCTCCCAGAGGATGTCCTCGTCCACGTTGACGTCTTCGGGCTCGGGGCCGGCGCCGCCGTCGACCTCTTTGAGCCCCACCCAGCCGGGCACGGGAACAGCTTTGCGGACAGCGTCCTGGAGCAACTGGCCGTGCGGGCGGGACCGGCCTATCGAGGCGCCGCGGGCCAGCCAGGTGATCTCGACGTTGGCAGGTGAGCTGAGCTCCAGGAAATCGCCGGCCTCCGGAACTTCGAGGAACGCGTGCCCGGTCATGTACTCCGGCAGGCTTTCCAGGATGGCGGAGATGGCCGGAATGGCTGTTTCGTCGCCCGCGAGGAGGACACGCTGGGCGAGGCCCGGCCGCCACTCGATGCCGGAGTAGATTTCGGCAGTGACGCAGTGGGCGGCACGGTTGTTGGGGCCGATGATGGTGATGGCGTCGCCGGGCTTGGCGTTGAGGGCCCAGTTGGCCGCGGGGCCGCCGTTGCCGTGGTCATCGAAGTGCATTACAAAGTCGACGTCGATTTCGGGGTAGACGGCGTCCAGCCGGGCCTGACGGACAGTGTAGGTTCGCATTGACCCGCGCACGGCCGGGTCCATCTCCAGCCATTCGCGGTACCAGCCGGCCTGGCTCATCTCGAAGGCCGGAAGCGGCAGCGCGGTGCCGTCAGCGGCGAGCGACGGGATCATGAGCTTGACCCGCAGGTCAAGGGTTTCCCCGTGGACGCCGAAATCACGGAGCGAGTAGCCGCCGAACGTGATCCGGCGGAAGTTGGGGCTGAGTTCCTGGACGGAGGATACGGTGACCTCGAACGCGAGGGTCATCGGCTCGGTGGAGGCAACTTCTCGGGTCTTCATGAAACAAGCTCCAGTTCAGTGGCGGGGACGTGGTGGCGGCCGATGGGAATGATCAGGGGGGTTCCGGATACAGGATCCGGAATGACACGGGATTCAAGGTTGAAGACGTTGCGCACCAGGTCTTCGGTGACCACGTCGAGGGGGTTGCCCACGGCCACTACGGCGCCGCCTTTCATGGCGATGACGTTGTCCGCGTACCGGGCGGCAAGGTTAAGGTCGTGCAGGACGATGGCCACGGTGGTGCCGCGCTTACGGTTCAGGTCCGTGACGAGGTCCAGGACTTCCACCTGGTGCGCGAGGTCCAGGTAGGTGGTGGGTTCGTCGAGGAGCAGGACGTCGGTTTCCTGGGCGAGGGCCATCGCGATCCAGACCCGCTGCCGCTGGCCGCCGGAGAGTTCGTCCACGTCGCGCCCGGCGAGGGCCAGCGTCTCGGTGGCTTCCAGCGCGCGCTGCACGGCGGCGTCGTCCTTGTCGCTCCAGCTGCGGAAGAAGCCCTGGTGCGGGTAGCGTCCGCGGCCCACCAGGTCGCGGACGGTGATGCCGTCGGGGGCGGTGGGGTGCTGCGGCAGGAGGCCCAGCGTGCGTGCCAGTTCCCGCGCCGGGCGGGCGTGGATGTCCTTGCCGTCCAGCGTCACGGTGCCGGCCGCGGGCTTGAGGAGCCGGGAAAGGCCCCGGAGCAGGGTGGATTTGCCGCACGCGTTGGCGCCCACGATCATGGTCACCTTGCCTTCGGGGATCTCGGCGCTGAGGCCGTCCACCACGCAGCGCTGGTCGTATTTCAGCGTCAGGTCCTTGGCGTTGAGAACAGCCACGTCAGGCATCCTTTCGGTTGGCCGTGACCAGGAGCCACAGCAGGAACGGGGCACCAAGCGCACCGGTGATGACGCCCACCGGCAGGACCGTGCCGTCCAGCAGCAGTGGGGCAAGGTTGGCGGCGAAGTAGTCTGCCGCGAGGACAATCAGGGCGCCTACCAGGGCCGACGCCGGGAGGCTGGCTTTGCCGGTGAAGCGGCGGGCGATGGGCCCGGCCAGGAAGGCGACGAACGAGACCGGGCCTGCCGCCGCCGTCGCCACTGCCGCAAGCGTCACGGCGATGATCACCAGCGAAAGGCGGGCCGCGTTGACCCGAATGCCGAGGCCGGCAGCGGCGTCGTCGCCCAGCTCCAGGATCCGCAGCGGGCCAGCAATGACGGCCACGGCCGGGACCAGGACCACGAGGGCGAGGAACAGGACGCCGGCGCGGTCCCAGTTGGCGGAGTTCAGGGATCCGTTGAGCCAGACGAGGGCGTCGGCGGCGGTGCGGATGTCTGCGCGGGTCATCAGGAAGTTGACCACCGCGTGCAGGGCCGCGGCGATGCCGACGCCGGCCAGGACCAGGCGGTTGCCGGCCGCGTTCCCGCGGCTGGTCCCCCGGATCGCGCCGCCTGTCGAGATGGCGTAGATGAGGGCGGCCACGGCAAGGGCGCCGGCAAGGGCTGCCCCCGAGACGACGGCGCCGGACGCACCGAAGATGACGATGGCGAGGACGGCGGCGGCACTGGCGCCGTAGCTGATGCCGATGACGTCGGGGCTGGCCAGCGGGTTGCGGAGCATGGTCTGGAACAGCGCGCCGGCCAAGCCGAAGGCGACGCCGATCATGGTGCCGATGACCGCCCGCGGCAGCTTGTTTTCCATCACGATGAAGCTGGCGCCCGGGATCTTGTCGCCGCCGGTGAGGTGGCCGATCACGATCTTGAAGAAGTCCGGGATGGTCACGGTGTAGCTGCCCAGCAGGACGGACACGGCGAACAGGACGACGACGGCGGCGGCCAGCATCGCGGTCCGGTTCAGTACCCGAGATGGCAGATAACGGGGGTGTTTCCCTCGCGGACTGCCGTCAAGTGCCATTTCGCGGGGAGTCTGGGTGATGCTCACAGTCCGGCCCCCTTGCCGCGGCGGATCAGCCAGACGAACACGGGCGCTCCGACGAGGGCGGTCATGATGCCGGCGGGAACTTCACCGGGGAGGAGCACCACGCGGCCGATGATGTCCGCACCCAGGAGCAGCACGGGAGCCGCCACCAGGGAGAACGGCAGGATCCACCGGTAGTCGGGGCCAGTGAGGAAGCGCACGGCGTGCGGAATAACAAGACCCACGAACCCGATGGGACCGGCCAGCGCGGTGGCTGTCCCGCACAGCAGCACGATTCCCAGGGCGGTCACGGCCCGGACCAGGCCAACCCGCTGGCCGAGGCCGCGGGCGATGTCGTCGCCGAGCGCCAGGCTGTTGAGGATACGGCCGGTCAGGAGCACGATGACGGCGCCGACGGCCAGGAAGGGAACCCCGGGCAGGACCACGGACCAGTCCCGGCCGGCCACGCCGCCCACCTGCCAGAAGCGGAAACGGTCAAGGGTGTCCTGGCTGGAGACCAGGATGACGTTCATCAGGGAGTACAGGCCTGCGCTCAGCGCGGCGCCGGCGAGGGCCAGCTTCACGGGGGTGGCGCCTTCCCTGCCGAGGGAGGCGATGAGGTAGACCACGACGGCGGCGATTGCCGCCCCGATGAAGGCGAACCAGATGTAGCCGGAGAGAGTGGCCACACCAAAAACGTAAATGCCGGTGACGACGGCCAGCGCGGCGCCCGCGTTGACGCCCATGATGCCGGGATCGGCGAGCGGATTGCGGGCCACACCCTGCATGGCAGCACCGGCAAGGCCCAGGGCTCCGCCGGCCAGCAGGCCAAGGACGGTGCGCGGGATGCGGGCGTGGACCACCGCATGGTCGCCGTTGGCGGGATCGAACTGCGTGAGCGCATCCCAGACGGTGCCGAGGGGAAGACCGCGGGCGCCGACGGCCAGCGAGGCCGCGGCCAGGAGCGCAAGTACAACGACGGCGGCCAGCAGCCAGGCAGCCCGCTTTCCCCCGGAAGCGGGGTGGCGGAATCCTTTCGCCGGCACCGGAGTGCCCGCGTCCCCCTCCCGGGAGGCCGCCGTCGTTGTACTGTGCGTCATGGAACGGCGCTTACTTCACTGCGTCCGCTGCGGTGGCCAGCTGCGGCAGGAAGGTGTCCAGTGCCCAGGGCAGGCTCAGTGGGGAGGATGCGGAGATCGCCAGGACCAGGCTCTTGTTCGCGTCTGCGACGAAGGCCCCGTTCTTGACGGCCGGAATCTGGCCGAACAGGGGATCATTCTTGATGGCGTCCGCCTCGCTGGCGTCCTCTACGGAGCTGAGGAAGATGTCCGACTCCAGCTCGTTGACCTTCTCGGCAGACCATGGCACGAAGAATTCCTTGGAGCCTTCGGAGGCCTGCTCGGCGACCGGGGCGAGCTTCATCCCGATGGCGGAAAGGAATTTGGGCCGGTTGTCATTGGCCGTGTAAATACCCGTCTGGGTGGGGTCTGAGGGAAGGGCGTAGCCGTAGATGAAGGTCTTGCCGGCGATCTGCGGGTACTTCGCAGCTTCCTCCTTGATGGTGGCCTCGGTGTCGGAGATGAGTTTGGTGGCTTCGGCATCCTTGCCGAGGGCCTTGCCGATGATGGACGTGGAGTCCTGCCAGGAAGTGCCGTATGCAAGTTCAGGGTGGGCCACCACGGGGGCGATCTCGCTGAGCTTCTTGTAGTCCTCTTCGGTCAGTCCTGAGTAGGCGGCCAGGATGACGTCCGGGGTGAGCTTGGCGATCTCGGTGAAGTTGATGCCGTCAGCCTCTGAGTACTGGGCCGGAGCCTTGTCGGAACCGAAGCCGGCGCCGAGCTCCTCAAGGGCTGCGTCCTTCCAGGGGGTGGAGCCCTGGTCGTTGCCGCCCCACTCGTTCTTGGGAACACCGACAGGCACTACACCCAGGGCAATGGCGACGTCGTCATTGACCCAGGAAACGGTGGCTACCCGGGTGGGCTGCTTTTCGATGGTGGTTTTGCCAAAGACGTGCTCGATGGTGACCGGGAACTGCGCGCTGCTGGAGCTTGAAGCGCTGGCGTCCGTGGTGGAGGACGCTGGGCCGGTGGCGCATGCCGAGAGGGAGAGCGCCGCTGCGGCCAGAACGGCCGTCGCCTTGCCGGCTGATGAGAACAGCGTGCGGCGGGTGGCACTGAGGCCGGTGAAGAGGGGGGAAGTCACGGAACTCCTTAGGTGAATGAAGCGAACCTAAGTAAGGCTAGCCTAGCCTCCGCTGCATTACGCAAGGTTTTCGTAACTTATTCCCCAAGGTGACGAAGGACACAGGGCCGGGTGCGTGTCGCTGCCTTGGACAGGTGATGCCCCTTTTGGCAGGATGACAGTGCTGGTTCCATACACGGACCAACCAGCTGGCAGAAAAGATGGGAACCAGAGAGATGTGCACGCGCCCGGCCTTCAGCGCCGCCGTTGCCATGGAAAGCGGGGCGCCCGTTGCGGCCTGCTCCGCGGGGAATGACTGACTCCTCGTTTCCTCACCCTTTTTCGGGTCCCATCTCTTACGAAAGTTCAGGCATGCAATCAGTCACGCCCCAACAAATCCGATCTTCGTTCATCAATGCCAGCCGTTCAGAAGCCGCCAAGCTCAGCCTGCCCAAGGATTTCGACTCCCTTGATTGGGATAACCTCGACTTCCTGGGCTGGCGCGACGAGAAGATGCCCCTGCGCGGCTACCTTGTAGTCCCCGGCCCTGAAGGCTTAACCGGCATCATGCTGCGCGCCCCCGAGGGCGGCGCCCGGAAAAACCGCTCCGTGCTCTGCGAACTCTGCCGGGACGTCTTCTCCAAGGAGGACGTGCTGCTGTGGGTGGCCAGGCGCGCCGGCCAGTCGGGCCGCGACGGAAACACAGTGGGCACCCTCATCTGCGCCGACTTCCTGTGCTGCGGCAACGTCCGCAAGGAACCGCCGGCCAACGAAATCAACCCGGACCCGGCCGCCGTCGTCCTCCGCCAAATCGAAGGCCTCAAGGACCGGACCGCCCAGTTCCTGCGCCGCGTCCAGGCCAAGTAACGTACCCGGCCGGCCGGATACAAGGAAGCCCGCCCCCACGGATGCGGGGGCGGGCTTCCTTAACGGCGGGTCAGCGGTAGGAAAAGCTCATCAGAATCGCCGTCAGCGCCTGGCCTTCAGACCCGGTGAACCAGGCCTTGGCCGCCTCGTCACTGGCAAATGGCCCTCCCGTGAATACGACGTTTGCAGCCAGCACTCGGTTGCCACCGACGATGACAACGTCAGCGCCTTCCGTGCCATCCGGCGAGACGGCTGCCCTGTGCGTTAGCGACAGCCGGTAATGGGGGGCGCCGTCGATACGGTCGACATAGAAGGAGGCGTGGGCGGTCTCAGGACCTGAATGCCCCTGCAATCCCGGTACCGGCTCTGAGAAGAACGCTGTCCTGGTGTGGGGACCGGCAACACCACCCCCCACTTCGCTGTAGAAGATCCCGATCTGCTCGTTCCCACTGGCGTCATACACAGTCGCGTTTTCAACAGAGGGTGACGCCCCACCCTGGCTGTGCTCCACCCGCCAGCCGGCCGGATGGGTAAACGACAGCCGGCCGTCGGGAAAGGTAAAGGTGACGGGCTCGGCGGGAGCGGGTGCCGGATCGGACGACGACGGCGGGGCGGCCGACGGGAGCGGCTCCGCCGGTGCAGTGGTTGGCGGCGGCGCGCCGGTCGTCGTCGGCTTTTCCGGAGGGATGGCTGGCGGAGCGCTGGCGGAGGGCGGCTGGGTGGCCGGGGCCGTTGCCGCGTCCCGGTTGTCGACTGACGCGTTGACCATGCAGCCATTCAAGAAGAGTGCGGCCGATGCCGTAACCGAGAGGGAAAAAATCACACGCCGTGGCGAACGCATGGGAGTGCCTTTCGAGATAGTGATGTGGTGCGCCACGGGGTGGCACACCACATCAACGGGGGTCAGCGGTAGGAGAAGCTCATCAGCACCGACTTCAGGGCCCGGCCCTCATCACTCCAGTACCAGGTTTGCGCTGCGTCATCACCTTCAAACCGCGGTTCAGTAAACAGCACGTCCGCAGTCAAAATACGGTCGCCGATCCTTACAAGACCGTATTGCACCTGCCCGTCCGGCGAGACTGGCGATCCCGGTGTCAGGCCCATCCGGTAATGAGTAACGCCATCAGCTCGATCAATGAAGAACGAAGAACTGGGCGTGGGAACAGAAGCTCCGATCAGTCCAGGTACCGGATCAGTCTCAATGATGTTCCTGGAGACATTGCCGGCCGCAGCATCGCCAACCTGGCTGTAGTAGATGTTGATCTGCTCCTTGCCGCCGGCATCCAGGACGGTCGCCGTCTCCACTGCGGGGGAGGCCGAAACCTGTTCATGCTCCACGCTCCAGCCCTCCGGGTGGGCGAAGGACAGGCGGCCGTCTGCGAAGGTGAAGGTCACCGGCCCTTTGGGAACGGGTGACGAGGTAGCAGCGGGAACGATGGTTGGAGCCGGACTCTGCGTAGCCGTCTGCGTAGCCGGCTGGGTGGCAGGGGCCGTGGAGGGAGCCCCGCTCCCGGCAGGGGTGCCTGTCGCGCAGCCTGCGAGGGAAAGAGCGGCAGCAGCGGTGGCTGCGAGGAAGAAGTTTGCGCGGTGGGCTGGGCGCATCAGAGTGCCTTTCAAGAGAGCGCCTTTGGTCTCTTTGGGGTTGGTGCGGGACCCAGCGTTCCGCAGCGCCCAGGGGGATCATTCAGGCGGGGTGATGTGATGGACCAAGAGTGGCACAGCAAAATCACCGCACACCAGAGCATTCACAATAAATCCATCAATTTGTTATATACAGCAACGCGAAGCCACATCCGGCCCGATCTTGGCGTTTGAGCGGGCAGGGAGTGACCCCGCGTTGCTTTCAGATGGCCTGTCAGCGCAGCACGATGTCCACCGGATTAGCCTCCGACCGCCACGCTCCCTCTTCGCCCGGGCGCGGTCGGATCACGGGAGCGGTGAGGACGCCGGACCGGTTGGTGCGCCTGTCCCGGAGGATCTCGGTCACGGAGCCGAGGTGCCGGGACAGGTCGATCACGTTCTCCGGAGCGGCGAGCAGCAGCTGGAAGCCGAATTCGTGCAACGCCTTGATACCGGCGCCCGCGAACTCTTCAGAGGCCAGCACAAACGCCTCATCCATCATCACGGTGCCGTACGTGGTGAAGCCCTGTTCGGCAATGCCCAGCTGGTAGCTCAGTGCCGCCGCCATGATGAACGCCGTGAAGCGCTGCCGCTCACCGCCGGACATTGACCCGGTATCGGCATGCATAAAGACCTCGGTCTTCTTGCCGCCACGCGGCCCCGTCACCTCGCGGTGCTCCTTGCACTGGATGAACAGGTGCCCGCGGACGTCCAGCACCTCGGCCCGCCAGCGACGGTCCTCCGGGGCCTGCGAGCCCAACCGCTTAACCAAGGTTTCCAGCGACTTGTAGCGTGCGGTGAGCTCGGCGTCGTCGTCCCGCTCCGGGGCCGCGTTGTCCCTGCCGGCCTCGGTCCTGGCTGGCCTGGAGTGCCTGGCCTTGAGAGCGTTCTGGATCGCGTCCTTGAACTGCTTGGCAGTAGGCGGCAGGGTCTGCTTGATGTCCAGCTCCAGAAAACTGCCCTCGTGGAAGTTCACCTGGGAGAGGATGCCGTTCAGCGGGAGGATGCGGCTGGTGATGGAGCGCCGTTCCTCATCGAGCAGGTGCAGCAGGGTGCTGAAGGACTCGTGGGTGCGCTGGTTGAAGAACTGCCGGAACTCGGACTCCTGGGCGGGCAGGCCGTCGCTGACGATCGCATGGTAGCGGCTCTCGAAGTCGCTGGCAGCACCGATGGTGGTTCCATGGTCTGCGGAAATGGCGCTGCCCCATTCCCGCACGAAACCCTCGAAAATGCGGGTAAGCCGTTCCGCTGTGGCCTGCCCGCGGGACTCCGCCGCGTGCAGGTCGCCCAGGAGGGCAGTCCGCACCCGGTTGGCCACGTTGTCCAGCTCGTGCATTTCCGCCACGTCGCCGAACTCGGCGAAGTAGGGGTCCAGAGCCGTGACCGTGGCGTCCGACGGCGGCGCCTGGGCCAGGCGTTCCCGGGCCCCTTCCAGCAGCGAATCGGCGGTGGTGAGCTGCCTGTCCAGCGCCTTGTACTCGCTTTGCAGGACCGCGGCCGCCTCGGTGCTGGACTGGTGCTTCTGCCGCACCTCCTCGATGGTGGCACGCAGGGGCTCCAGGTCCGCCTGCGCAGCCAATGCGTCCTTTAGCCGCTGCTCGATCCTGGCCAGTTCGTCCGCTGCAACCGCCGCGGACACCTGCTCCCAAGGCCGGTGGTCCTCGGCGATCCGCCGCAGGGCGTCAAGCTGCCGGCTCATGCCCTGATGCGAATCCTCGCGGCTTTGGGCCAACTCGGCTGCCTTGGCAACTTCCTGCCGTAGGTCCTCCACCTGGCCGGCCACGAGTTCCAGCTTGGCGGCGTTGTCGAACCCCAGAACGTAGTCCTGGCGGCTGGTGAAGCGGTCATCCTTCTCCACCGTGTGGCGGTTGCGCTTGACCACGCCGCCCAGGCTCAGGCCCTTGTCCAGCGCGGCCAGTTCGTCCGGATCCTCCACGCACGGGAAGGCGAAGTCGAGGGCGATCCGCTCGCGGATCCATGCACCCGGCTCAGCAGCCGTGCCTGTGGCGAGGATGTCCAGCTTGGTCAGCAGGTCGCCGTCGCGCACGTCCTCCACGGCAAGCGCGCCGCCGGCCAGGGGCTTGGACACGTCCACCGCCCGCAGCGCACCGCGGACGTTGTGGCCGTTCAGGTACCGGGTTACGGCTCCAAAATGCTCGCCGGGAACCAGGAGGGTGGTGGCAAGGCTGCGGAGGGCGCGTTCGGCGGCGGGCCGCCAGCGCTCCTCGCCCTCGGCCAAGTCCATCAGCTCACCCGCGAACGGCATCCGGTCCTCCGGGATGCCGGTGGCGGCAGCAATTGCGGCACGGTTTTCAATGCTCGACGGCGGCAGCAGGGACTTGCGCGTCCTCAGGGACACGAGCTCCTGCTCAGCCGCTGCCAGCTCGCGCTTCTTCGTCGCGTGGGCGTCAAAGGCCTCGAACCGCAGCTCCTGCAGCGCCTGCGAATCGTCCTTCAGTTCGGCGGAACGGGCCGCCGCCTGCTCGTGCGCCTGCTCCCAGCCCTCCGCCGTCCACTCAAGCTGCAACCCGGCGTCGGCCAGGGCCTGCTGCGCCGCCTCCTCCACCTGCCGGCGGAGCTTCAGCCCCACCCGCGCGTTCTCCAGCGACTGCTCGATGGCTGAAATCGCGTTGCCGCCCTGGCTGTTGTAGTCGGTCTCCAGCTCGCGCAGTTCCTTGGCCAGCCCGTCGCGGATGGAACGCTCGGCGCCGAGCTCTTTGGCCTTCGCCTGGGCCAACTCCTTGAACCGGGCCAGCGTTTTCTGGTGGACCGTGACCGCCAGGCGCTGCCTGTAGGCCTCAAATTCGCCGCCCGCCAGCTCGCGGAGCCGGTTGGCGTCCAGGAGCGACTGCGCGTACTCCCGGTTCAGGCCCGGGACGGGAGCAAGCTGGTCCCGCTGCTGCCGGACATCCTCCAGCCGCTGCCGAATGGACATCAGGTTGCTGAATTCCTCCACCACGTCATCCGCGGCGGCGAGGGTGGCCGGGGCGTCCAGGACCTGGTCCCGGAAGAAGGTGTTGACGCTGCCGCCCAGGCCCTTGCCCGCCTGTATCACCCGCAGGAGCGGAAGCGCCTGGTCCGAGTTGATTCCCAGCAGGCGGCGGAACCGCTCGGCGAAGGCCTTGTGGACGTCGAAAACCTGGGCGTGCGGGAACACCGTTTCCAGGGCAGCCTTCGTGAACCTCTTGTCCGCGATGCCCTCGACCGCTTCCAGGTCCAGGGGCACGGTGTCGATCAGGTAGAACCGGCCAACGCTCGACTCCGTACCGTTTTTCGGCAGGTCGAACAGGGCCGAAACCGTCACCTTGGTGCCGGCGGCGTTGTCGAACGTCAGGGCGACGGCGGACCAGGTGGCACCCGGCCGCTGGAAGGCACTCGCCGACCCCTCGCCCACGGCCTTATCGCCCACCTTGCCGCGCATGTACGTGAACGTGGTCCGCTTGTCCTCCACAGCCCCGCCCGACCGCTGTGCAGCAGCCTCGTTGGACCGCGGGCGTGCATCGAAAACCCGCAGCATCGCGTCGAACAACGTGGACTTACCAACGCCCGAATTACCCGTCAGCAGCGTTCCGTTCCGGTCCACGTGCATTGTGTGCGCCCCGTGGAACGTTCCCCAGTTGACCACCTGCACCAACGCAAGCCGCATCTGGCCGGGGTTCGTAACTTCTCCGATCGGGAGCATGCTCGCGATACTCACTTGGCACCCTCCTCTTCGGTGGTCATGGCTGGGTACGACGACGGTGCTGCGCCTTGTGGTAGCTCACCGTCCGCAGCAGCGTCGTCGTCCACTTCCTGCGGGTCGCTGTCGAGGTCCAGGAGGGGTTCTGTTCCTGACTGGTCGGTGGAGGCTGCAACCAGGGCCTCAATGTGGGCCGGGATGTCGCCGATGTTCTCGAAGGGCAGGGCCAGGGGCAGGGCGTTGGAAATGGTGTAGACGTCATCCAGGCCCGTGGGCAGGAGGAGTTGGCGGGCCAGGAGCTTGGTGATGGCCCGGGTGACCACGTCCGAGTCGCGGAGGGCGTCCTGTTGGCCGGCGGGCTGGTAATGGGTGACCAGGTCCGCGATTTCCTCGCGGGTGATGGTGGGGTCGGTCTGGGCGGTGACGTGCCGGTCCAGGAGCAGGCGCAGCCGGAGGAGCACGATGGTCTCCACGCGGCTCAGTGCGCGCTGCTGCCTGAGGATGCTGGAGCGGGTGCTGCCGCCGATGGCGTCGGGGTCCACGGGGCGCAGGACGGCGATCTTCCGTTCGTGGTCCAGCTGCATGGCAAGGAAGAGCTCGGACAGGCGGCTGCGCAGGATCACCTGGTTGTCCAGCAGCACAGTCCACAGCTTCTCGTCGCGGCCGCCGTCAATGTACGGACCTTTGAGCAGCTTCACCAGCGCCTGCCGGACCTTCATGGACAGCACCCCGGTGTCCCCCGGGAAGAGGGCAGCGCCGTCGATGAAGGTGTCGCGGGGCGTGACTCCTCCGGTGGTTGCGGGAGTCCAGGCGTCCTGGGTTTCGACAGGCTCAACCACCGGAATGTCAGGCTCCACCGCCGGCTCGGCTGCCGCGGTCTCATCCGCCGTCGTCATTTCTTCAGTCATCAGAATCCTTTGCGAGCGTGACCATGGGCAGGTAGGCCCTGCGTGTGGTGCCGTCTATCTGTTCGAAGTCCAGGCCGTCCCAGGCGCCGCGGTTGAAGTCCGCCCCGGCGTGCAGGGCCTGCGAGAGGAGGGCGCGGATGGTGTTGATGTGCTGCTCCTCGGGCGGAAGCTGCTGCCACGCGTCCGCAAGCGTGGCGGCTCCGGCCATGGCGGAGCGGATGACCTCGGGTTTGGCCTTGCCGGTCCTCGGCGAGCGCACCCGGTCGGAGTCGGTGAAGGCGATGGGGTCCGCGAGTTTTGGCGGGGCTGCGAACTCGTCGGGGTCGAAGAGCTTCACCATGGACAGGGACTCGAAGCCGGCGTTGTAAAGGACCGGGCCGGGCACCAGGCCCGGCCGGTCGCGCTCGTACGGGAGGGAGCGGATGGCCTGCTCGGCTTCGCGCAGGACCTGGCGGAGCCGGATGGACTGGCGGAAGTCGTCGCTTTGGACGTAGGTGTTGAGGCTTTCGCTGAGTTTGCCGTAGATGCGCTGGATCTGGCTGTGCTGCTGGCGCAGTTCAGCCACCAGGTTCTTCAGGGTTTCACGGTCCTCGGGGCTCAAGTCGTCCGCGAACTGCCGGCTGAGGACCTCCCCGATGGCGGACCGGAACCTCAGTTGCTGCTGCGGGTCCTCCAGGAAGGCCGTGAAGGAGCGGAAGGTCCTGCCTTCTGGGCTTTGCCGGAGCCGCTTGTCCGCCTCCAGCACCTGGGCCATGGTGGCACCCTTGCTGAGCGATTCCTCGATGATCTGGTTGCGGAGTTCTCCCACCAGTTCCTCGATCCGGTCACGCATCTTCTTGTAGTCAGCGGGGAGGCTGGCGGCTAGGTCGAGGATGTTTCCTGCGGCTTCCACCGCTTCGTCGTCGTCCAGCAAGCCGTCGAACTCGCCGCTGGCGATGTCCTGGATCAGCTGCTGGCGCTCTTCGATCTCCTCTTCGAGGGACTCAAGGCGTGCGCTTTGGTCCGGGTTGGTCTCGTTGGCGAGCTTTTCCACGTCCCCCAGCAGTGTGCCCAGCCGCGACCCGTTCAATGTGGAGCGTTCGCTGGAAAGGCTGTCCAGGAAGGCGAGCACGCGGGCGGCGGGTTCGGTGACTTCGTAGACAATCTGGCCGGACTGGTTCCGGCGGGTCAAAAACTGCCGGCGCGTCCATTCGTCACCGAAGGACTTCCCGTTGGCTCCGCCGCCCAGCCCCGGATCCTGCCGCCGCAGTTCCTCAAGGAAGGAGTCGACGTCGGCGTGGAACTCCTCGAGCGGCAGTTGCGGACGGGTGCGGGTAAAGGAAGCCTGCAGCACCGCGATCACCCAGGGGGCCGAACGCGTCAGCGCCCAGGCAGGTCCCTTGGTGAGGAGTTCGAGGTCCCGAAGCCGGGCGCTGATGGCGTCAGCGGATGACCTGGCGGAGCGGGGCACACACTCTCCTTGGGCTGTTTGCGGGGCGGGGGCGGCGGCAGGAACGGAAAACTGCCAACTACAAGGTTAACGCAGGCGCCGCGACCACTCCGTGACCTACTTAGCCGTAGTGTTTCGATCCCATATCAACAGCTGCCCCAGGCTGCCGCGGCTCTGGCTGGCCACGCGAGCGTACCCCTACGCTTCTGCTACTGATCTTCACCAAAAGCAACGTGGCAGCAGGGGGACTCATGCAGTTCGATCTAAGCGCAGTGGAAACCAGCACTCTGGTCTTTATCGGAACGCTGGTGTTCGCCTTCATCCTGGCAGCATTCGTGGTGGTGGCAGGGCTGATTGCCCTGGTGCTGCTCGGCGCGGGAAAGCTGACCTGGATGGTGGTGGTCAATACGCTCCTGGGCGTCGTCCACGGCATCAACGCAGGATGGGACCGGCTGGTGCACAGCGCCTCCGCCGCCGAAGCTGGCGGGGACTTCCAGGCCCAGGCCTCCCCTAGCACCGGAACTTACCCGCGGGTAATATTGAGAGACAGCTAAAGGGTTCTCCAACCCGGCGGATCCATGGCTACACCGGCCGATCCGGCCAAGGAGATGACCCATGACCTCCGCAACTGACTCCCCCTCCACCCAAGCTCCCGGCACCGACGCGCCGCCCGCAGAGGTTCCCGTCGCGTCAAGCAGCCTCGGGTCCGACGCCACCGCCGAGGATGCCCGGGCGCTTGCCGAGGCCTCGCGCGAGACCGGCTGGGACAGGCCCAGTTTTGCCAAGGGCCTTTACCTGGGCAGCTTCGACCTCAGCCTCATTCATCCCTGGCCTGCTGCCAGGGATGAAGACGTGGAACGCGGCGAAGCGTTCATGGCCCGCCTGGCCGAATACGCCCGGACCCTGTCAGGAAGGGTCATTGAGCGGGACGCCAAGATCCCGGACGAATACCTTCGGGGCCTCGCCGAACTGGGCGTCTTCGGCATGAAGATCCCGCGGGAATACGGCGGCCTGGGGCTCTCACTGGTGTACTACGGCCGCGCCCTGGCGCTGCTGGGCAGCGTCCATCCGAGCCTTGGCGCCCTGCTCTCTGCGCACCAGTCCATCGGCGTGCCGGAACCCGTGAAGGTGTTCGGGACCCCCGAACAAAAGCGCGAGTACCTGCCACGGTGCGCAGCCGGGGCCGTCACCGCCTACCTGCTGACGGAACCGGACGTGGGCAGCGATCCCGCCCGCATGGGCAGCACGGCAGTTCCCACCGAGGACGGCCAGGCCTACATCCTTGACGGCGTAAAACTCTGGACCACCAACGGCGTCATCGCCGAGCTGGTGGTGGTGATGGCAGTGGTTCCCGCGCACACCGACGCTGACGGAACCGAGCACAAAGGCGGCATCAGCGCCTTTGTGGTGGAAATGGATTCCCCCGGCATCACCGTGGAGAACCGCAATACCTTCATGGGCCTGCGCGGCATCGAAAACGGCGTCACCCGCTTCCACCAGGTCCGTGTTCCGGCGGCGAACAGGCTGGGGCGCGAGGGACAGGGCCTGAAAATCGCCCTCACCACGCTGAACACCGGCCGGCTTTCCATCCCGGCGCTGTGCGTGGCCTCCGGCCGCTGGAGCCTGAAGATCGCCCGCGAGTGGTCCAATGCGCGGGTCCAGTGGGGGCAGTCCGTCGGCAAGCACGAGGCAGTCAGCAAGAAGATCGCCTTCATCGCCGCCTCCGCCTTTGCCCTGGACGCAGTCTTCGAACTCTCCGCCGAACTTGCCGACGCCGGCCAGAAGGACGTACGGATCGAGGCGGCACTGGCCAAGCTGTGGTCCACGGAGACCAGCTGCCGGATCGCCGACGAGCTGGTGCAGATCCGCGGCGGCCGCGGTTTCGAGACGGCCGAGTCCCTGGAAGCCCGGGGCGAGCGCGCCGTTCCGGCTGAACAGCAGCTGCGGGATCTTCGCATCAACCGGATTTTCGAAGGTTCGTCGGAGATCATGAAGCTCCTCATTGCCCGCGAAGCCGTGGACGCCCACCTCGCCGCCGCCGGCGACCTCGCGTCGGTCACGGCAAGCTTGCAGGACAAGGCGAAGGCAGCCGTCGGGGCCTCGGGTTTTTACGCCAAGTGGCTGCCCAAACTGGTGGCCGGGGCCGGAATGGACCCCCGCTCCTACAGCGAATTCGGGCGGCTGGCCAAGCAGCTGCGGTTCGTCGAAAGGTCCTCGCGCAGGCTGGCCCGCCAGACTTTCTATGGCATGGGGCGCTGGCAGGCCAACCTGGCGTACAAGCAGGCATTCCTGGGCCGGGTGGTGGACATCGGTGCCGAGTTGTTTGCCATGGCCGCGTGCTGTTCCCGCGCCGAGATGCTCCTTCACACCGCGCCGGAGCGGGCGGCGAGCGCCTACGAGCTGGCCGAGGCATTCTGCGAGCAGGCGCGGGTGCGCGTGGACGAGTACTTCGACCAACTCTGGCGGAACACGGACGACGGCGACCGCGGGCTGACGCGCAAAGTCCTCGCCGGCGATTACACCTGGCTGGAGGAAGGCATCCTGGACCAGTCCGAAGGGACCGGCCCGTGGATCGCCGACGCTTCCCCCGGCCCCTCAAAAAAGGACAATCTGCACCGCAATTACCGGTAAAACCGCAGGTCACAAAATAGTAAGCACGCTTGCTATCCTTGTAACTGGGTGGTTGAGTTGAGCCATGAGCAGCTCAACCGACCCAGAGAACCTGCCCCCGCGGCGAGCCCGGGAGGATGACAACCGGAGCGGAAGCTACCGTGCCGTAGATTCGGACAGCCAAAGCACCCGCTCCTATGAGCAGGTGCCGGCAGCAGATGCGGAACCGGCCTCCACCTATACGGAGCGGTCCGCGCCGTACGCCGAGCGGGACTACGCTCCTGCAGCGACTGCCCCGGCGCCCGTTGTTGACCCCGGCCTGACCGACCGGCAAACCGCCGTCGCGCGGGAAAAGGAGCAGTTCGGCGGCATCAAGGTGGGCTCGGCCTTCTTTGGCTGGCTGACGGCCACCGGTATGGCGGTCCTGCTGACAGCCCTGGTGGCTGCGGCCGGGACCGCAGTGGGCCTGGCGAGCAACACGGACGTCAACGAAGCCGTGAACCAGGCCGCCCAGAACCAGGGCACGGTAGGCCTGGTGGGCATCATCATCCTGCTCGTGATCCTCTTCCTCTCCTACTACTGCGGCGGTTACGTTGCAGGGCGCATGGCGCGCTTCAACGGCGCCAAGCAGGGCCTGATGGTGTGGATCTGGGCGTTGATCGCCGCCATCGTCATCGCCGTCCTCGGAATGGTGGCAGGCCAGCAGTTCAATGTGCTGGCCAACCTGAACAGCTTCCCCCGCATCCCCATCAACGAGGGGCAGCTGACCACCACCAGCATCATCGCCGCCGTCGTGGTGGCGGCTGTCGCCCTGGTGGGTGCCGTGCTTGGCGGGCTCGCGGGGATGAGGTTCCACCGCAAAGTGGACCGGGCCGGGTTCACGCCGAACGACGGTTACAACGACGAGTAACCCGGTGGGCGAGCCATGGCGTCTTCAGTCCTGTCCCGCTCGTCAGGCGAGGACTTCTCCGTCCAGGTAGTACCAGCGGCCGTTTTCCCTCGCGAACCTGCTCACCTCGTGCAGGACGCCGCGCCCGTTCCCGTCCCGGTAGTGGGCCTTGAACTCGACGGTTCCCTCGGTATCGAACGGACCGCCGCGGCTGGCGGAAAGAACATCCAGGCGCCGCCACTCCATGGCCGGGTCCAGCCGAAGCTCGGCCGGCGCGGTTTCCGGATGCCAGGTGCGCAGCAGATAGCCGGCGTCGAGCAGGAAAAATGCGCTGTAGCGGGACCGCATGAGCTGTTCGGCAGTGGCGGCCTCCGCTGCACCGGAATGGAACCGCCCGCAGCACTGTCCATATTGCTCTCCGGACAGGCACATGCAGCGTTCCTGTCCCCGATTTTCAGCCATATCCCGATGTTGTCATATCCGGTAACAGCTTCGATACAACCTCGGACCCGCCGCTGCGCGCTGCGGCATGCTCCGGCAAAAATCCGTATGGTGGAGAAGGACTGCTGCCCTGGCGGAGAGGAGAGATGACGTGGACAATCCGGATACGCTCATCCTCAACCTGACCTTCCTGGGCACGGTGGGCGTCGCATTCCTGATGTTTTTTGTCCTCTTCCTGCTGGGGGTCATCACCCTGGTGCTTGCCGGCGTCGGCCGCCTGGCCGCGGCCGTTCTGATGGGCCTGTTCGGCAGGCGCGTCCGTAAGGACTCCATCCCGCTCGTCCAGCTGTACGGAACGCGGCTCGCGGACCAAAAGGACGCGTCCGACGACGGTGCTGCCGCCGCACCCCCGTCCGGCCCGGCACGGGCAGGGCTGCTATCAAGGACCTTCGGCAGGACTGCCGCAGGGAAGCCGCGCGACTGGCGCGCCGCCCTGAAGCCGGCACACCTGAAGTCGGCGCTGCGCACCGCCGTCGTCCATCATCCCGCCCTGACGGCCGCGCGCCGCGAACCACCGGTCCTGGCTGAGGACTGGGCCTCGGCCGTTGCCGAGGCGGATTCCCGGGCCATGGCCAGGGCGCGCGCAGCGGCGCCGGAGATCAAACTGTCGGTGCGGGACCTGCCGGATCCACAGGTCCCGGCCGAGAAAGTGGTGGAGGTGGCCCCGCTCGTGGAGTCGTCCCTGCATAACCACCGCCCTCTCCGGGAGGTTCCGCGCTCCTTCAAGAAACCCCAGCACCCCGAGCCGCTGGCACCGCTGGACACCGGATCGCTCGTGTCGCTCACCGGCCCGCAGGTGCTGAAAGGTTCGGCGCCCGCCCAGAAAAGGTCAGCCCCCGCGGGTACTCCCGAGAAGGGCAAACAGCCCTTACCCTGAGCAACCATCTGGGCTAGCGTGAAACCCATGGAATTCAGATACCTCGGAAACAGCGGTTTCAAAGTCTCGGAAATCACGTTCGGCAACTGGCTCACCCACGGCTCGCAGGTGGAAAACGACGTCGCCACCCAGTGTGTCCGGGCAGCCCTCGACGCAGGAATCAGCACCTTTGATACGGCAGACGTTTACGCCAACACCGCAGCGGAAACAGTCCTCGGCGAAGCGTTGAAAAGCGAGCGCCGCGAATCCCTGGAAATCTTCACCAAGGTCTACGGGCCAACCGGCCCCAAGGGCAAGAACGATCTTGGCCTCTCCCGCAAGCACATCATGGAGTCCATCAACGGCTCACTGCGCCGGCTGCAGACCGACTACGTGGACCTCTACCAGGCCCACCGCTACGACTACGAGACGCCGCTCGAAGAGACCATGCAGGCTTTCGCGGACATCGTCCGGCAGGGCAAGGCGCTCTACATCGGTGTCAGCGAGTGGACCGCCAAGCAGCTCCGGGACGGCCACGCACTGTCCAGGGAGCTGGGCTTCCAGCTCATCTCCAACCAGCCCCAGTACTCCATGCTGTGGCGGGTCATCGAAGCCGAGGTAGTGCCGGCGTCGGAGGAACTGGGTGTGTCCCAGATCGTCTGGTCGCCCATGGCCCAAGGCGTCCTCAGCGGCAAGTACCTTCCCGGCCAGCCCGCCCCGGAGGGCAGCCGGGCCACGGACGAGAAGGGCGGGGCCAGGATGATCGAGCGCTGGATGCGCGACGACGTCCTGTCAGGAGTGCAGGAACTCAAGCCCATCGCTGAGGAAGCCGGCCTCTCCATGCCGCAGTTGGCGGTGGCCTGGGTGCTGCAGAACCCCAACGTGGCCTCGGCCATCGTGGGTGCGTCACGGCCGGAGCAGATCGCGGACAGCGTGGCGGCCGCCGGCGTGAAGCTGGAGCCCGAGGTCCTGAAAAAGATTGACGATGCCATCGGGTCGCTGGCCGAGCGTGACCCGGCGCAGACCAAGTCGCCGGCCAAGCGGGAGGCGTAAGCCCATGGCGTCCGCTTCGGATCTGCCCGGGCTCGCCGTTACCGGCTCCACCGGTGGGCTGGGCGGGATGGTGGCCCGGCAGCTTGCCGCGGCCGGTACAGCCCAGCGCCTGCTGGTGCGGGACGCCGGCCGCGCCCCGCAACTGGACAACGCAACATCCGTGGTGTGCTCGTACTCGGATTCCGACGCAGCGCGCCGGGCCCTGGACGGCGCCAAGGTGCTGTTCATGGTATCCGCCGCGGAGACCGAGGACCGGGTGCAGCAGCATGCCGCCTTCGTGGACGCAGCCGCCGCAGCAGGGGTGGAGCACGTCGTCTACACCTCGCTGTATGGGGCGGCGCCGGATGCCACTTTCACGCTGGCCCGCGACCACTACGCCACGGAGGAGCACATCCGGACGTCAGGCATGAAGTACACGTTCCTGCGGGACAACTTCTACCTCGACTTCCTCCCGCGCCTGGCCGGGGAGGACGGCGTGATCCGCGGCCCTGCCGGCGAGGGCACCTTTGCCGGCGTTGCCCGGGAAGACATTGCGCGCTGCGCCCTGGCCGTCCTGCGCGATCCCGCCATTCACCAGGGCAAGACGTACAACCTCACCGGCCCCGAGGAATTGACCCTGGCGCGGGCCGCCGAAGTTATCACGGAAGGGACCGGGCGGACCGTCAGCTTCCAACCGGAAACGGTGGACGAGGCTTATGCATCGCGGGCACCGTACGGCGTACCGCAGTGGCAACTGGACGCCTGGGTCAGCACCTACACGACCATGGCGGCAGGGGAAATGGCCGGCGTCTCCCCGGATGTCCACGGGCTCACTGGCCAGGACCCCATCAGCCTGGCGGAGTTCCTGACCCGTCCGGTTCTGTAGCTGGCGCCACCGCCGGGGAAGCCTCAGGAAGGCGTTGACGGGCCGGCGGGGGCGGGCGTAAACCTGTGGCAAGGCATCATCGAGCCCCAAGAGCGTCCCGCCGAGCAGAATCGCACCCGCCATGAAGCAGATCCACGACAACCTGCAGTCCGCGTCTCCAACCGAAAGTCGTGGGGAACCGGCCGCGCTTCCGGCCGGTCCCACCACTGGTCCCCTGACACCGGAGGAGCTGCAGCTTTCCGCGCGGAACCACTCCATGCCGCTGGAGGCGCTGCGCCGGGACGTCACTCCCCCGGGACTGCACTACGTCCTCACCCACTTCGACATTCCGGATATCGATTCCGCCTCCTGGCACCTCCGGATCAGCGGGGCGGTGGAGCGGGCGCTGGAACTGAGCATGGCCGCGCTCCGCAAGGACCCCGCCATCACCGTGCCTGTCACCCTCGAATGCGCCGGCAACGGCCGATCCCTCCTCACGCCCCGGCCGATGAGCCAGCCCTGGGTCATGGAAGGAGTGGGCACCGCGCATTGGACGGGCGTTCCCCTCGCCTACCTCCTGGGAAAGGCGGGAGTGCTGGAGAACGCTGTGGAGGTGGTCTTCACCGGGGCCGATGCCGGGGTCCAGGGCGGCGTCCCCCACCATTACGCGCGGAGCCTGCCGATCCGCGAAGCGCTGCGCGCCGACGTCGTCCTTGCCTACAAAATGAACGGCACCGAACTGCCGCCCCAGCACGGCTATCCGCTGCGCCTGGTGGTCCCCGGCTGGTACGGCATGGCCAGCGTGAAGTGGCTGCAGTCCATCGAGGTGGTCACGGCCCCGTTTGCCGGCTACCAGCAGCGGGTCGCCTACCGCTTCCAGGACTCCGCGGACGACGCCGGCACACCGGTTTCGCGGATCAGGGTGCGGTCGCTGATGGTCCCGCCGGGCGTCCCGGACTTCTTCACGCGGAAGCGGATTCTGGCACCGGGACCGGTGCTGCTGCAGGGCAGGGCATGGTCCGGCGAGGGTGCGGTGACGCGCGTCGAAGTGGGCATCGACGGCACATGGCTGCCCGCCCAGCTGGACAAGCCGGCCGGCGGATTCGCGTGGCGCAAGTGGACGCTGCCGTGGGTGGCGGATCCGGGCGTGCATGAGCTCTCCTGCAGGGCGACGGATGCCACCGGCGCCACCCAGCCGCTGGAACAGAACTGGAATTACCAGGGGCTGGGCAACAACATGGTGCAGCGCGTCAGCGTGACGGTTGAATGAGCGTGCGCTGAATATCAAAAGGTGCCGGGCTATACTCGGTGCCAGCCATGACCAGCCTTCCTTCCTCCCCCGCCAGCGTCCGTATTGATGCGTGGCTGTGGGCCATCCGCGCCTACAAGACCCGCTCCGCCGCGACGGCGGCCTGCCGTGCGGGGCATGTCCGGCTGAACGGCAGCCCGTCCAAGGCGTCTGCCACCTTGGTGACCGGCGATACCGTGACCGTTCGGATGCCGGGCTACGAGCGGATCCTTGAAGTGCGCCGGTTGATCGCCAAGCGTGTTGGCGCGGAAGCGGCCTCGCACTGTTTCACGGACCACACCCCGCCGCGGCCCATCGCGCCGGCGCTCGGCCTGCCGCAGCGGGACAGGGGTACCGGCCGGCCCACGAAGAAGGATCGCCGCGAGATGGAACGGCTCCGCGGCCCTGCATGACGGACCTGGTCCTCGCGTCCGTGCGCCAACCCGGTTCGGATACGGTTGCCGACATTCACCTTCGGGACGGTGTGGTCGCCGCGATTGGTGCAGACCCACCGCTGGGCCTGCCCCGCAATGTTCCAATGGTGGACTGCGGTGGACGGTACGTCATTCCCGGACTTTGGGACGAGCACGTCCACTTCACGCAATGGGCCATGCACGCCAACAGGCTTGACCTCTCCAAGGCGACGTCGGCAGGCGAGGCTGCTGCCGCCGTCGGCCGCTGTCTTGTGGCAGAAAAGCCCGGCGGGGCGGCGGTCACAGTAGGGGTGGGATTCCGCGATGCCCTGTGGCCGGACGCCCCTGCGCTGGACATGCTTGACGCCGCCACCGGCGAACGGCCCGTTGCCCTCATCAGCCACGACCTGCACTGCGTGTGGGTGAACTCGGCTGCCGCCAGGCTGTATGCGCTCGAAGTGGACGCCTCCGGGCTGCTGCGCGAGGAACCCGCGTTTCTGCTGACGCGGGAGCTGGGCCGGCTGCCCGATTCCGTGGTGGACGAGTGGGTCAGCAAGGCCGGGCATGCTGCCGCCGCCAGGGGCGTGGTGGGCGTGGTCGATTTTGAAATGACGTGGAACCGGGACCCGTGGCTGCGCCGGATTTCTGCGGGCTTCGATTCCCTGCGGGTTGAGGCCGGGGTCTATCCGGCGGATCTTGAGCGGGCCGTTGCAGCGGGCATGAAGACGGGCAAGGAGCTGGACGGTGGCCACGGGCTGCTCCATGCCGGGCCGCTCAAGGTGCTGATCGACGGTTCGCTCAACACGCGGACTGCCTTCTGCGTGGACCCTTACCCCTTCGGTGGGCACGGGTTACTGACGGTGGGCGAGCCGGAGTTGCAGGCTTTGTTGGAGCGGGCGCGGGACACCGGGTTCGTTCCGGCCGTCCATGCAATCGGCGATGCCGCCAACCGGGTGGCTCTCGACGCCTTTGAGCGGGCCGGCGTGAGCGGCCGGATCGAGCATGCCCAGTTCATCCGCCGGGAGGACTTCCCGCGGTTCGGAGCCTTGGGCGTGGTGGCGAGTGTCCAGCCCCTTCACGCGTTGGATGACCGGGACGCCGCGGAGTCCAACTGGCCTGGCCGGACTGACCGGGCGTTTCCGCTGGGTTCGCTGCTGGATGCCGGCGCTTCGCTGGTTCTTGGCTCCGACGCTCCGGTGGCTCAGCTTGATCCGTGGGCCGCCATGTCGGCCGCCACCACGCGCTCGGCCTTCGACGGCCGGGAACCCTGGCAGCCACAGGAGGCCGTAACGCGGGAGCAGGCGCTACTTGCCTCCACGCGCGGCCGCGGCGTGGTCCGGATGGGCGACCCGGCTGACCTGGTGCTGCTCGACGCCGACCCGCTGTCGGTTGCGGACCCTGACCTCGCGTCGATGCCTGTGGCCGCCACATTGCTTGGCGGGCGTTTTACGTACGACGGCGGCCTGGCTGGTTTCTGAGTCGCCGCACCCTTCGTTGTTGTCAGGTTCGTCCGCGCGTCAGCTTCCGGCTTTGGTCCGCGCCTGGACCAGGTTGGCGAACGGTAGTTTCCCGAATTCCTCGACAAAGGCTGCGTGGTAAGCCGCTTCTGCGGTACTGAGTGGCCCTGCAGGCAGTTCCTTCCACGCAATCAGGAGGCTGCCCGCGTCTGCAAGCTGCCAGATCAGTCGGCCGTCCCAGTGCCCCGGCGGCTTTCCCTGGCCGAAGTCCACAAATTCCTGGATCTGGCGGCGGAGGCCGCGGTTGCCTTTGCTGCCCGGGCCCGCCTTGCCGATGTAGAGGACGGCTGCGTCATCTACCCATTCCGCCGTGATTGTTGACTCCGGCAGGGTCGGGTCCTTTTTCTTGAAGACGCCGGCGGTGCTCTTCTTGAGGTAGCGCGGCTGAAAGTTTTCCGGGCGTAGGACGGCGAACAGTCCGGTGGTTTGCGGAATCCTCATGATCTCGAGGTCCTGGATGGGCCGGAACCCTGCGAAGCCCTCGGCTTTCAGGCCCTTCCTGGTGAATTGCATAGTCCCATTGAACAGGATCCCTTCCGGGTGTCTGGGCCACGTTATCCACATAGGAACTTTGGCTCCCGGCAATTGTCACACCCTGCTGGAAGACTTTGTTTATGGAAGCGGTTGGGGCTTTGGCAGGGGTAAGCGGGGCGGGGATTCTTGGTGTGCCGCCGGTTGCAGCTGCGCTGGACACTCAGGCTGCTAGGCGGTCGATCACTGGAGTCCGGGAGGCTCTGGCGGCTGTCACGTCGATTGCCGCTGTCCGGGAGGCTCTGGCGGCTGTCACGTCGATTGCCGCTGTCCGGGAGGCCCTGGATGCGGTGCGGGTTTGTGCTGATGGTGCGGGCATGATTGATCAGCTGCGGGAGCTGGAGGATTTGAAGTCAGCTGCGGCTGCAAAGCAGGCCGATATTGCTGTTGCCTTTGACTTGTTCCAGCGCCGGGTCCAGGCCGCGGCCGGGGTTCCTGCCGATGAACTCAGTGCCGGCGTGGGTGCCCAAATTGCGCTGGGGCGGCGCGAGTCGCCGTCCCGGGGCGGGAGGTTGCTGGGCCTGGGCAAAGCCCTGGTCACTGAAATGCCGCGAACGTTCGCCGCCCTGCGGAACGGGCAGCTGAATGAATGGCGCGCCACGCTGGTCGTGCGGGAAACAGCCTGCCTGTCGGCCGAGGACCGGCAGGCGGTGGACGAAGAGCTCGCCGCGGACACCGGCACCCTTGACGGGTTCGGGGACCGCGCCATTGTTTCCGCTGTCCGTGCCGCGGCGTACCGGCGGGACCCGAAGTCCGTGGCGCGGCGGGCCAGCCGTGCCGTGACCGAACGCAATGTGAGTCTTCGCCC
>NZ_QRGQ01000025.1:29371-37663 GCF_003367205.1 Arthrobacter sp. RT-1
CTGATGCCGCTCGGTCCCGCGGTGATGAACGGTCCCGCGGCCAGGTTATGGCCGACTCCCTGGTCGAACGCGTCACCGGGACCCCCGGCGGGATCACCGGGATCGACATCCAGCTCGTCATGACCGACCGCACCCTCTTCCAGGGCGACAGCGAACCCGCCCGACTCACCGGCTACGGCACCGTCCCCGCACACTGGGCACGCGAGACAATCCTGAACAGGACAACCGGCACCAGTGCAGTGGGGATGGCCGCCCCGGACGCTAGTGCTGGTTCTGGTTCCGGTTCCGGTTCCGGTTCCGGTTCTGGTTCTGGTTCTGGTTCCGGTTCTGGTTCTGGCTCTGGTTCTGGCACTGCTGTTGGTGTTGGCTATGGTGCTATTGCTGGCACTTCTGATCAGCATGAATTGTCCGTCTGGCTCCGCCGGCTCTACACGGCCCCCGGCACCGGCGAGCTGGTCGCGATGGACTCAAAAGCCAGGTTCTTCCCGCCCGGGCTCCGCCGCTTCCTCCAAGTCCGGGACGACACCTGCCGGACCCCGTACTGCGACGCGCCCATCCGGCATGACGACCACATCATCCCCTGGCACAACGACGGACCAACCAGCATGAGCAACGGCCAAGGGCTCTGCGAAGCCTGCAACCACACCAAGGAAAACCCCGGCTGGACCGCCAAACCCATCCCCGGAACCCGCCACACCGTCGCAACCCGAACCCCAACAGGCCACACCTACCACTCCACCGCGCCAGCACTGCCCGGGAGCTCAGGGGATTTGACCCCTCTGCCCGAGGCTCCTCACCGTCAGGCGACGCTGCCCCCAGCGTCGCTCAACCGAAAAGCGGTGCCCGGCAGGCAGGTGACAGCTGGAACTGAGCCAGCCATCGGTTGTCGTACCGTTCACAATCCGCTTCCGGAACCGGTTCGGCGCCAGGAAGCGATTAAGCACGCTGTCCACGTGCTGGGCAGGGCGGGGCCAGCGGGTTGGAAGGGGCAGTGGTAGCTTGGGCATCCGGCAGCCAGCAACCGCCACTCGGCTCCCACTTGTGCCGCGACAGAGGTCGCCGCTGAATTTCCCCTGCCCACCCTCATCCGGGGAAGCGTAGAGTGGCCTAAGACGCCTGATTCTGGACGCCTTGCTGCTGAGGGAGAAATCGTGACGATTGATTGGGACGAAAAAAAGGCCCTGCTACAGGAACCGAACATCGCGAAGGTAACCCAGCTTTGCGACGAACTGATGGAAAAGAAGCCGGGCTCCACCGTCCCCTATATCGATCCGGTGCACGACGAGGACGAATGCCGGATAGTCAGCCTGCAAGTCAGCCCGGGAAAGGGCACCGAGTCCGGATTTGTCTCCCACTACAACGACGATGAAGCTGCCCGCCGCGCCACCCAGATCTACGAACTAGCCGAGCTCGATCCGCGCTACGTGATGCCGTGGAACGCCTACCCGTGGGTCCGCGACCCCGGCAGCCCATCAGCGCTGAGCGTGCAGGAAAAGACCGACGGCCTCCGCCCCTTCCGGCAGTTCCTCAAAATCAACTCCCGCGTTTCCGCGATCATCGCCCACGGTACCGACGCCTCCAGCTTCCTCACCCTTTTTGAAAAGACGTACCACTCGTCCTTGAAAAACAGCGGCATCAAGGTCTACAAGGCCACGGCGCTCGGCGGGCGGGCATTCGCCGTCTCCGAAGCCAAACAGGAGGAACTCCTGGCCAAGAACGTGGAGATCTACAAGGACGCCATGCAGCGGGCAGGCATCCAGCACCTCTGACACGCCGTCATGCAGAAAGTGCTTGACTGGCTGCTCGACTCCGACCCGGCCATCCGCTGGCAGGCCCTCCGCGACCTTACCGATGCTTCGGAACATGAAGTCCTGGCCGAGCGGAATCGCGTCGCGACCCAGGGCTGGGGCGCCCGGCTGCTCGCCCTGCAGGGAGCGGACGCCCAATGGGCAGGCGGCACGTACTGGCCGGCCCAGGACGACGACCCCGACAACCAGCCCTGGACCGCCACCACCTACAGCCTCCTGCTACTGCGCGACTTTGGCCTGCTTCCTGACAGCCCGGAGGCCCGCCACGCGGTCTCCCTGGTACGGGAGAACAGCCGTTGGGAGGAAGGCAACCAGCCCTTTTTCGAGGGTGAGGTGGAACCCTGCATCAACGGCATGACTGCCGCACTGGGAGCCTATTTCGGCGAGACCGTGGAAAGCGTGGTTGAGCTCCTCACCAAGGAACAGCTGGCCGACGGCGGCTGGAACTGCGAGGCCGAACGCGGCTCCACGCGTTCCTCATTCCACAGCACGATCTGCGTCCTGGAAGGGCTGCTGGAGTTCGAACTCGCGACCGGCGGGACGCCAGAGTCCCGCGCCGCCCGGAGAACCGCCGAGAAGTACCTCCTGGAGCGCCAGCTGCTGCGGCGGAAATCCACCGGCGAACTGATCAGCAGGGACTGGCTGCTCTTCTCCTATCCCACGCGCTGGTTCTACGACGTCCTCCGAGGCTTGGACTACTTCCGGGCAACTGGGGCCGCGCCGGACCAACGCCTCGTTGAAGCGGTGGAATTAATCCGCTCCAAGCAGCAACCGGACGGCACCTGGCTGCTGGAGAACACCCACCCCGGCAAGGTCCACTTCGCGCTGGAGGATGGAGACGGGCTGCCCAGCCGCTGGAATACGCTGCGAGCACTCCGGGTCCTGCGCTGGTATGACGGGTCCCGACAACAGGACGCGTGAGGCGGACCGCTATCCTTCCAGCAGGCGGCGCCGGTGCTTGAGCTCCTTGACCCACGCCCTGGTGACCATGTCGGGGAAGGGCGAAGCGCCGTCGTCGTTGTCTTTCTGGATGGTGACGGCGGCGAAGGCGGTCCCTGCCTCCAGGTCGGCCACCAGCGGCCCCGACGCTTTCAGCGCTAGCTCAAGCCCCTGGACGGCAGCGCGCTCGGGAAGTCCAAGCTCCGTGGCCCACCCCAGGAAATGGCGGCGCGAGATGCCCGTCCGTTTGCCGTTCATGGTCAGAGCCAGGGTCTTGTCGCCGTAAACGACCGTGGAGGGAATGTCGTACACCGGTGCGATGGCCCATTCACCGGAAGGATGCCGGACCATGGACACATTCTTGGCGTGCAGATCCCCGTTGCCGGTCAGCCAGGCAAACGCCCCCTGGATGGCGAGGTTCCGAAGCGCCGGAAGGGGCGCGGAGCAGTGGTCCGCCAGCGCGTGGCAGACCTGCCCGTAGCCAACGTTGTACTTGTCGGCCGGATAGAGCTTGAGCACCTGCGCGCCGTCCTCCACCGCGAGGCGCAACACGTCGTCAGGGCCGCCACTGGCGACGGGCACACGGTCGAAGCGTTCCACCAGCAGCCCCGGCCTGCCGGCAACATCCCTGATCAGCTGGACCCGGCTCAGCGGGATCCGGAGCTTGGCGGCGTAGCGGAACATCACCAGTTCGTTCTCCACCACGTGCGGGAACTCGGGCGCGTTGAGCTTCAGGATGAATCTCTTCCCGGCGCTTGCCACGGGAAGGGAAATCATCCCGGCGGACAGCTTGTCCTGGACGCCGGCCAGCGCCACGGGGTCGATCAGATCCGGGTCACCGAGCAGCTGATCGAAGTCCACGGGAAGCTTCGGATCCAGCTGGACCGCATGCTCATCGGGGTCCAGCGGCTCCCCGTGACCCACGATCTGGACGTCGCCCACAGGATTTCCGCCTGCCGCGATGAGGAGGGACAGGTCGTCGTCGGCACTGGTTTTGATGGACCGCCGCAGGGCATTGAGCCGGCGGCCCTCCGGGAGGAGGCCGGTGAAATAGGGCGGAGCAGCGCCCGCAGCAGACAGGACCGGCTCGTTGGTGGGCGGCAGGGACGTCGCGACGGCGGGTCCCCCGGATGCGAGATACGCCGGGAGGTAGCTGAAGCGGGTCCCGCCGTCGTGCCTTTCCAGCCTGGCCGCCAGCACACCTGCCTTGTAGATGTCAGCGATGCGGTGCCTCATGGCACGGCCACTTCCCGGGCCCCGGGACCGGCTTCAGCGCGGCGGGCCTGGCTGGTTTTGGTTGCGACCTGAAGCTCGAGCCCGAGGGTGTTGAGGACCGCAAGAAGCGAATCCAGCTGGATGCTCGGCTTACCCTGCTCCACAAAACGGACAAACCGCTCAGAAACGCCGGCCATGTCAGCCAGGTCCCGCTGCGTGAGGCCGAGCGAGGTGCGGCGCGACCTTACTTCCGCGGCCAGGATCCGGGGAAGCTCCTGAATCATGACCCTCCCATAGGTACGATCGTGCCGATCTTTTGTCTTATTGGAGAGGATACGCCCGGGCATCCTGTAAGAAAAGGGAGAAACGGCACGAACGTACCTTTCGCCAAGCCCCGAGCTTGCCTCCGCTGACACCTCGCATTGACACCTCGTGTGACCGGTGCCATATTTAAAGCGTGAACCTGTCAGACAGCCGGACAGCAGGACAGCCTGCAGCCGGAGCAGCCGCCCGCGGAATGGCCGCCAGCCACGCCTCGGCGCGCCCCTTGGCGCGGTTGAGTGCTGCGGAGGCCGTATTCAACGCCCTCCGCGAGGACATTGAGTCCGGGCTGGTAGCAGTGGGCAGCAAGCTCAGCTCGGAGGCCACGCTTTCGCAGCAGTACGGAGTGAGCCGCTCGGTGATCCGGGAAGCCCTGAGGTCCTGCACCGCCTTGGGCCTCACGGTCACCAAGACGGGCAAGGGCACCTTCGTCGTGGCCAACAAGGTGGCCAATGACCTCACCCTCGGCCAGTACTCAGCCCGGGACCTCACGGAGGCAAGACCGCACATCGAGGTTCCGGCAGCGGGGCTGGCGGCCGAGCGCCGTACCGACGAGGAACTGGAAACCCTCCGCCACATCGTGGCGGCCATGGCCACCGAAACAGATCCGGAATCCTGGGTTGCCCTGGACTCCAGCTTCCACGCTGCGATCGCACGCGCCAGCGGCAACAAGGTGTTCGCCAGCGTAGTGGCCGATATCCGTGACGCCCTGGCGCACCAGTCGGAAACCCTGAACATGGTGGCAGACCGGCAGCACGCCTCCGACGTCGAACACCAGCAGATCCTTGCCGCCATCGAGGCCGGCTCCGCGGAAGACGCCCGCGCCGCCATGGCCCACCACCTGCACGCCGTGGGCGTTGCCCTCGACTCCATCCTGAACAAGTAACTCCAGCAACCTTCAAGGAATTCATGCTCTCCCCTGCGCTTTCTGCTGCCCACACTGCTGCCGCCCTGCCGCAGCACCAGCCCCTGGTCGCCGCCATCCGCGACGGCCTCGTGGAAAGCGTCCATTACGGCTCGGCCATCGCCCTCGCCGCAGATGGCTCAATCCAGGCAGCAGCAGGCGATCCGCTGGCTGCGTTCTACCCCCGGTCCTCCCTGAAGCCGCTCCAGGCCGTCGCCATGATCCGGGCAGGACTTGAACTCCCCGCGGACCTCCTGGCACTGGCCGCGGCAAGCCACTCCGGCGCAGCCGAACATCGGGACGGCGCGCTGCGCATCCTCGAACTGCACGGCCTGGCCATCACCGACCTGGAGAACAGCACGGACCTGCCCTACGGCGTGGCCGAGCGCGAGGAATGGCTTCGCACCGGCGGCCGGGCCACCCAGCTCACCCAGAACTGCTCCGGCAAGCACGCCGCCATGGCCGCCACCTGCGTGATCAACGGCTGGCCGGTGCGCGGCTACCTTGACCCCGCCCACCCGCTGCAGCAACTCGTTGCCCGTACCGTCACCGACCTGGCCGGGGAGCAGCCCCTTGCCATCAGCACGGACGGCTGCGGCACCCCGCTGTTCGCACTGACCCTCCGCGGCATGGCCCGCGCCTTCGGCCGCCTCGCCCGGGCGGCCGGTCCCCTTGGGAACGCGTCCGACGGCGGCGCCTCGCCTGATGTACCTAGCACGGAAGCCGCCGTCGGACTCGCCATGCAGCAGCACCCGCAGATGGTGGCCGGCGAAGGCCGCGACGTCACCGGGCTCATGCGGCTGCTCCCCGGCGCTGTCGCAAAGGACGGCTTCGAAGGCGTCCAGCTGGTGGGCCTGCCCGACGGCAGCGCCGTGGCCGTCAAGATTTCCGACGGCGGCGACCGCGCCCGGATGCCCGCCACCGTCAAACTGCTGGAAGCCCTCGGTGTGGACACCGCGCCGCTCGCCGCGATTGCAACGGCGCCCGTGCTGGGCGGCGGCCACCAGGTCGGCCAGCTTCAAGCCACCGATTTCCTGTCCAAACCCGTCAACGAAGCCCCGTAAGGACCCATGACTATCATCGAAACCGCCGCGGACATCCGCTCCGAGCACGACCTGCTCGGCGACCGCGATGTCCCCGCCGCCGCCTACTGGGGCGTGCACACCCTCCGTGCTGTGGAGAACTTCCCCATCACCGGCCAGAAGCTCTCCTCCAACATGCACCTGGTCCGCGGCCTCGCGGCGGTGAAACTCGCCGCCGCCCGCACCAACCGGGAGCTTGGCCTGCTGGACGCAGAACGGTCGGCGGCCATCGAACAGGCATGCCAGGACATCCTGGACGGCCGCCTCGCCGACCAGTTCGTCGTCGACGTCATCCAGGGTGGTGCCGGGACGTCGTCGAACATGAACGCCAACGAAGTCATTGCCAACCGCGCGCTCGAAATCCTCGGCCATCCCAAAGGCGACTACGCCCGGCTGCACCCCAACGACCACGTCAACCTCAGCCAGTCCACCAACGACGTCTACCCCACCGCCGTGAAGCTCGGAACGATCTTCGCCGCACGGGAGCTGCTGGACGCCTTGGCCGAACTCGAGGAAGCCTGCGCCTCCAAGGCCCTCGAGTTCCGCACCGTGGTGAAGATGGGCCGCACCCAGCTGCAGGACGCCGTGCCCATGACCCTTGGGCAGGAATTCGGCACCTACGCCATCACCATCGGCGAAGACCGGCTCCGCCTGGCCGAAGCCGAACTGCTGATCCACGAGATCAACCTCGGGGCCACCGCCATCGGAACCGGACTGAACGCCCCCGCCGGCTACGCCGCGGCAGCCTGCCGGCACCTTGCCGAGATCACCGGCCTGCCCCTGGTCACCGCCCCGGACCTGATCGAGGCAACCCAGGACGTCGGCGCTTTCGTGCACCTGTCCGGCGTGCTCAAGCGCGTTGCCGTCAAGCTCTCCAAGATCTGCAACGACCTCCGCCTGCTTTCCTCCGGCCCCCGCGCCGGCTTCGGCGAAATCAACCTGCCGGCAGTGCAGTCCGGCTCCTCCATCATGCCCGGCAAGATCAATCCGGTGATCCCGGAAGTGGTCTCCCAGGTGGCCTACGAAGTCATCGGCAACGACGTCACCATCACCATGGCGGCCGAAGCCGGGCAGCTCCAGCTCAACGCCTTTGAACCGGTGATTGTCCACAGCCTCCACAAGAGCATCTCCCACCTGGAAGCAGCCTGCCGCACCCTCACGGCCCGCTGCATTCGGGGCATCACCGCAAACACCGAACACCTCCGCCTCACCGTGGAACAGTCCATCGGCCTGGTCACCGCCCTGAATCCCCACCTGGGCTACGCCACCGCAACCGCCATCGCCCAGGAAGCACTTGCCACCGGCAAGGGCGTGGCCGAGCTCGTCCTCGAACACGGGCTCCTCACCAACACCCAACTCCAGGAACTCCTTAGCCCCGAACGCCTTGCCAACCTCAGCAAATAGGACATCCCCCATGACAAATCCCCCCATCACGGACCACACAGTCCCGCCGCAGGCCCATGCTTCCGAGTCGGCGTTGCATGCCGAGGACAAGGGTTACCACAAGAACCTCAAACCGCGGCAGATCCAGATGATCGCGATCGGCGGCGCGATCGGTACCGGCCTGTTCCTGGGCGCCGGCGGTCGGCTGAACGCCGCCGGCCCGTCGCTGGTCATCGCGTACGCGGTCTGCGGGTTCTTCGCGTTCCTCATCCTCCGCGCCCTGGGCGAACTGGTCCTGCACCGGCCCTCCTCGGGCTCCTTCGTCTCCTACGCCCGGGAATTCTTCGGCGAAAAAGCCGCGTTCGTCTCCGGCTGGTTCTACTGGATCAACTGGGCCACCACCACCATCGTGGACATCACCGCCGCGGCCCTGTACATGAACTTCTTCGGCAACTACATCCCCTGGATGGCAGCAGTCCCGCAATGGGCCTGGGCCCTGATCGCCCTGGTCGTGGTCCTGGCCCTGAACCTGGTCTCGGTCAAGGTCTTTGGCGAAATGGAATTCTGGTTCGCCCTGATCAAGGTCGCCGCCCTGGTCATCTTCCTCATCGTCGGCACCTACTTCGTCATCTTCGGCACC
>NZ_QRGQ01000027.1:0-304 GCF_003367205.1 Arthrobacter sp. RT-1
CTGGGCCGTGTCTCAGTCCCAGTGTGGCCGGTCACCCTCTCAGGCCGGCTACCCGTCGTCGCCTTGGTAAGCCATTACCTCACCAACAAGCTGATAGGCCGCGAGTCCATCCAAAACCACAAAAAGCTTTCCACCAACCACCATGCGATGGAAGGTCATATCCGGTATTAGACCCAGTTTCCCAGGCTTATCCCAGAGTTAAGGGCAGGTTACTCACGTGTTACTCACCCGTTCGCCACTAATCCCCGGTGCAAGCACCGGATCATCGTTCGACTTGCATGTGTTAAGCACGCCGCCAGCGTTC